>WRFD01000062.1 GCA_009778955.1 Desulfobulbus sp.
CAGAGCCAGAGCCAGAGCCAGAGCTGCTGGCCCATCCGCCAAAGGCGCCCCAACCCGCTGCGCCGTTGTTGATGGTTACCCTGTTGCCTTCGGCGACAGCGATGGTGGCAGCATCAAAGACGCCAGATTCTCTATTGGCGTACCCACCGGCAATCTGTCCGCCCACCTTGCTGTTGCTGAAGATCACGCTGTTGTCCTTGACCGAGGCGGAATCGGAGGCACTCTTGGCATAGGCATATCCGCCGTCGACCCGGTTGGACCTAAGCACTTCGCTGTCATTTTCCATAATGACTTGCTTTGTTGCCTTCGATCGTGGCGGCGCCGGTAATGCTAGCGGCATACCCGCCGTAGACACTCCCGCCCATTATACTTTTATCGGCATGTACAGTAGCTCGCGGCGGTGGCGGAATCGGTGTTGTCGGCATGCCCACCGTAGACAAGCATCAATTGGCTGCCCCCACACTACGCTGTTGACAAGAATGACGCTGTTGCCGTCGGCAAGCCCCGTCAGTGGGGTATTGCCGCACGGGGCGTACCGTTGCCGTACACGTTATGGTTTATCGGGGTGATAATGTCGCTGATGGTGATGGTCTGTCCGGCAATGGCGCCGAACCAGGGTGCGAAGACGAAACCAAGGGGCAGGACTGCGCAGCCCAAAACACAAAACAGGGATCGAGTCATGTACATGTTTCCTCCGGAAGTAGTTTTACTGGCTAGAAACAGGCCAGGCCTTCGAAGAAGCCATGTTGTTCTGTTGGACATACTATGCGCTACACGGACAGCGCAGATTGAACCGTGTAAAATTCTATTTTTTTTAACTTCAGTTGATGGAGAAGGCAAAAAAATGCATAGTCCGAAACACTGTTGCCGCAAGGCGGCAAGACTATCTTTTCCATACTGCGCGGCCAGCTCAAACAGAGCTCAAACAGAACCATCCACAGGGCTCTGCAATTGTTTCTTTTAACAGGGAATACGGCCATGGATCACCGGCAACAGATCGTTTTGCTGAAAGGAGGTTCTGTGGAGAAAACCTTGAGACAACAGTGGTCTGACATTATGATTGCAATCTTCAAGCGAAGAACCTATTTTCCCTCGATATGTCCGCATAAGCACAAATATTCAGGAGCCGGCCCGGCCGCGCTTGTGTTTTTTCCTTTGGCGCGAGCCATGCCGCCGTTTCATTGATGTCCGCCAAAACAGGTTGATAATCATGCGTCGCCTATGCCTCATTATGGTCTTTTGTGTGGCCGTGCTGTCTTTTCTTCCCTGCAAACTGATCGCCGACAACGGCGAAATAGGCTCTTCGCCCTGGACCGTCCGGGAGGCGGTTCGCTACGCCCTGCACCACAACCCCGACGCCGCCGCCGCCCTGGAACGGATCAAGGCGGCCGACGCCGACATCAAATTGGCCCGGGCCGCGTTTTATCCCCAAATCTCGGTGGTCACCGAATATAGCCGGACCAACAACCCCATGTATTCCTTCGGCAATATCCTCAACCAGGGCATGTTCACCAACGCGATTGATTTCAACGACCCCGGCACCACGGACAGCCTGCAAGCCAAGACCATGATCCAATACCGGATCTACAACGGCGGCCATGACCAAGCGGCCCTGAAAGCGGCCGACGAGCAGGGCCGTTCGGCGGAATTCGATCGGGCGGCCGTCCGCAACCGGCTCGAATTCGAGGTGGTGCGGGCCTTCTGCACCATTGTCCAGGCAGAGGAATCGGTCAAAGCCAGGCAATCGGCCCTGCAGGCCATCGACGCTTCGCTGGCCGTTGCCCGGGCCCGTTTCGAGGAAGGCGCCCTGCTCCGGGAGGACATGCTCAACCTTGAGGTCCAGCAGGCACGGAGCACGGAGCAGTCGATCCAGGCCAGACACGGCCTCCAACTGGCGCAGCGCGGTTTTCTGCACCTGCTGGGCCGCACCGGGGAGGAGGAGGCCATCAATCCGGCGGCCTGGCAAGAGCAGGAGATCCCGGCAGAACGCCCCTTCCGCAACCGTCCGGAACTGGCATCCATGGCCGCCATTGTCAAGGCGCTGGAGGCCCGGATCAAACAGGCGGAGTCGGGCTACTGGCCGACGGCCGACCTCTTCGGCAGCTATCAGGCCGAGAAAGGCCTGGAGCTGGACGGTTCCGGCAGCTCTTGGGTCACCGGGATCCGGATGCAATACACCCTGTTCAACGGCGGCCAGGCTGCGGCCGCCACCGAGCGGGCAATGGCCCAGTTGCGGGCGGCCAAGGAAGAGGAGCGCAAGATGGAGCTGGCCTGCAACCTGGAAATGGAACAGGCGGCCCTGGCCGTGCGGCAGGAAGAAGAACGGATCAAGGTGACCGGCAAGATGGTGGATGCGGCAACGGAGAGCGCTCGGCTGGCCCGCCTGCGGTTCAAGGAAGGGGTGCTGCTCGCCTCTGACTTGATCGACACGGAAAATCGCCTGACCGAAGCCCAGCTAAGCCACAGCCAGGCCGGATCGGCCCGCAGAATAGCCATAGCCGATCTGCGCCGGGCCGCCGGTCTTGGCCAATTCGCCCAGAGGAACTGATCATGGCAAGCGATCGAGTGGCGCGTCCTTTCCTTGCTTTCCTGATGCTGAGCACACTGCCGCTGGGTTTTGCCGCCACGGCTCCAGGCGCCGGGGAGCCCGCCCAGTCGGTTGAGGTCACTGTAGCGAGGGTGTGCCGGCAGGCTCTTCCCGCCTCAATCGAGGTGACAGGCACCGTGCAGGCCGCCGAACGGGCCGCTATTGCCGCCAAGATCACCGGGGTGATCACGGACATCCCGGTCGTCCTCGGTTCCGCGGTGAAAGCGGGAGATCTGCTGGTGACCGTCAGCGCCGGAGAAATCACCGCCCGACTGAGCCAGGCTGAGGCACTGCTGGCCCAGGCCCGGCGTAACCTGGAGCGGGAACAGAGTCTGCAGACCAAACACGCCTCCACGCCGGAGACGGTCAAATCCATGGCCGATCAGTTCGCCGTGGCCCAGGCCGGCTACCGGGAGGCCAAGACCATGCTGGGCTACACCACCATCACCGCTCCCTTCGACGGGGTGGTGACTAGGAAAAATGCCCAGGCCGGCGATCTGGCCACTCCGGGAACTGTGCTGCTCCAGGTGGAAAGCCTGCGAACCCTGCAGGTGCGGTCCGCCGTGCCGGAGAGCCTGGTTCTCGGGATACGTCCGGGGGATGCGCTCACGGTCCGGGTGGAGGCGGCCGGAGTGACGGTCCGTGCCACAGTGTCCGAGGTCGCGCCCGCGGCCGACCCGAAATCGCGCACCGCGCTGGTGATCCTCAACCTGCCCCCTGACCCTGCCCTGCGCCCCGGACAGTTCGCCCGCCTGCTCGTTACCGGCGCCAATGCCCGCACCCTACTGGTGCCAGAGAGCGCCGTTGCACCGAGCGGACAGATGGACCGGGTTTTCGTGGTCACCGACGACAACCGCGCCAGTCTGCGTCTGGTGCGGACCGGCATGCGCCGCGACGGCATGGTCGAGATCCTCTCCGGCCTTGACGGCGGCGAAACCGTGGCCACCGGCAATAACCGGCTGTTGGTGGACGGGCAACCTCTGCGGGCCCGGCCATGAACGGGGAGCAGCATCCGGCCGAACCGGGCTTTGCCGGACGGCTGACCAGGATCTTTGTCGACTCGAAACTGACCCCGATCGGCCTGATCGCCTCCCTGCTCCTCGGCCTGCTGGCCCTGACCCTGCTGCCCCGCGAGGAAGAGCCGCAGATCAAGGCGCCGATGATCGACGTCATGGTAGCCATGCCCGGCGCCTCGGCCAAGGAGGTCGAGCGACGGCTGGCCATTCCCATGGAAAAGCTGCTCTACGAACTTCCGGGCATCGAATACATCTATTCGACCTCAATGCCCGGCCAGTGCCTGCTGATCGCCCGCTTCTACGTGGGCGAGGATTTCGAAAAGGCGGTCGTCAGCCTCAACCAGAAACTGCAGACCAACTTCGACCGGATTCCGCACGGAGTGTCGCTGCCGTTGATCAAGCCGCACACCATCGACGATGTTCCGATCCTAGCTCTGACCTTCCATTCGGCCTCCTACGACCACTTCACCCTCCGCCGCCTGGCCGCCGAAGTGGACGATCAGGTAAAATCGATCTTTGAAGTGGCCGAAACCAAGGTGATCGGCGGCGCCCGGCGGCAGTTGCGGGTCCAGTTCGACCCGCTGCTACTGACGGCCCGCAACCTGAGCCCGGCGGACCTGGAGATCCGCCTGCAGCAGGCCAACATCCAATCGAACTCCGGCATCCTGCACGCCGGCAATGCCGAGATCTTGGTGCAGACCGGCCTTTTCCTCCAGTCGGCCGAGGAGGCCGAACGGCTAGTGGTCGGCGTGCACGACGGGGCGCCGGTCTACCTCGGCGAGGTAGCCACGGTGACCGACGGTCCGGAAGAGCCGAAATCCTATGTCCTCTTCGGCAGCCGGGACGGAAACCCCGAGGCGGCGGTGACCCTGTCGGTGGCCAAACGGCCCGGCGCCAACGCTGTCCAGGTGGTCGAGACGGTCCTGCGCAAGGTGGAAAGCCTCAAGGGCACGCTCATCCCGCCCGAGGTAACGGTGAGCATCACCCGCAACTACGGCGAGACAGCGGCCGAAAAATCGAACGAACTGCTGCTCCACATGTCCATTGCGGTCTTCGGGGTGGCTCTGCTGATCCTCCTCTTTCTGGGCTGGCGGGAGTCGCTCATTGTCCTGCTGGCTGTCCCGTCCACCCTGTCGCTCACCCTGCTGCTCTTCTATCTCTACGGCTACACCCTCAACCGGATCACCCTCTTTGCCCTGATCTTTTCCATCGGCATCCTGGTGGACGACGCCATCGTCGTGGTCGAGAACATTGTCCGCCACCTGCGCCTACACGCCAATCAGGGGGCCTCGCTCAAAAACATTGCCGTGGCTGCGGTGATCGAGGTCGGCAACCCGACCATTCTCGCCACCTTGGCGGTGATCGCCGCCATCCTGCCCATGGCCTTTGTCGGCGGACTGATGGGCCCCTACATGCGCCCCATTCCCATCGGCGCCTCGGCGGCCATGGTGTTCTCCCTGCTGATCGCCTTCACGGTCACGCCCTGGGCCGCCATCCGCATTCTGCGCCAACCGGGCGATGGGGCACAGGGAGACGACGACCCCGACCATGCCCCCGACGATTGGTTCACCCGGCTCTACCATCGCATCATGGACCCGCTGCTGACCCACAGCCGCTGGCGGCTTGGCTTCTTCGTCCTGATTCTCGCCCTGCTGGCGCTTGCCTGCTCGCTGGTCCTCATCGGCAAGGTCAAGGTGAAAATGTTGCCCTTTGACAACAAATCCGAGTTCCAGATCATCCTCGACATGCCCGAAGGCTCGCCCCTGGAGACGACCACCCAGGTGGCCCTGGAAATGGCCAAGGAGGTGGAAAAGGCTCCGGAAGTGGTCAACACCCAAATCTATGCCGGCGCCGCCTCGCCGTACAACTTCAACGGCCTGGTGCGCCATTACTTTCTCCGTTCCGGTCCGACCGTGGCCGACATCCAGGTCAACCTCAAGGCCAAGGGCGCGCGCGACAGCCAGAGCCACGACATAGCCAAGCGAATGCGACCGGCCATCGCCCGCATTGCCGAACGATGCGGCGCCGCCGTGGCCGTGGCGGAAGCGCCTCCCGGACCGCCGGTGCTCCAGACCCTGGTGGCCGAAATCTACGGGCCAGACGACGCCAGCCGGGTGCAGTTGGCCAGGGAAATAAAAACAATTTTCGCCGCCACCGACGGCGTGGTCGACATCGACTGGCGCCGAGAACAAGAGCGCAACAAGCTGGTGATGACCGTGGACAAGGAAAAGGCGGCCCTGAACGGCTTGTCAGAGGATGAGATCGCTCGAGCCGTGGCGATGGGACTGTCCGGCCGATCGGTCGACCTGTTCCACCAGCCCCGCGACCAGGAGGAAATCGACCTGGTGCTGCAACTGCCGCAGGCACAGCGGGCCAGGGTCGACAATCTGCTGGGCATCTCCCTACGGACCGGCGGCGATCCCCAGGCTCCCCTGGTGCCGCTCCGAGAGCTGGTCCGGGTGAGCGAGCAGCCGGTGGACCAGCCGATCTACCGCAAAAATCTCAAACCGGTGATCTACGTCACCGGCGATGTGGCCGGCGCAGCCGAAAGCCCGATCTATCCCATCCTGGCGATGAACAAGCGGCTGCACAAGCTTGACGCCGGTCAATTCGGCGGCCAGAGCGGCCCGGTGGCGATCTACAATCTCACCCAGCCGTTTCTGGAAAGTCAACCGGCTATGAAATGGGACGGCGAATGGCACATCACCCTGGAGGTGTTCCGGGACCTGGGGCTGGCTTTCTGCGTGGTCATGGTGTTGATCTACATGCTGATGGTGGGCTGGTTCAAGGACTATGTCACGCCCCTGGTGGTGATGGCGGCCATTCCCTTTTCCCTGATCGGCATCCTGCCCGCCCACTGGGCGTTGGGCGGCTTCTTCACAGCCACCTCGATGATCGGCTTCATGGCCGGGGCGGGCATCGTGGTCCGCAACTCGATCATCCTGGTCGATTTCATCGAGCTGCGCCTGAGCCATGGCCTGCCCCTGGCCCAGGCGGTGGTCGAAGCCGGCGCCATCCGTTTCCGGCCCATGCTCCTGACTGCGCTGGCGGTGGTGGTCGGCGCTTCGGTGATCCTGGCCGACCCCATCTTTCAAGGGCTGGCCATTTCGTTGATGTTTGGCGAAATCGCCTCGCTGCTCATCAGCCGGATGGCGGTGCCGGTGCTCTATTTCATGGTCAAGGGCAAGATGCAGCCGGCCCTGCCCCGCTGAACGCCAGCCTCTTCTTTCCCTGCCATGGGCTCGGGGCCAATGCCCTAGGCCGATACTCCGGCCGCCTGGTTGTTGTTTACTTACCACCGGACTTTGGCTATGGTGCAAACCGGTTTTGCCCAGCGACACGGTTTCGGCAATCCGTTTTCGATCCGGTCCCTGGATCGCCCCCCGCCATCATCTGTTCAACCGCCACCATAAGAGTTCATGCAGCCTGCTTCCCCCATTGCCAGAAAAAAGAAAAAACAACCCCTGCGCTTCACGGCCACCTGCGGCTTCGGCCTGGAACCCCTGGTCACCGAGGAAATTACCCAGTTCGGTGGGGAGGAGCTCGCCAACCATCCCGGAGCGGTCAGTTGGAGCGGCAACCTGGAGACCGGCTACCGCGCCTGCCTCTGGTCCCGCTTTGCCTCGCGCATCCTCCTTGAGCTGGCCCGGTTCGACGCCCCCACCACGGATGCCCTCTACGCGCAGGCGAGCGCCATCCTCTGGGACGACCACTTCACCTGGAAATCGACCTTTGCGGTGCACACCACTTTGGTCAACGCCGCCCTGAACCACAGCCAATTCGCCTCGCTGCGGGTCAAGGACGCCATTGTCGACCAGTTCCGCAAGCGGTTCGGCAAGCGACCGGATGTGGACACCCTGCATCCCGACCTGCGCTTCCACCTCCATGTTCAGGGGACCGGCGGGGTGCTGTCGCTTGACCTTTCCGGCGACAGTCTCCACCGGCGCGGCTACCGGGTCGACAGCGGCGAGGCGCCCTTGAAGGAAACCCTCGCGGCCGCCATTGTCCGTCTCTCCGGCTGGCTCGACCGGGCCGTCGACGAACCAGTCCTGCTCGACCCCATGTGCGGCAGCGGCACATTGCTCATCGAGGCGGCCCTGATGCTCAGCGACAGCGCCCCCGGCCTGTTGCGCAAGACCTTCGGCTTCATGGCCTGGAACAAGCACGACCCGCAGCTATGGGACCGACTGGTGCAGGAGGCGGTGGACCGGGAAAGCCGGGGCATGCCCGCTGTCTGGCCGCAGTTCATAGGCTACGACGCCGATCCCAAGGTGGTCGCCGCTGCCAGGAAGAACGTGATTGCCGCCGGCCTGCGCGAGGTGGTCGTCATCAAGCAACGCCAACTGGCCCGGCTCAACGGCCCGGCGCCCGCCGGTTGCCTGCTGACCAACCCACCCTACGGCGAACGGCTGTCAGAGAAGGAGGCGGTCAAGTATCTGTATCGTTGCCTGGGCCGAACCTTTCGGGACCAGTTCACCGGCTGGACTTTTGCTTTTTTCACCGCCAATCCCGATCTGGCAGAAATGACCGGCATGCAATGGCAGGAGCGGCACCGGCTGTTCAACGGGCCGCTCAAGTGCCAGTTGCTGACCGGCCGGGAAAACACCTTGCAGGAGCAGACCGCCCATCGCTGGACCCTGGCTCCCCTGCCTGTCGGCACGCCCGGCGAAGATTTCGCCAACCGGCTGATCAAGAACTGCGAAGCCCTGCTGCGGTGGGCGCAGGAAGAGCGAATCACCTGTTTTCGCATCTACGACGCGGACATGCCGGAATACAACCTGGCCGTCGACCTCTACGAGGAATGGGTGCATATCCAGGAATACGCGCCGCCGGCCGCCGTCGACCCGGCCAAGGCGGAGCAGCGTTTCGTCCTGGCCCTGCAGGTCATCCGCGCTGTATTCGACGTGCCGCGGAGCCGGCTGTTCATCAAAACCAGGAAAAAACAGAAGGGAGCGCAGCAGTACCAGAAAAAAGAGGGGACCGGGACGCTCCACGAGGTCCGGGAGGGAGGCTGCCGCTTTCTGGTCAACTTCACCGACTACCTCGACACCGGCCTGTTTCTCGACCACCGCCTGACCAGGGCTCGGCTGGCCGCGCTCGCCCAGGGCAAGATCTTTCTCAATTTGTTCGCCTATACCGGCACGGCCACGGTCCATGCGGCCATGGGCGGGGCCACGTCCACCACCACGGTCGACATCTCAGCCGCCTACCTCGCCAGGGCCGGGGCCAACCTGGCGCTCAACGGGTTCGGCGGGCCGCAGCATCAACTGATCGAGGCCGACTGCCTGGAATGGCTGCAACGCGCCCAGGAGCGGTACGGGCTGATTTTTCTCGACCCGCCCACCTTCTCCAACTCCCGGCACCGTAAACTGCTCTTCGATGTCCAAAAAGATCATCCCACCCTCCTTCGCCTTGCCATGCAGCGATTAGCCAAGGGGGGCCTTTTGATTTTCTCCAACAATTTCCGCAAATTCGCCTTGGAGGAATCGTTAAGTCACGATTTTGCGGTCCAGGAGATCAGCGACCATACCATCCCCTTCGATTTCCAGCGCAACCGCCGCATCCACCGCTGCTGGGAATTTCGCCATCGCCCCTGATCCCCCTTTTTCAACCCAAGGAGACGTATTGCCGTGTTTGCCAATCCCGCCGAAGAGCTAGTCGAGATCGTCGACCGGGACAACAACTCCATTGGCGCGGTCACCCGCCGTATCATGCGCCAACAGAACCTGATCCACCGGGCCTCCTATATCCTGGTTTTCAATCGCAAGGGGCAACTGTTCATCCAGAAGCGGACCCCCACCAAGGATATCTATCCGGGTTACTGGGATCTGGCCGCCGGGGGAGTGGTGCTGGCCGGCGAATCCTATCTGGAGTCGGCGCAGCGGGAACTGCGCGAGGAACTGGGGCTGGCCGGGGTCAAACTGGCCCATCTGTTCGACCAGTATTTCGAGGAGAGCGGCAACCGGGTATGGGGCCGTATTTTTTCCTGCGTCAGCGAGGGCCCCTTCACCTTGCAGAAGGAAGAGATCACCCATGGCCAATTCATCGAGTTCAACGATATCAAGCCGCTGCACCAAGCAGAACCAATCACCCCGGACGGCATGGCCCTGCTCCGACACCTACCGCAGGGCCGCATGAAATCATGATCACTTGCCCAAAAAACACGCCTACCCCCGAAAGCCATCCTGCTCCCACAGCATGAACAACCGGCGGACGCCTTCGGTGGCCAGGAGCGCCATGGCCGTGAACAACTCCGGCCTGAAGGGGGCGCCCTCGGCGGTGGTCTGCACTTCGATCCAGCGCCCGTCGCCGCTCATGACGAAGTTGGCGTCGACATCGGCGCTTGAGTCCTCGTCGTATTCCAAATCAAGCACCGGCTGCCCGCCTACTACCCCGGCGCTGACCGCCGCCACCGGCAACAGCGGCGGCATGGCGGCCAAATGGCCTTGGGCTACCATCTTCCAGATCGCCATCCGCACCGCCAAGGCCCCGCCGGTGATCGAGGCGCAGCGGGTGCCGCCATCGGCGTTGAGCACATCGCAATCGACCCGGAGGGTATGTTCCCCCAAAAGCTGCAAATCAACCATCATCCGTAGGGAACGGCCGATCAGGCGCTGGATCTCGTGAGTCCGGCCAGAAAGCCCGGATATGGCCTCCCGTCGGCCGCGGCTGTGGGTGGCGCAGGGCAGCATGCCGTACTCGGCGGTGATCCATCCCTGGTCCCGGTCCTTCAAAAAGGGCGGGACCCTGTCCTCGACAGTCACGCCACACAGCACGTGGGTCTGGCCCATCCGGATCAGGACCGAGCCGTCGGCGTGGGGCTGGACGCCGTATTCGATGCTGACCGGCCGCAGCCCGTTGGCGGGACGATGACCATTGCGCATGGTGCCTCCGTTAATGGGTTAAAGCTTACTGATGAGTGCATTGCTCACCGAATATTGACCAGGTTTTTTCGTCATACAAAGGGGAGCGCAGATCATAATAAAATGGGCGTGGGTGTGAACAACAAGAGGCTGCTCCCTCGCCGGGAGGCGTCCTTTTCTTTATTTGCCCAAAGAAAAGGGCCAAAAGAAAGTGATGCCGCGCCGCTGAGACGACCCCGGTCGCCTGGATGCGGAACTGGCAGGGCGAAAACTCGCTGCGCTCGAACAGTTCGAATCTTCTTCCGGTTCCGCATCCCGCAGCCCGGCTCAGCGGCAACGGCGTTGAAACATCGCGCAGTTTATGGCGCGGCCCGCATTTGTTTAATATCACAGCATGATGTCGAATTGGCATCAGAGCATGACCAGGGTAATGCCGGGATTGGCGCGATTGAGGTCACGGTGGCCAGCCAGAAAAGGGCATCGGCGCAGCAGGTGCCGGCCGCGTTTGGAACGGCCTTCGAATTCTTCGCCGGGCACGATCTCCTTGACCCTGCCCTGCAGGCGCAAGAACTGCAACTGGCGCCGGACCGCAGCCTTGATGGCCCCGCCGGCGCCGCTGGATCCGTAGCCATGGATCAGGGTGAGCGCCTTGACGCCCTGGCTGCCGGCAGCGGCGATAGTCGCCTCAAGCCGGTCGAGCGCCTGCTGGACCAACGGCATGCCCTTCTCCAGGTTGACCATCCGATGAAACGGACCAGTGGCGCTCATCCCGCCGAGCGCGCAGGGGGCCTGGCAATAGGGACATTGGCCGCAGCCGCATTCGAGTTCATTGCCGCAGACCTCGCACAATGCCGACGCCATGGTGCCTCCGCTCAAGCTCCCGCGCCGAAGCTACCGGCGCCGGACCTCGATCACCTCGGGCATCTGCAAGAGGTGCTGCTGCAAGGTCTGCAAATGTTTGAGGTGCACCACGTTAAGCAACACGTCGAGCTCGGCGATGTTTTCCACCGTGGTACGGGCTTTCAGCTCGATGATATCGGCATCGTCGGCATTGATGGCGGAGCTGATCTCGGCCAGGATGTTCTTCCGATTCTCCGCCCGGATGCGCAAGGTCGCCCGATACGAGGTTTGCGGCGTTCCAGCCCAGGAAACCTCCAGCCAGCGTTTCGGATCGGTGGCCAGCAGGTTGTGGCATTCGGTGCGGTGGATGGAGATGCCGGTGCCGGTGGTGATGAAGCCGATGATCGGGTCGCCCGGAACCGGGTGGCAGCACTGGCTCACCTTGACCAACATGCCGTCGACGCCGTCGATGTCGATGGCATTGTGCCGGGAGGCGGTGGAGCGGTGTTCTTCGGCCGCACGATGGGCGCGCTCGACCATCTCCGCCATCCGCCTTTTTTCCTCGGCTTCGCGGTATTCCTCGGGTTGCAGGGTCCGCACCAGATGGGGCACGGTAATGGAACCGTTGCCCACCCGCACCAGCAGTTCCTCCAGGGATTGGCAGTTGAGCTGCTTGAGCATAAGCCGCAGGTGGCCACTCTTGAGCAACCGATGAAAATTGATATCGTGCTTCTTCAGCTCCCGCTCGCAGATTTCGCGGCCCAGTTTGAGCGAACGTTCCTTTTCCTCCCGTCTGAGATAGTGGCGGATCCGGGTCCGGGCCCTGCTGGTCTTGACCAGTTGCAGCCAGGCCCGGCGGGGGCGCTGATTCTTCTGGGTGATAATCTCGACAATGTCGCCGCTCTGCAGCTCATGTTTTAATTGGACCATATGGCCGTTGACCTTGGCGCCGACGCAGGTGTCGCCGACCTCGGTGTGGATGGCGTAGGCAAAATCGATCGGCGTGCTGCCCCGGGGCAGCTCTCGAACCTCGCCGGTGGGCGTCAGGGCGAAGACATCGGGCTCGAACAGCTCGCCGCGCACCGATTCCATGAACTCGTTCGGATCCTCGACTTCCTGCAGAGACTGCACCAGCCGCTTCA
>WRFD01000063.1 GCA_009778955.1 Desulfobulbus sp.
TCATTTTTATCATATTAAATAAATATCGATTAATATTAAAATAATAATTTAGCATTTATCCCATAATATTCATCTCAATCCTGCTGATTTATCATATTTTAACCTTGCTTCATCATCTATCACGCCAATGCTCCAAACCCTACGCCCTTCCCCTTCACAATGGCGCAAAATGATCCATTCGCCTTGCTGCCAAGAAGCAAAATGCGCCGTTTTTTATCAACCGGCGCAGCCAGGGCAACAAACCTTCCAGCGTCTTGGCGCTGGAAAACATACTATCCGCCAGTTTGACAGCAGCGTTAAGATCGAGGCGCAACCAGAGCCATGGAACAGCCCGTGCATTGGCGGTCAAGCCGTCCCTCGTCTTTGCCGAAGGACTCCCTGGCCTTACCACATCCTCGCCCCGGCCCTGCTGCGGCCGGAGCGGTTCGACCGCCAGGTCATGGCGCCCCCGATGTTGGGGGAAGGGAAAAAAAATCCTCAAGGTGCATGCCAGGAGCGCCAAAGTCGGCCCAAAGGTGGAGCGGCAGGTGATTGCCAGGGGGACGCCGGGATTTTCCGGCGCCCAAATGGCCAGCCTGTTCAACGAGGCAGCCCTGATGACGGCGCGGAGCGATTAACCGGCCGCCGCCATGGCTCTTTTAAAAGCTGCTAAGGACAATGTGTTGATGGGAACAAAACGACGCAGCCTGATCATCACTGACCGCTAAAACCGGATCACCGCCTGCCACGAGGCCAATCACTCCTGGCAGCCTGAATGCCGCCCAGAGCCGATCCGGCGCCCAAGGCGACCATCATTTCCCGGGGCCGGGCCTTGGGCCTGACCATGCAGCTCCCGGAGGAAGAGCGTGTCTCCCACGACCGGCGCCTATCCGCTCGCCGCCCTCTCCACTCTGCTGGGCGGCAGGGCGGCCGAAGAAATCGTTTTCAACCAGATGACCACCGGAGCCGGCAACGAACTTGAACGGGTCTCGGACATTTCCCGGCGCATGGCGTGCGAATGGGGATGAGCGAGACGGCGGGACCGCTCACCTTCAAAACCGCCACCTCCCTGGCCGACCAACCCGGCCAGATCATGAGCGAACAAACCGCCATCCTCATTGACGGTGAGGTCAAAAAGCTGGACAGACCGCCTACGACACGGCTCGCCGTCTGCTGGCGGGGAGCATCGCGCCCGGCTGGACGCTCTCGCCGTTGCCCTGTTGGAACGCGAGACACTCTCCCGCGACGAACTTGAGACCATCATCCAGACAAATGCCGCCGGTTGAACCGGTGCGGTCCACTTCATGACAGCCGGAAACATGCGGATCCCCTACTTGCCGCTTTTCCACATCCAGGGCGGGACCGGCCGCGGTTCCCGCCAAATCCCCAGACGACCGGTCTTGGCGTTCTCCTCCAGCGCATAGAGCCGGTTGCACAGCGGCTGGGCCGTACAGTAACGGCGGTAAACCCAGGCCAGACCGCGGCCGACCATTTCCGCGTTGATCAATTGTCCCCGAAAACCGACCAGAGCCACGGTCCGACCGTATTGATCGGTTGCCATCGATTCAACCATGACCTGTTTTCCAAGGAGCAAGGCGCTGGCCCCCTCCTTGGCCTCCCGCCAGAAAGTTTGGCCGTACTCGGGACTGTCGATGCCGTACAGCCGGATAGTCACCAGCTGGTTTCCCCGCTTGATCCGGAACGAATCGCCATCAAGCACCCGGGTGACGACACCCTCCCACACCTCGGCCTTTGCTTCGCCCTGCACGGCCCACAGCGCCAGGGCGCAGCCGAGCAGCAGCGCGTATTTTTTCTTCATGCCGCCATCTCCTCTTTCATCCGTATCCGCCCAGTTAATAACCTGCGATGTATTGTCAAGATAATGACACTTTTTATGAAAGTTTCTTGGCTTTCTCAATCCGCTTGTGGTAACATTAAAAAAATTGTACTGGCGGCAAAAAAACTGTACTTTCCGCTGTCTCTTACTTCCGCCGCCTTGGTGCGAAAAAAACTCGTCTCCGAACACAACCGCTCGGAACCAGAAGATAAAAAACAGAGACATCATGCTCATTCGTCCCTTGCGCGCCATCTTCAAATCCGATCTCCCCGGCAGCGCCATGCGCCACCTGGGCGGGACCGAAAGCATGCGGGGCGAACAGCTTGTTGCCGAAGGCGGCCTGGAGGATTTCATCTGGTCCGCGGTCAGCGGACTGTTTGATCTCCTGAAAAAAATGACTAAGGGCTTTTTTCAGGCCGATGCCTGTCGCGGCAATTGCCGCGGCAACAGGGCGGGATGCTGACCGTCGGCCAGAGATCGGGGCCGGCATCTATGGCGCCCCTGCAACCTTCAATTGTCATAATCTTGACCGAGCAGACTGTCGATGTGCCCACCAGGGCCTATCCGTGCCCGGGTGTCGCTTTGCCGAGAATGAACAGGCGGCGGCTGCGCCGCACCAGTCGCCTGATTGCCTGCCAACTTGCAGATCACCTCACCTACGAACGCCATGGCCTCTGACGAATTTTACGGAATCATCGGCCGAAGCCCCGCAATGCAACGGCTGTTCAGATTGATCGGCAAACTTGCCGAGGACGAAGGATGCACGGTGCTCATTCAGGGCGAATCGGGAACCGGCAAGGAGCTGGTGGCCAAGGCGATTCACGCCCACAGTTCCAGATGCGGGCATCACTTCGTTCCGGTCAACTGCGCCGCCATCCCCGACGACCTTCTGGAAAGCGAGCTGTTCGGCCATACCAAGGGGGCATTCACCGGGGCTACCGGCCCGAAAATCGGCCGGATCGAGTACGCCAACGGCGGCTCCCTGTTCCTCGACGAGATCGGCGACATGAAGCCGGCGCTCCAGGCAAAACTGCTGCGCGTGCTCCAGGAGCGGGAATTCGAGCCGGTCGGCGGCCTGAAACCTATCCCGGTGGATGTCCGGGTCATTGCCGCCACCCACTGCGACCTGGAACAGATGGTGGCCGAGGGTAAATTCCGCGAAGATCTGTATTACCGGCTCAACGTGATCCCTTTGTCCATTCCTCCTCTGCGGGAACGGAACGAAGATATCCCCATGCTCATCGACTACTTCGTCCGTCTCGTCGGCAAAACGAAGAAAAATCCCCTCCTGGGGTTTGAGCAGGCTGCGGTGCAGGCCCTTGCCGCTCTTCCCTGGCGGGGTAATGTCCGGGAGCTGGAAAACCTGGTGCAGCACATGACCATTCTGCACGGCGGGGCGATGGTCCGGCATCACGATCTGCCGGAAAAATACCGCAACGGCGCTCCTCCCGGTACGGCGAGCGAAGAAAAAACAGCGCCGCAGCGGCTGGACGACGACGTCAGCCGGCCCGAACAGTTACTCCTGTTTTCGTCCGCCCCCCTCCCTGCCCCGACGGAGATCTGGCCGGAACAGGGGATCGATTTCAACGCGCTGGTGAACGACTTCGAGACCCAGTTGATCACCCAGGCTTTGAAATTGACCCAAGGCAATAAAAAAGAAGCGGCACGCCTCCTGAACCTGAAGCGAACCACCTTGCTGGAGAAAATTAAAAAGAAGGAACTGTTTGCCAGTTGGATGGAAGACGATGATGATGAGTTGAGGTGATCAGGCGGCCTTCCTCACCAGGTTGACCTCAATCTTCTCCCGGATGTCTTCGGGCGAAGCCGGGGTGATCAGGATATCGCAGGCGCCGTATTTCACCGCCTTGAGCACCAGAGTCCTGGTCCAGGCCGGTCCGGCGGCCACCAGGGGAACCGGCAGCCCCTCGCTGCTGATTTTGATCGCCACGCCGAATCCCAACTCGCTTGCCTCCCGCATGATCAGAAAGGCGATCCGAATTCTCGGGGTCAGGACGCTGTGCACCGGATCCTTGAAATGAAGGATGCGGCAGATATACCCCATGGCCGCAAGCAGTTCGGCAATCCGTTCCGCTTCGCCGTCATCATCGGTGAACAGCAGGATGTCGGGGCTTTCCTCCGGCTGATCCCGTAAATGGCTGGGCGCGGCCGGCTTGCCGGCAGGCGCGGCGGCCGGGGATTCACGCTTGGGTTCGCCGGCAGGTTCGATCGCCTCATCCAGGAGATGCACGTCTTCCAAGGCAAGCGCGCTGGCAGGGATCAGCAATTGCAGCCGTCCTAGTTCGCGGTCATTATATTGGATGCTGCCGGTGGAAAGATAATAGGGCTGGGCGGGAAACACCTCGTCCGCATCCGGATCGATCTTGATCGGGACGACCTGTTCCATTGAGGTTTTGACCAGCCCGAACTTGCCGGAATACTGCTCCTCGAAAAGAGCCGTGTAGACGCCGGCGATGATATTGGTCACCTCCCCGTAGGCGTCGTGAGCATCTTCGCCGAAATCCTCGCTCCGGACCGTTTCCTCCAGCTCGACCTCCGGCAGCATGATCAGTGTGCCCCCCAGGTAAATAGCCGTTTTGTCCTCGACAAACAAATAGGCTTCACCCCGGTGATCACCCTTGATTTCCATCCGGGTCATGATCTGCTTGCCGCCGGCCTGGTCGAGGAATTCTCCTTTGGAAGCCGCATTGTTCCCTGTGAACACGACCTTGAGGTTGCCGCCAAGCAGGGCGCTCACCTCCTCACACATCTTGGCCATGCCGCCCTGCAGCAGATTATCGACCAGTTCCTTCTGCCGGGCCACCTGCTGCCTGAAAGCCGCCTGTTCCCCGGAAACGGGGGGCTGTGACGGGGCTTGTTCTTCAACCGGCCGTTGGAGCACCTCGACCGGCTCAGCAGGCGCCTGCCCGGCGACGCGCTCAAGAACTCCGACCGGCTCCTCCGGCGCGGCGGCCTCACGAGACATGGTGGCCGCCTTGGCCGCGGCAACGGGCTCAGGCGGGTCCTCCGCGCCACTGGCCGAGCTTTCGAGCCCAAAGGGAGAAGCGGGCAGAACCAGGCGCAATGACCCGAGTTCGTGTCCGTCGAGCTGCATGGGCGTGGTCATCAGGTAATACGGCACATCAAGGATGGGTTGATCTGACTCGATCACCACCTTGACCGGCACAATGACTTCCTGCTCTCTGCGGACCAGGCGCACATTTTTGGGGTACTGCTCTTCCAAGGTCATCGTGACGGAGCCGCAGATTATATTGGCGATCTCCCCAAACGAGTCCTGCAATTCCTCTGAGTAATCCTGCTCGGAAAGGATATTTTCCAATTCCGATTCAGGCAGCATGATGAGCGTGCCGCCGATAAGGATGGCATCCTTGATGCCGACCAGCACGCAGCCATTGCCTTGGAGTTCTCCCTCCAGGCTGGCATGGATCAGGACTTCCTTGCCGCCGGGCTCGGAAAACAGGTCTTCCTTGCTCGCGTGACGGAATTCCGGCTCTCCCAACTTGATCGGTTTGCCAAGCAGGGCTGAGACTTCCTCTTGAATCCGGTCACGGCAGGAAAACAGGATTTTGTCGAAGCGTTCTTTGGCTTTCATCGCAGAAACAGGTCGAAATTCATTTGCCACTCAAGATTGTGTACAGTGAGTTGCCGCATGCATGGCGCAACGCCAAGGCTCACCACCGCCCCTTGGGTCAGGCGCCCATTGCATCCATCCATGCAAGCTGCGCACCATTCTTCCGCCATCATGTTTCGGCGGCTGGACGAAAAGACTTAAGCCTGGTTTCTCACTTGAGAATATAACACAGCGCAACCCAGAACCGGCCCGACGGGGTGGCAAAGGTCACTGCGGTCCGGGCGGCTCCGGCAAGGCCTCCGGTGCGGATAGCTTTTCCGATACAGGTGGTGGCGATGGCCAATTCGATCTTTTTACCCTTTTCGGCCAAGCTGACCTTGAGACCACCGGCAACCATGTTGGCGACCTCACCCAAGGCATCCCTGACATCCTCGTCCAAAGTGGTCGCTTCCAGGCCGAGCATGGCCGAGGTGATGCTGAGCGCCACTGGCGCGGGACAATGAACGATGAGCACCCCCGTGAGGTCGCCGGCCAGGCCAATGAGGCTCGACACGTCCGGTTCAACCGCCAATGCAGCGCATTCAGCCGGCTCCGGGGCTATATCGATGGGAATCATGGAGGAAAACACCTCCAGGGTAGCATCAACGAGAAACTGTTCCACTTCCAACCGCAGTTCTCCCAAGGCAAAAATTGACGCAGGGCGGCCGAGGCAGATCAACCCTCGAGTTCGACTTCGACATAAAATATGCCGCTGGGTGAATGAAACGGCAGGACAATCCGGTCGCTTTCCGCCTGCGAGGAAAAGGTATATTCATCGCCGCATATGGTCGACGGCAGGGACAATTGAATATCCCTGCCCCGGTCGGAAAGGATCGTCTTCAAGTTGCCCCCGAGCATGTTGGCGACTTCGCCGATGGCATCCTGGACATCTTCGTTGATTTCACCAATGTCCATGCCCAGAAAGTTGCTGGTGACCGCCAGGGCCACTTCATTGGGAAAATGAACAGCTAGGACGCCTTTATGGGTTCCGGCAAGCCCCACCGTGCCTGTGATCGATTTTTTGAGCGTCCTGGTTATCTCCACCGATTCGCCGGCTGAAGAAATATCCATCATCACCATGCTGGTAAAGATTTCAATCGTCGATTCGATGAGCTTATCACTAATTTCCGCAAAGCTGTTCAAGCTGTCTCCTCCAGAATCGTCCAGATAGAAGTATGATCACCGCACAGATCGCATCGAATCAGATCAGCGGCCCGAGCACTTCGCTGACTTTTTCCGGGGTAAAGGGTTTCTTCAAGGCGCCGATGGCCCCCAAGGTTTTGGCTTCGCCGATGATGTCATCGCCGGTTTCCGTTGAAATCATGAACACGGGAATATCCTTGATCGCCGGACGGTTGCCCTTTTCCCTTAAAAACTCGATGCCGTTCATATTGGGCATGTTGATATCGCTGAGCACGATATCGACCTTCTCGTTTTCCAGCAGGGTCAGCGCTTCCAATCCGTCACCGGCTTCATAGATCTCACCGAAATCAAGCCCGGCCTGGCGCAACGATCGACTGATGATCTTGCGCATGGTGCTGGAATCATCGATAAGCAGTACATTTTTCGCCATTCTCTTCTCCTTTTTTTCTTTCGATCCGACGCCGGCAACCCAGGGGGGCTCCTGCTGCAATTGCCAGTCAACAATGCGAGAATTTTATCGCCGTGATCATTCTATCAGCAGAAAAAAGATGAAAGCAAGTCTTCTTCTTCGCGCTTCATTGTTTTCTCCACGGTGGATCACAGCCGCCGCGGAACCCGCAGGGTCACGCAGGTTCCCTTGCCTGGACGGGTGGTCAGGTCCATGGCGCCGCCGATGCCCTGCAGGTTCTTGTGCACGGCGACCAACCTCTGTCCCCAGCCGTTGCCCTGCATCGATCGATCAAGCGGCTCCTTTAACAAGAGCTCAAAGCGTTCTCTGTTGGTCAATCGGCCAGCGTCGCCGATGGTGAGCAGCCCGCGCCCGATGAGCAAGGCATCCATCAGGTCGCCGTCGAATCCCCGGCCGTCATCCTCGACGCTGAGCCAGATGTCATCGCCCTGGCGAAAGATCAGCAGGTGCAGCCTGCCGATCGGCTTCTTCCCCATATCCATTCTTTCCTCGGCTGTCTCAAGTCCGTGCTCGACGCTGTTGCGCAACAGATGGAACAGGGAATCGGTCAGGGCGGCCGACTCGCCCGTTTCCTTCAGCGTCTCGATGCCCTCGGCGATGAAACGGACCCGCTTGCCGCTCACGGCGGCAAGATCGTGCACCATCCGTTGCAGCCGGCCAGCCAGGGAAGCGAGCGCATCGTGGCGCCAGGAGAGCACGATCTCCTGCAGTTCGTCCAGAGGCTCTCGATATTGATCCGGCGGCTGCAAGGCCAGCAGTCGCTCGAGCAGAACGTGCATCCGTTCGAGCTTGCCGCCGTCGATGGCCACCACCAGCGGTCTCTCCGGCGCGACCTGCCCCTCGGAATCGCTAAACGTCGCCACTTCCTTGGCCCGGACTCGTTTGTCGTGCTGTGTGCGCAGGGCGTGTTCAACCTGCTCTGAGGTCACCTGGCCCATGGCGACCAAAACTTCACCCAACCGGGGCAATTGCCCCTCAGGAGCGGAGCGCTGCATGGCCAGGGCCTGGTCGATGGCAGCCGGGTCCGTCAGCCCCGCCTCGATCAGCAATTCCCCCAGAGGTTGGCGCATCAAGCCCTGCAAGGCGGCCAGGTGCCGTTCTTCGAGATCGGGCACCACCATGCCGTTACTGGCCGGAAAGACGGCCAATGCGGTCCGGATCGCGTCGAGGGAGCGTAAAAACACCCGTTCCGGGTATTCGGTTTGAAAACATTCGCCCTGCGCGAACCGGTTGAGAGTCGAGGCCATTGAGAGGCAAATGCGTTCCGGGTCGCGAAAATCGTACAGGGCAAAACACTGCTTCATCCGGGACAACATGCGGGACAGCTCCGTTACTCGTTCCGGATCGACCACAACGAAATCCCACAGGACGCATTCCTGTTCAGCAGCGGCCACCAGATGTTCCATTTCCCAGATGAACGCTTCCCGTTCCTGCTCGGACATCCCGCAACCCGACTCGTTGTCCGCGTCGGCGTCGTGTTCCGCAAACGAGGCCTGTCGCAGGACCAAGGCAAACTCGGCGGCGCTGTCTGCCAAATTATCATCGGAACCTTCCACCTGCACCAAGGCCAAGCCGCGTTCAAGAAAATCGCAGGCCTCCGCCAGCAGAGCGATGCGCGATGGGGTCAGCGGAATGCACCCTGAGCGGACCCGGTCGAGCAGATATTCCATGGCCGCCGCCGGCGCCGCCAAGTGTTCGAAGCCCAAAGCAGCGCCCTCGCCCTTGACGAAGTGAAACAGCCGGAACCCGGAGTCAACGACCCTAGGCGCTATATCTTCAAGGGTGGGCTGCGCGGCCAGGGCACGGGCAACGGGCTGCAACCGTTTGACCATCTCCAAGGATGCATCGATAAAGGACGAGGCCAACTGCCATGAATCTTCCCTTGTCACCTCTTCTCTCCCTTTAGTTTTTATTCTACCCGGCCGCCCCAACTCACTGGCCGGCAGCCGCTTGTCATCGTGCATCCAGTCAAAAAGCGCTCATGCTCAATTGTCAAAAAAATGACTTTCGCATCCTTGGCTGCATCGCGCTCCCGCACGCTCCGCGCCATTGCCTTCAAAAAAAGCCCCGCCCTGCCCTTTTTCGCCGTCAAAACGCATGGAATGCTTATTGCTTGCGACAAAGCAGGCGTCCCTTCGGCATAAAGCGGGAAGATACGTCCAACTTAAGTGACCACATATGCGCCGCCTTCAATTCATCATCATCTTGCTGCTGCTTGCTGTCAATCAGTTTTCCGGCGCCGAAGTTCGGGCCGAAGCCTTGCTTAAAGCGATCACCCGGAACAACAGTTTGGCCAGCATTCAATTGGTCTTCGAATTTGACCAGCTGCCGGAATTCAATCACGCGGCTATCGGACGGCGGGTCGACCTGGTCCTGCGGGACGTGGTCCCAAGCGCCGCCCTCTCCCAACCGGACACCGACGACAAGATGATCAAGGTGGTCAGCAAGGTCGAAAAGAACGGCATGCTGCTTTCTTTTTACTTCCGCTATCCGCCGCAAAAAGTGACCAGCGAAAGCCGCAAGAACGACAGCCAGGTCGTGATCGACATTCTGCTGGGCAACCAACAGTCCGCCTCTCAACCGGAACGCCCTGCCCCACCACAACCGACCGAATCGGCTCGCAAAACCGCCGCCTTAGTCCCGTCCGGCCCAGCCAATCCGGTCAACAGCACACCCTTTGCCAAGAACTGGCGTTCGTTTTTCACCGAATACGAATCGCCCTTGGTGGTGCTTCCCTCAGCCAGATTCCACCTGCCGCCCTTTCCCATAGCCGCCGCCCTGCCTCCGCAAATGGCGATGACCGACTGGCTGTCCGAGGAAACGCTGACGCAGGCCAAGGAAGGCCATTGGTTTCAGGTGTGTCATTTGCTCCGCGAACAGGTGGCCCGGCAGCCTGTGGAAAAGCTCAAGGAACGACTCGTGTTCGCCTATGCCGAGGCCCTGATCAGGGCCGGGGATTACCAAGGGTCTTACTTCCTGCTGCAGCGGATCGTGATCCAATATCCCGACACGCCCATGGCCGAGATGGCCGCCATGCTGCAGATCCGCCAGATGGCCGAACGCGGCGACGTGATCGACGCCTACTACGAGCTTCACGGCTGGTTGAAAAAAAACGAGGATTCCCCCTTAAGCGGCTCGCACCATATGCTGCTGGCCGAGATAGCGCTTTTGGCCAACCGGCTCGACGACGCGAAAAAACTACTCGACACCCCCTCGGTGGTCAACGATGCCTCACTTGCCCCCCTTCGTCAGCTGCGCCAAGCCGATATCCTTTCGGCGACGGGCCAAACGGCTAAGGCCATGGCTGCATATCAAGACCTGGCCGGACGATCGCCCCAGTTGATCGAAAACCACCCCATGTCGCTTGCCCGCTTTGCCAACGAACTCTATGTCGCCGGCCAATATGCCGAGGCGGCCAAACGCTATCAGCAGCTCGCCGATATGCTGACCAACCAACTCAAACAGGATCTCGTCCTGTTCCGGCTGGCCATGGCCCAGCTCCATATCCCGGCCAAGGCCAAGAAGGCCCGGATCGATCTGCAGCAGATCAACAACGCCTTTCCCGACACCGAAGGCGGATTGCTGGCCCATATCAAACAGACCGATGTGGATTTCGTCGCCAACAGAATCCCGGCCAACGAGGCGGAGGCCATCTACGGCAAATGCGCGGCCGAAGCCAATTCCATCGCAGTGCGCGAGGAGTGCGGATTCAAGCTGGCCCTGGTTAAGGTCTTGTCGGGCGACAACGAGGCCGGGGTCAACCAGTGCATGCAACTGCTGCGGGGCTTTCAATCGGGAAGGCTGCGCACCGAAACCATGGCTCTGCTCATTCAGCAGCTTCCCATTGTGATCAAACAGCTGGTTAAGAACGGCGACCACGTCAAAGCCCTGGTGCTGGCCAAACAGAACAAATATCTCTTTGTCAACGGTTGGCTCGACACCGAGATGCTGTACGACCTGGCCCTGGCCTGCGACAAACTGGGCATGACCGATCAAACGTCCGATATTTACCAGTACCTTTTCGATGTTTCCGACGAAGCCGGCCAGGAGAAGATCTATCTCCCCCTGATTCAATCTCTGTCCGCCTCCGACCAATACCTGCAGGTCGAGGAATACGCCGATCGCTATCTGGCCCGCTATCCGAAAGGGGCCGATCGTCCGGCAATTTTCGTCTCCAAGATTCTGGCCTTCTACAACAGCGGCCAGACAAGCAAGGCTCTGGCCCTGATGAATGACGAGGCCAACCCGAAAGTCCGGGAACTGGAATTGCTGAAAGGCCGGATCTACTATGAGCAGCAAGCCTGGAAGAAGGCGATCGAAGTCCTGACCCAACCTGAGGTGCGGGAAATGCTGAACCGGCAGGCGCTGCTGCTGCCGCTGGCCGAATCGTACTTTCAAACCGGGCAGAATGACCAGGCCCTTTCCCTGTTCCAGCGCATCGCCGAGCGCAATCAGGACGGGAGCGAGCAGGCCCGGTATCGCCTGGCTCAGATCGCCCTGAGAAAAGACCAAAAGCCAGAAGCGCTTAAGTTGTACAAGGAGTTGGCCGAAAAAGGCACAGATCCTCTCTGGACTAAACTGGCCCGCGAGGAAGCGGCCATTCTCGAATTCGATAAACGGTGACGCTGGCCGCAGCTGCCGCCCTATCACCCCCTCAACGGAGAACTCACATGCCTGCCATTCAACAATTCGACACCACCATGAGGCTTTTGCAGAAGGTGCTCGATCTCCGCTCCAAGAACCAGGAGATCATCGGCTCCAACATCGCCAACGCCGAAACACCGAGCTACGAGGCAAAATCCTTCCAGTTCGAGGAGCAGTTACGCAGCGCCATGGCCGACAACACCCTGCAGCCGACGCCGACCCAGCCTGGCCACATTCCCCTGACTCCCTGCAACCTCGAACAGGTCAGCGGCACGGTCACCATCGCCAGGGACACCGCCGGACTCGGCGACAGAAACACAGTCAGCGTTGATCAGGAAATGGTCAAACTCTCAGAAAACGAGATTTTGTACGAAACAGCGGTCACCATGCTCAACAAAAAATTATCGATGCTCAAATATGCCGCCAATGGTGGCGCATAATTTGCTAGAACAGTGCTAGAAGAGCAACACCTCCACTTTCAAGACAGGAGTCTGTCATGGATATTTTCACCACCTTCGACATCGCCGCCTCGGGATTGAAGGCGCAGCAAACCCGGCTGAGCACCATCAGCTCCAATTTGGCCAACGCCGAAACCACCTCGACGCCTGAGGGCGGTCCCTACAAGAAAAAATCGGTGGTGTTCCAGACCGAGCCGGTTCCTTTTCAGCGGCACCTCTCCGCCTCGATGCAGAACCAGCGTCATTCCGAGGGCGTCAAGGTCGCCAAGATCATCGA
>WRFD01000064.1 GCA_009778955.1 Desulfobulbus sp.
CCGGAGCCCACGGCCATCACCGATGCCTACGCCCTGATGAAGCTGCTCTCCAACCAGTACCACGAGAAGCACTTCAACCTGATCGTCAATTTCATCAAAAACGAAGACGAGGCCCTGGATGTCTACCGCAAGTTGACCATGGTGGCCAACCGGTACCTGGACATCTCGCTCCACTACATCGGCTCGATCCCCCGAGACAGGCTGATGGTGGACGCCATCCGCAAGCAGCAGACCCTGGTGCAGCTGTTTCCCGACAGCCGGACCAGCAGCGCCTTCGAGGCGCTGGCCCGCACTGTGGTGCAGGAGCCCCAGACGCTCGGACCCAAGGGGTCGATTCAATTTTTCTGGAAGCGCTTGCTTGAATTCGGCGCCAAATGATTCGCACTGTGCTTATTGACCTCTAACCACCGAGAATTGCCATGTTTCCTCCGGTACCGCCGCTTGATGACCGTTCCCAGTTGATCAGGGAGCATATGCCTCTGGTCGAACTGGTGGTGCAGCGCATGATCCCCCAGGTGCCGAGTTTCATGACCAAGGAGGACATGATCAGCGCCGCCATGGTCGGCCTGATCGACGCCGCCAATAAATTCGACGCCGCCAAGGGAGTGAAATTCAAGACATTTGCCGAATACCGCGTGCGCGGCGCCATTCTCGACGAAATGCGCAAGCTCGACTGGTTTTCCCGGTCGATGCGCGACAAGCAGAATCAACTGACCCAGACCATGCTCCGGATGGAGCGGCAGTTAGGCCGCTCGCCGAATGAGGAGGAAATGGCCGCCGAGATGGGCATGTCCTCAAACGATTATCATAACTTGCTGGCCGAGGTCAGCCATCTGGGCTGCGTCAGTCTCCACGAAACGCTTGATCACTCCGAGGATGGGCGCAGCTTTCTCGACAGCCTGGAGGATATCGGCGGCCCCACCCCTTCCGATCTGATCGAGAAGCAGGAAATGACCCGGCTGATGGCCGAAATCCTGGAAGAACTTTCGGAAAAGGAGCGGCAGGTCATCGCCCTGTACTACTACGAAGAACTCACCCAGAAGGAAATCGCCGAGGTCTTGAGCGTTTCCGAGGGGCGGGTTTCCCAGTTGCACAGTCAAGCCCTGCTGAAGCTGCGGGTCAAACTGATCAACTCTGATTTGTACGAAACTTAAACCTGCGAGGCCCTTATGCCGCAACTCATCCCCCTCTCCATGGACAGTTTGCTGGTCATCGCCGCCTTTTGCCTGTCGATCTTTCTCTTGCTGGCCAGGCGCCAGCGAACCATGCGGCGGCGGCAAGCCAATCGGATCCTCGCGCTCCAACGCAAGATTGACGCCGCCCTCGAAGATGAGGCCGCCATCCCTTCGCCCAGGCAGCAGTTCAGCGCCAGCCTGAAGGAGGCCAGCCTGACCACCAGTCTCCAGCGGCCCCGGCTGGACACCATGGCGAAGCTCAGCCGGCAAACCCCGGAAAAATACCGCATCCTCGCCAAATTGGCGGCCCAGGGGATGGACAGCGGCCAGATCGCGGCCGTTCTCGGCATCTCAAGCGTTGAAGCCGCGCAGTTGCTGAGTCTCTGCCACATGGCCGAAATCAGCCGCTGACCAACGGCAGACGGTTTTTTGACATAAAGAAGCGCCCACCAGTTTCCGAAAAGAATATAAAGCCGTAAACCAGCAACAACACCCCAACGGAGCACCATGGTTTCAGGAAAATACAGCGCAGTCAGCGGCGCATTGACAAGGGAGCTGGCGATGAGCAACATCGCCTCCAACCTGGCCAACGTCAACTCCAACGGATTCAAGAAGGATCGCATCGGGTTCTCGGCCCTGTTAAGCGGGGTCAAGCAGACCCGCGAGACCAGTGGAATCAACTATGCCCGCACCCGCGTCATCAATACCGATTTCAGCCAGGGCGGCATGCAGACCACCAACCGTTCCTTGGATGTGGCCATCGATGGCCCCGGATTTTTTAAGGTGCGCAAGGGCAACGAAACTTTTTATACCCGCGCCGGCCACCTCAACCTCGACAACAACGGCGCCCTGATGACCGATGAAGGCTGTCTGGTGCTGGGGTCCGGCAACGCCCCCCTGCAACTGGACATCTCCCAGGGCAAGAATATAGTCATCGCCGAATCGGGAGAGATTTCCGTCAACGGCGAACTGAGCGGCGACTCCCTGCAGGTGTTTGCCATTCCCGCGCAGAGCCGCCTGACCAAGGTCGGCCATTCCCTCTACAAACTGGAGCAAGGCGGCGATCAACCTGCGGACGCATTTCGGGTGCTGCAGGGCAATCTTGAAACCTCCAACGTCAGCATGATGGAGGAGATGACCTCCATGATCGCCGCTCAGCGCGCTTTTGAGGCGCATACCAAGGTCGTGCAAAGCTACTCGAAAATCACCGATAAACAGGACGAGCTCGGCTCAATCAGCTAATACATCAACACCTGACGCTTTGACGGCGGCAGCGTCATACTCGGAGGTCATACCCCATGCGCTCACTCTGGACATCAACCACCGGCATGTCGGCCCAAAATCTCAACATGGACGTCATCGCCAACAATCTGGCCAACGTCTCGACCTCCGGGTTCAAGAAAAGCCGGGCCGACTTCCAGGACTTGCTCTATCAAATCATGAAGGTTCCCGGTTCACCGACCTCAACCGACACCAACTCGCCGACCGGCATCCAGGTGGGCCTGGGCGTCAAGACGGCCGCGGTCACCAAAATTTTCACCGAAGGCGACATTGTTCAGACCGGCAACACCTTTGACGTGGCCATTGAGGGCGCCGGGTTCTTCCAGGTCACCCTTCCCGACGGCAACACCGCCTATACCAGGGCCGGCAACCTCAAGTTGGACGGCAGCGGCCGGGTCACCACCTCCGACGGCTACCCCATCGTGCCGGAAATAGTCATTCCCGAGGATGCGCGCAATGTCACCATCAGCGAGACCGGCGTGGTCAGCGCCCTTGTCGGCGACAACAGCACCTCGACCGAGCTGGGCAACATCGACCTGGCCGATTTCATCAACGCGGCCGGTCTGATCGCCATCGGCAAGAACTTGTTCCGGGATACCGAATCCTCGGGCGTGGCCCTGATCGGCACGCCGGGCTCCAACGGCATCGGCACCCTGCTGCAAGGGTATGTGGAGAATTCCAACGTCAACATGGTCGAGGAAATGACCCAGATGATTGTGACCCAGCGCGCCTTTGAGATTAACTCCAAGGTGATCACCACCTCGGACGAGATGATGAGAACTGTAACCACCATGGTATAATCATTTGAATTATATTGGTTTTTTCCTGATCGCCTGCTGGCTGCTTTGCAATCCGCTCTCCGCGGCCGCCCAGGCGTCCGTCCATTTCAAGGAACGCGCCGAGGTGAGCGACCAGAGGATTGTCCTGGCCGATATCGCGGACATTCAACCCGCAGACAGCGCCACCGAACCACTCGGCCAACTGCCGGTCGGAACGGCGCCCGCGCCGGGGAGAACAAAGGAGTTGTACGTGGTTACCGTGATCAACAGCCTGCGCAACCGGCCGGAGGCGGCCGACGTCGACTGGCAGGGCAGCCAGACCGTGGTGGTGGAACGCAAGGCCGTGACCTTGAGCCCGGAGCAGATGCAGGCCATGATCGCCGCCTACCTCAAGGAGAACAGCTCCATCCTGCCCAAAGCGGAAATACGGTTTTCTTCGGTTCGGGCCCCCGAGGCCATGGTTCTCCCGGCCGGCACGCTCACCTGGAAGATTACCCCGTCCCGCCCCGGCATCATCGGCAGCACCAGCTTCATCATTGCCTTGTTCGTCGACGACAAACCGGCCGGCGCCTGCACCCTGCGGGGACGGCTGGAAGTGGTCGCCGAGGTGTTGACCGCGGCCTCCACCTTGCGCAAGGGCGATCTCGTGACCGAGGAGAATGTCGCGCTCCAGCGTCAGGACGTCAGCGGCATTGAGAACCCCTTGTTCGCCAAGGAGGACATCCTTGGCCATCAGGTCGCCCGCACGGTGGCGCCGGGCACGATCCTCAAGTCAGATTATATCGTCCTGCCGCCGGTCATCAAGGAAGGCGAGATGGTCAAGATTATCGCCCGGAAAGGCGCCATGCAGCTCTCCACCAGCGGCTTGGCCAGGGCTACTGGCCGGTTGGGCGAGACCATTTCGGTCAAGAATATCAGTTCAAACAAGATGATTCATTGCCGGGTCGATGGACCTGGCATGGTTTCCGTGGAGTTTTAATACGATGAAACAATCAACCTCTTTCCGTAGCCCTGTCGGTCCGGCGATGGCCCGCTGGATAGAACTGGCGTTCTGCCTGCTGCTTGCCTGCCTGACCGGCTGCGCTTCCCATACCCAGATGGTGACCACGGCCCACGAACCGCTGGAAGAACCGGTGGCCGCCAACCCCCGTCCCCAATCGCCAGGCACCCTGTGGAACGGCGACGAGGGCAGTTGGCTGGCGGACGTCAAAGCCAGGCGGGTGGGTGATATCGTCACGGTGACCATCAATGAGCAGGCCCAGGCCTCCAAGCAAGCGACCACCAACACCTCGCGCGACTCCAGCATTTCCGCCGGCATTTCCTCCTTTTTCGGTCTGGAGGATAAAGTGGGCAACAGCATCAATCCCTCATCCTTGATCAACGCCAGCAGCGGCAACGAATTCAACGGCCAGGGCAAGACCACGCGCTCGGAAAACCTGACCGCCACCCTCACCACCCAGGTGGTGGAAGTGTATCCCAACGGCAACCTGAAAATACGGGGCGGAAAATCGGTTGCCGTCAACAATGAAAGCCAGATCATCTACCTGACCGGCATTGTCCGGCCATACGATGTCGCCGCTGATAATACCGTGGATTCAGGCAATATTCTCAACGCGCAAATCACCTACACCGGCAAGGGAACCCTTTCCGACAAACAGAAGCCCGGCTGGTTGATGCGGTTTTTCGACAACACCTGGCCGTTCTGATGGTTGAACGGGGGCTTCGGGAGGAACTTTCCATGCATTATCGACTCATCACCGCTCTTTTTCTGATCGGCGCGGCCTTGTTGACCGCCGTGCCGGCCCAGGCCACCCGAATCAAAGATCTCGCCAACATCGAAGGGGTGCGCGAGAATCAATTGATGGGCTATGGACTAGTGATCGGGCTGTCCGGCACGGGCGACGACATCACCAAGTCCGTCTTCACCAGACAGGCCATCATCAACATGACCAAACGGATGGGCGTGGCCCTTACCACCGACGTCTACAGGCAGATGAAGACCAAGAATATAGCCACGGTGATGGTCACGGCGCAACTGCCGCCCTTTGCCCGCCCCGGATCGGCCATCGACATTCAGGTTTCCTCGCTCGGCGACGCCACCAGCCTTTCCGGCGGCACCTTGCTGATGACCCCGCTCAAGGGACCTGACGGCAGCACCTACGCCGTTGCCCAGGGACCGTTGGCCGTGGGCGGCATCTCCTTTGGCGGCAAGGCAGCCAAAGCGCAAAAGAATTTTACAACCTCGGGCCGGGTGAGCGGCGGCGGGATTGTCGAGCGGGCGGTTGATTATGCCCTGCCTCCTGCGGGCGATGTCGTCTATCAACTGCGGGAGACCGATTTCACCACCGCAGTCCGCATGGTGGACGCCATCAACCGCCGCTTCGGCGCGGGAACGGCGAAGCCGGTCGATTCCGGAACCGTGAAGGTGGCGAAACCCAAACATTTCCCCGGCGACATGGTCACCTTTATCGCCGATCTCGAAGGCATCGACGTGGCGCCTGACGGTCCGGCCAAGATCGTGGTCAACGAGCGTACCGGCACCATCGTCATGGGCCAGGATGTTCGGATCGCCACGGTAGCGGTTTCGCATGGCAACCTCAACCTGGTCATCACCGAAACCGCCCAGGTCAGCCAGCCCAATCCGCTGGCGCAGGGCACGACCACCCAAACGCCTGCGACCAACGTCAAGATGACCGAAGAAACGGGCAACCTGGTGGTGCTGCCCATGGGGGTCAACCTCGGCGACATCGCCCGGGCGTTGAACGCCATCGGCGCCACCCCGCGCGATTTGATCGCCATTTTCCAGGCGATCAAGGCGGCCGGCGCGCTCCAGGGCGAGCTGGTCATTCTGTAGCCGCGCTTATTGTTGAGCGCGCGCTCACCGAACACTGACCAGGTTTTCACAAACCCTTGGCAATGCCTTTCTTGGGGGCGAGATGTTCTCTGGCCAAGCAATCCTCTTTGAGCGGCTGGAGCAGGCGCCTGCCAGAGGCGTGTCCCTGGAGGTGAAAGAAGATGAGGGCCTGGATCAGGTCTTCAAAATCCATCCGCAGCGGTCTGGTCACTTGAGCGGTGGTTTTTGGAATATTTGCCAGGGTCAAACAAAACGGAGCGCAGTGATGTTTGTAACTGTGCGCGGTCAGTTTTCTGAGTTTGAAGGGATGCGGCGCCATTTTCATAACCTCCTGAAATAAAAGGATCCCTGTGAAAATGGCTGCGCGGCCTCCTCTCCTTGATGATTTGTCAAAAAAAATCAGCATGCTTCTCGATTTTGTCACGCCAAAAACTCCATGCAAATCTCTAACCGGACAGCACTGGGCCGAGATGACGCGCCAAGGGATGCGCACGGTGCTGAATGACCGTATGCGTAATCTTTTTCTTCTTCTCTTTTTTTCAGAGGCAAGGCCATGAAAATGAACCTCGACCCCACTGCGCTGCTGCCTGCGGCCTCTCAGCCCACTGCTGCGCAGCCGTCTCCCAAGGACCAGGCCGCCTTGAAAAAAACCTGTCAGGACTTTGAGGCGATATTCATTCAATCCATGTTCAAGGCCATGCGCAAAACCGTCGGCCAGGATGGCCTATTCGCCAAGAACAACGCCACCGCAATATTTGAGGACATGCTCGACCAGAACATCGCCGCCGACATGGCCAAAAAACAATCGCTTGGCCTAGCCGATCAGATCTACCACCAGATGGAAAAAAATCTGCCCAAGGGCAAATGATCGCCCATTTTTTTTTGAAGATTTTATCTTGAGGATGGTAAAGTTTTTTTCGGCAGGCGCCGATATAGTGACAACAGGAAGCATCATCTCCTGACCCAACAGACCAGGATGGTCAAAATCATACCGCATGGAGGCGGCCAATGGTAACGAATATCAGTCAGAATTCCAGCGCGTTATCGGTTTACCGGACCAACAGCGCAGATGTGTCCAGAACGTCGACTTCCGTCAACAGCGGCAGGCAGACGACAACCACCGACACTGTCAGTCTGCGAAACGAATCCACCTTGGCCGTCACCTACTCCGGCAACATGCAGATTCCGTCCAATGACGAAGCCAGATTCAGCATGCTGCGGAACCTGGTGATCAACCTGTTGCAAGAGCAGGGCATCAACACCAAAATAGCCATTGGCGACAGCCAGATCGACCTCTCCACCGTCACGCCCGCGCAAGCTCAGGAATTACTGAGCGAAGACGGCTACTTTGGAGTGGAAAAGACATCCGATCGAATTTTTCAGTTTGCCGTGGGCATCGCCGGCGGCGACCCGGCTCGCATCGATGCGATCAAGGCGGGGATAGACAAAGGCTTTGCCGAAGCCAAGAAGGCGTTCGGCGACTGGCTGCCCGACATTTCGTATGCCACCTACGACGCAGTCATGCAGAAACTTGACAAATGGGTGGCGGATACGACGGCCCCAGCTTGATACTTTTACCTTAGGTGACCAAAATGACTGTAGAATTTTTTGGACTACGAGGCATGGGACAAATCGGTGGCCTCAATAGAATCGGTCAGGCCGCTGACACGCAGAAGACAGGGAAGAGCGAAAGCAAGGATGGCATCTCCTTTGCTTCGGCCCTGCAGGGAGCAGCTATGACCCAAGAAACCGGCAGAACCAGCGACGCCGATCGCGCTGCCCGCGTGCAGGAACTCAAGGCGCAGGTCGCCAGCGGCCAGTACGAGCCGGACCTGAACAAGGTCGCTTCCAGCCTGCTGCGCTTTCTAGTCGAGGGTTGACCATATGGACCGGGCCACTGTTCATAATTTGCTGGTGCAGCTTCGCGACATTATCCGCGACGAGCGTGAGCACGCCAAGATGCTTGATATTCCCTCCATGATGGCGGATGTCCAGCGGAAGGAAATCCTGATCCGGGCCTTGAACAATGTGACTGAACTGCACCCCGACGACCAGAAAGTCGTCCAGGAAATCCGGCACGAGAATCGAAAAAACGCCTACCTGTTCCGGGCAACCCTGAACTGGATTCAGGAAACCATGGAATTTTTCGGCCGCAAAACCATTCCAGTCACCTATGGTCAGAACGGCCTTTCGCAAAACAACCTGATCAACGGCCGCCTGCTCTCCGGCCGAATCTGATCCTCTTTTTCTCCCCCCCCTCTTCCTTCCCTATCCAGCTGCGCCCGCCGGACGCAGCTTTTTTTCTGCCGCCCCCTGGGCCGGCAGCGGCGGCCAGGCCTTGACCCCCAAGTTTCTCACCCCGGATGCTAAACTCATCTCCCGCTTCTGCCGATAGTATCTTAACGCAACATGGTGACGGCAACAACGCTCGTTCAAAACTGCCTCACCCTCCCCCCTGAGCACCAACCAATCTCCGGCCTCTCCGGACAACAGGGAGAAAATATTTCATGACCAGCCTGCTCAATGCCCTTAATTCCGGCAAGACCAGCCTGCTAACCAATCAAAAGTCGATCGAAATCGTCGGCAACAACATAGCCAACGTCAATACGCCAGGTTATTCCCGGCAGCGCCCCCAATTGGCGAATGTCCCGTCGGTCAATTTCGGCAACTTCTTTGTTGGCCAGGGCGTGACCGTCTCCGATGTCAGTCGCGACTACAGCGTATTCATCAACCGCCAACTCCAGAGCAAGACCATTGACTACGGCGAAGAAACCGGAAAATCGAGCACCTTGACAGAGCTTCAGCGCGTTTTCAATGTTACCGAAAACAACCTCGCCGGCCAGATCGACGATTTCTTCGACGCCTGGCAGCAACTGACCGCCAACCCCAGCGGCCAGGTGGAACGGGATTTGGTCATCCAGCGAGGACAGTTGCTGGGCGATGCCTTCGGCAAGATGACCAATGAGCTGGATACGATCGACCAGAACCTGAACCTCGAGATCGTCTCCGGGGTTTCCACCATCAACGAGCAATTGGCGGAAGTCGCCCGACTCAACGAGCGCATCAATCTGGTCGAGGCTTCGGGACAGAGCGCCAACTCGGCCCGGGATCAACGCGATCTGATCATCAAGGATCTCTCGTCAACCTTGGGCGTCGAGACCTATAACGACAATCGGGGCATGCTCTGCGTCCAACTGCCCGGCGGGATTCCCCTGGTCATGGGCAGCACGGCCGCGACCATCAGCACTGTCACCACCGGAACAAACGTCAACCTCCAGGCAAACATCGCCGGCTCTACCCGCGACATCGGGTTGGACAGCATGGGTGGACAGTTCAAGGGCATGTTCGAAATACGCGATGTTTTCACCAAGGGTCTCCGCGATGATCTCAACACCCTGGCCATCGACCTGACCACCACGGTGAACGATGCGCATGCTGCGGGTTACGGCGCCGACGGCGTCACAGGCCGCCTCTTTTTCAACGACATCAGCGCCCTGCTTCCGGGCGAGGTGCCCAGCCGCAATGTCATGGTCGCCCTCACCGACTCTTCCCAGGTAGCAGCCGCCGGCAACCCCGCCGCGGCCCCCGGCGACAACGAAAACGCCCTGCGCATCGCCCAACTGGAGACCACCCACAAGGTGGCGGGCACCAACAATAGCTTTGACGGTTTTTTCAGCCAGATGGTAGCCACGGTGGGCATCGAGGCCTCCCGCAACCAATTGGCCCTGTCGGGAGCAAGCGACGCGGTCATGCAGTTGCAGATCATGCGGGACGGATATTCCGGGGTTTCCCTGGAAGAAGAGATGATCGATCTTATTCAATACCAGCGAGGTTTTCAGTCCTCGGCCAAATTTCTCTCCACTGTGGACGAGTTGATGAATTCACTCCTTCAACTGAAGAGCTAATCAATGAAAACGACACAAGGAACAACCTATCGCATGTTGGGGGCGCGACTGAACGATGTCGCCCTCCGGTTGGAAGAGTTACGCAAGATCGGCGCCAGCGGCAAAAAGCTCAACGTCCCTTCCGACGATCCCGCTGCGATCCGCCCAGTGTTCAATACCCGCAAACAGCTCTCCAATGTCGACCGGTACCTGGACACCATGGGCAAGTCGCTCGATACCATGCAGGCGACCGATGGCCATCTTGAGCATGTAGAAAACATCATGCAGCGGGCCAAGGAAATCATGGTCAACGCTGTCAACGGTTCGCTCAACAACGACGACCGGGCCGTGCTTGCCGACGAGATGGCCAACCTGCGCAAGGAGCTGCTCGATGCCGCCAACGGCATGGTGGACGGCAAGTACCTGTTTGCCGGCTACCAGCAGGATACCGTTCCCTTCGTACAGAATCCCGCTTATGACCCGGCGCTCTACGACGCCAACGATTCGTCGACCTGGCCCTACCTGTATCAGGGGGACGAAAACGCCACCTCGCTGGAAATCACTTCCGGCGAGGTGATGCAAGTCAACCTGACCGGCAACGATCTCTTTTTTGGCGCCTCGACCTGGGATCCGGCCAACCCGACGAACAACAGCACCGAGGCCGGACGGTACGATCTTTTCCTAGGACTCACCCAGGCGGAAGAAGCCATTCGCAACAACGACCCGGCCGCCATGCAGACCAGTCTAGGCGATCTCGATGGCGCTGCCGAGCAAAACCGGCGGCTGCGTTCCCAACTCGGCAACAAGGCCGCCCGGGTGGACAGCGCGATGGATTACCAATCCGGGGTCCGGATCGATCTGCAACAGATTCTCTCCCGGTATGAAGATGCGGACGCCGTCGAGGTGTTCAACGACATCATTCAACAGGAGACAGCCTTCCAAGCCGCCTTGAGCGTCACCTCCAAGGTTTCACAAATCTCGATCCTCGATTATTTCTAAGGACGAGCCAATCAGTTAAAACCGATTGCTTTTCCCGTTCGTTTGCTGAATACTGCCCGGCAAAGGAAAAATGCTCCCAGGGAGGATGCCCCATCCTCCTCCGAGGAGCATTCGGCCTTTTTTCCTCTTTCCCCCAGGACCTTTTGTCCCGAGTTTTTCTACAGGTGCGATTATGCTGGTGCTGACCAGGAAACCCGGTGAAGGCATTATCATCGGCGACAATATTACGATCAGGATCATTGAACTGAAGAGCGGCGGCATCAGGGTTGGCATCGATGCCCCACGGGATACGAAAATCTACCGCGAGGAGGTCTATGAGCGTATTCGTCAGGAAAATATCGATGCCGCGGCCGGTTGGGATATGGCCGATTTGGATATCCTCAGTGACAAGCTTGCAGACAGGACATTGAAAAAATGAAAACCATACAGACCCGTTTTGGCGAGGTGGCATACGATCCTTCCAATGTCCTTAATTTCCCGGAGGGATTAATCGGGCTTGATCAGCTGAAAAATTTCATCGTGATGCCGAACAAAAAAGAAGGGCCGCTCTTCTGGATTCAATGCGTCGATGACCCGCACTTTGCCTTTGTCGTCACCGACCCGACCAACTTCTTTCTCGATTATCTGGTTCATCCCGACGATAACGAACGGCAGAAACTGGGCATCAACGCCCAGGACGAATGTTATATCCTGGTCATTGTTTCCATCTCCGAGGAAAAGGAGATCACCCTCAACCTTTCCGGCCCCATCCTGTATGCCCCGGCAAGCAATAAGGCCATGCAGGTCATCCTCGAAGATCCCCGTTACGACACCCGGACGCCATTGCCGAACATATAAAAATAGTGCGCCCTTTCCGTTTCAATTCGATTCAAGACCGCAGAATTGCGAAATTCTGCGGTCTTTCTTTTTTTGATTGCGGGCCGGCGGGATGGGCGCGGGCCGCCAGGATGACCTGATGGAATTCGCAGGGGAAGAACTTATCTTCATAGCGTCCTTGAAGGACTGGCCATTGCACTACAGAATATTGGAAAAAATGGCCCACTGGACTTAAGCCTGCAAAAAAATGTCGGAACTCACATTGCTGACAAAATTGAGAAATATTTACTTCAGGAGTATGGAAAAAAATCTCACAGAATTACAGCGTTTGAAACAGAAAAAAAACCAAACAGGAGAGTCACATATGAATAAATTTGACCCAAAACGAATGCTCGTTATAGACATGCACTCCGGCAGATATGCTCAAGAGAGAACCGGGCATGAAATCTTTAATCTGGAGAGAAACCCAATAGACGGCAGGTTTTACGGATACTGTCCACCACATGACA
>WRFD01000065.1 GCA_009778955.1 Desulfobulbus sp.
CCGCCGGGCAGAACGGCGCTGAGTTGAACGCCGCGCTGGTCCGCGAGCTTGCGGCCAATGCCCAGCAGTTCGTAGCTGACCGGCGCGATCTTGCCGTGGCGATACTCAGCAAAGACCAAGACGCCTGCGTACTCGTCCAAATCGTCTTGTACGCGCTTTTCCGCAGTTTCAATCCGCAAGGCCTGTTCGGGACAATCCTCCACGCACGATCCGCAGAGCGTGCACGACTCGTTGACCACGGCGCAATCCGCCTGGACGCTGATAGCCCCAAAGGCGCAACTGCTCTCGCAAACGCCGCAGGCGGTACATTTGTCGCTATCTATTATCAGCATGAACCACTACTCCGGTTGGTAAATAATACAAAAACCTTTGCCGCTTAGAGATGCGCCTTGAGGCAGGCCACCAGTTGATCAACCTGTTCGTCGACGCTGCCGGAAAAAATCTGCCGGTCACCCCGAGGTTCGGGCGAAAAAATCCGCACGACCTGGGTCGGCGATCCGGCAAGGCCAATGCATTGCGGATCCGCGCCGATATCCGCAGCGGACAGTTGCTGGATTTCCGCCTTCTTCGCCTTCATCTTGCCTTTGAGGGAAGCGACCCGCGGTTCGTTGATATCTTTGACCACGGTCAGCAGAGCCGGCAGCGGAAGCCGGAGCAGGTCATAACCATCATCCATCATCCGTTCGACCTCAATGGCTTTGGCGGACACCTGGCGGGTTTTCTGCACGCAGGCGGCGTACGGCAGGTTCAGCCTGCACGCCAAACCGGGTCCGACCTGGGCGGTGTCGCCATCGATGGCTTGTTTACCGCATAAAATCAGATCAAAGCCGCCCAAAGTCTCCACGGTCTTGGCCAAAGTGTAGGACGTGGCCCAGGTATCGGCGCCGGCAAAAGCGCGGTCGGAAACCAGCACTCCCTCATCGGCTCCACAGGCAATGGATTCACGAAGCACCGCCTCGGCCTGAGGCGGGCCCATAGTGACCACCGTTACGGTTCCCCCCAGTTTTTCCTTGATCACCACCGCCTCTTCTAAGGCGTGGCGATCATAGGGGTTCATGATCGCTTCCACCCCTTCCCGCGCCAGGGTGTTGGTCTTAGGGTCGAGCCGGACATCCTTGGCATCGGGAACCTGTTTTACACAGACAAGCAACTTCATAACCGGTCCATCTCTCAGGAGTATTCTTTGTTCAGTTCCTGGCCGACGACATTGCGCTGAATCTGGTTCGTGCCCTCGTAGATTTGGAGGATCTTGGCGTCGCGCATCATTTTTTCCACAGGATATTCCTTCATGTAGCCGTAGCCGCCCAGGACCTGAACGGCATCGGTGGTCACCTTCATGGCCATGTCGGTGGCAAAGACCTTGCACATGGAAGAGGCCTTGGACATATCCTTGGGATGATTGTCAATATGCTTGGCAGCGGCATACACCAGCGCCCGGCCGGCTTCAAGCTGGATGGCCATGTCGGCCAGCATGTGCTGCACGGCCTGGAAAGCAATGATCGGCCGGCCGAACTGGACCCGTTGTTTGGCATAGGTCACGGCCTCGTCCAAGGCTGCCTGGGCCAGCCCAATCCCCAGAGATGCAATGCCCGGCCGGGATACGTCGAGCGTTTTCATGACCGTGATAAACCCGGTTCCTCGCCGCCCCACCAGCCTGTCCTTGGGGATACGGCAGTCCTTCATGATCAGTTCCCTGGTAGAAGATGAGCGGATGCCCATTTTGTCTTCCTTCTTGCCGTAGGAAAAGCCGGGGTCCCCATCCTCGACCATGAAGATGGAGGCGCCACGGGCGCCCTTACTGGGATCAGTCAGGGCGACAATGGAATAAATCTGCGACTCTCCGCCGTTGGTTATCCATTGTTTGGTCCCGTTCAGCACCCAAAAATCGCCGTCTTCCACGGCGGTGGTCCGGATGCCTGACGCGTCGCTGCCGGCATTGGCTTCGGTCAGTCCAAAGGCGGCCCAGCGGCTGCCGCTGGCGATCTCTGGCAGGTATTTTTGTTTTTGCTCGTCACTGCCGGCGATCATGACCGGAAAGATGCCCAAGGCGCTGGCGGCAAAGCTGGTTGCCACCCCGACACAGCCTCGAGCCAGTTCTTCCAGTGCCAAGACAATCTCAAAACAGCCGCCGCCCAAACCGCCGTACTCCTCGGGCACGAAGATGCTGAACAGATCGGCTTTGGCAATATCATGAAGGATTTCGCGGGGAAACTGATTCTGCTCGTCCAGTTCGGCCCGCACCGGGATGATTTTCTCGTTGGTTATTTCCCGAGCGGTATCGATAATCATCTGTTGTTGCTCAGTGAATAAATAATCCACAAATTTTCTCCTTCGTCTCTTACCAGCGCATGAGCAGCGACCCCCAGGTGAGTCCGCCGCCAAAGGTACATAACAGCACAATGTCCCCACGGGCCATTCGCCCCTGCCTGTGCGCCTCGTCCAAGGCAATGGGAATGCTGGCCGCCGAGGTGTTGCCATAATGACTGAGATTGACGAACACCCGCTCCTCGGGTATTCCCAGTCGTTCACGCAAATTGTTGAGGATACGGATATTGGCCTGATGGGGAATCATCAGATTGATGTCGTCGATGGTCAGATCGTGCCGCCGTAACAGACTGGTCACCGAATCTTCCATCAACCGTACGGCATGCTTGAAAATATCGCCGCCGTTCATACGGATGAACGCCCCCTGCCATCCCTCATATCGCAAGTCCGGGTTGTTGCTTTCCGGACCATCCATGTAGAGCAGGTTCCACAGTTTCCCGTCGGAGCGCAAATTGCTGCCGAACACGCCTCTGCCGTCGTTTGAACCGGCCACAACCACCGCTCCCGCCCCATCTCCAAAAAGCACACAGGTGTTCCGGTCCTTCCAGTTGACCCGCGCTGAAAGTGTTTCCGCACCGATCACCAAAATCTTCATCTCCGGACGATTCTGAATGTAGTTGCTTGCCAAATCGAGGCCATAGGTAAATCCGGCGCAGGCGGCATTGATATCATAGGCAAAGGCGTTGACCGCCCCTATTTCAGCCTGGACGAAACAAGCTGTCGAAGGCATGATCATGTGGGACGAAATGGTGGCAACCACGATCAAATCCAACTCTTCCGGCGTGATGCCGGTCACCGCCAGAACTCGACGCGCGGCCTTGGCCGCCAACTGATAGGTCTGCTCGCCCCGGCCGGCATTCCTGCGGTTGCGGATCCCGGTACGGGTGCTGATCCATTCATCGGAGGTCTCGACTATTCGTTCCAGGTCGGCATTGGAGAGGGTTCTCTCCGGCAGGAAGGAACCGGTACCGAGAATAACGGCTTTTGTCATGGAAACAACCTGTTGTCAGGCAGCGTATTCGCCAAGGGTATGCACAATGGCGTCATTGACACGGTTGCGGACCATGTTGGCGGCAACGTCGATGGCATTGCGAATGGCGATGGCATTGGAGGCGCCATGGCAGATGATGCCTGTTCCATCGATACCCAAAAGCGGCGCGCCGCCGTATTCGGCATAATCCACCTGTTTTTTGAATCCGGCAACGGCCTCACGGATCAACAGATATCCGATTTTGGCGCGCCAGGTCTTCATGATTTCCCGTTTGAGCATCTGCATGGCCGCATCGGCCAGCCCTTCGCTGATTTTCAGGCCGATATTGCCGACAAACCCGTCGCAAACAATGACATCGACATCGCCCTTATACACGTCACGGCCTTCGACATTGCCGATGAAATTGAGCGGACTCCGCTTCAGCAGGTCATAGGCTTCCTTGACCAGAGCATTGCCTTTTCCTGTTTCCTCGCCAATGCTCAACAATCCGACCCGCGGACGATCATAGTTGAGCAACAGGCGCGAACAGGACGAGGCCATGACGGCAAACTGATAGAGATGCTGAGGGCGGCAATCAACATTGGCCCCGATGTCCATCAGCATCACCGGTTTCTTCACAGTTGGAAAAAAACTGGCAATCCCTGGCCGGGAAATCCCGGGCAACCGGCCAAGCTTCCTGATCGCGGCCGCCACGGTGGCGCCGGAATTGCCGGCCGAAACCAAGGCATCCGCCTCTCCGCCTTTGACAAGATCAAAGCCGACCATGACGGTCGCCTCTTTCTTTTTACGGACGGCCTCGACCGGCGATTCGTCCATGGTAATGGCTTCTGGAGCGTGATAAACCGTTATCCGCTCTCGAAATCCACCCCAGCCCGACGAACGGTCGGCAATTTGTTCTTCCAACAGAGTACGGGGTCCCAGCAAGATGACATGGAGATCATTCTTCTCCCGAACCGCGGCAAGTGCGCCTTGGATCGCCATCTCAGGCCCCCGGTCGCCACCCATGGCGTCAAGGGCTATCCTCACAACAGCGCCTAATTCTGGCTTTCCTCGAGATTGAGGACGTTACGCCCCTTATACATGCCGCAACCACCGCATAATTGATGGCGCATCTTGGGTTCCCCGCACTCGGAGCATTGCCCGACGCTTGGCTTGGTCAAGGCGTCATGGGACCGCCGAAGTCTGGTTCGCGAATGAGAATGTCTACGTTTTGGTAAAGCCATTGTATTCCTCCATTGATCCCCAAACACCCATCACCGGTCTTTTTCGGCACGAGCGTCGCGTCTTTAGGATATTTGTCGCTATTTTTTCAACTGCGCAAGGACCGCGAATGGCGAACCTCCGCGCTTATCGGCACATCCGCATGCAACAAGATTGCGGTTCGCCCCACAACTGGCACAGATGCCTTTGCACTGTTCCGAACAAAGGCTTTTCATGGGAAGCGCAAGATACAACTGCTGCCGAATAACATCATCAAGATCGATAATCGATTCTTCCAACACGATCGTATCCAGATCTGGTATCCTGTAGTCCAAATCTTTCACCTGCCAGGATGCATCGGTTTCCACTTCAAACAGCATTTGCAAGGCAATATCCACTTCCCGTTGATACGGTGAAAGGCAGCGATCGCAATCCAGCGTCAAGGCGCTTTTCAACCGTCCCTGCAACTCCACCTTGGCGTCGTCTTTCCGGGCAAGGGAGCAACGAACTTCAAGCAGATCAACAACCAGACCGGGCAAGCCCCCAAGTCCTTCGATCATCCGGATGTCGTAGTGGCTGCCGTGGGGAGAGATTTCATTGAAGCGGATCAGCATTGCCAACAGGTCCTGTCAACCAGCGCCCCTGCCATCATGGGCAAATGGAGAATTATACAAAAAAAAATAGCATCCGCCAAGCAAAAAGACAACCCGGAACTGTTTAGGGAAAACCAACACATACACTTCAGCTGTTCAAAACAACGAGTGGACAAGGGAAGCAGAGAATGAGATGCAGGGAGCTATGACCACGCAAAACGTGGCGTCAGCTCTTATTGAGATTCTTTTCCAACTCGGCGACTTTATCTTTGAGTTGCTTGACAAGACCAGGATACCCATCTTTACGCTGAATTTCACTGAATTGTTCCATGTAGTTGCGGATGAGACTCACGCCTTCGACCACAACATCATAGATCATCCATTGATCGTTCCGTAAAATCATGATATAGAAGATGGGAATGGATTTGTTTCTATCGACCAACAGGGTTTGCACCTCCGCACGATCGTCTCTGACCCTTTGCTGGGTATATCTAATTTGCTGCTGGTTTGAATAATCATCAATCTTGCCGACATAGGCATATTGCAACAGTTGAGTGAATAACCGTTCAAATTCTGCCTGCTCTTTTTCCGAGAGATTCCGCCACTGCTGGCCTATCACTCGCCTGCTCATCTCGCGAAAGTCAAATCGCTCCCTGATCACGCTGATCATCTGATCGCTCTGCGCCTGTCGACTCTTGCTCTTCAGCCCGGGGTCAGCCAGGGTTGCGGTCACCTTTTCAAGAAATGGACGAAGCTGTTCGGTGGGATCGGGCGATGCCGCCACAGCGACATGACTGCCCAAAGCAAGCATCAGAAAAACGAGGCCGGCAAGAAAAAATGAGGAGATTGAAGTGTTACGCTGCATACTGCACCATGCGTTCAACGGATAACCACCTTGGTTTATTGACCAATTCTTCACTTTGAAGAGTTGGAGGAGTTGTACTGTTTGCTCCGCATCTGGAAGTAGCCGTTGCGGAACGCCACATACGAGTCGAAGCTCATGGATTTGATGTCCAGGTACTCGCCAAGATGCAGGGAAGTGCGGTTGACGGCCTTCGCTGCCTGAACGGTAGTCGTGGTGAGGGTATCGTCGTTCCAGGGAGTATAAGTAGTCGAGGCGAAGCCATCAACCACAGTGCCGGAAAAATCCCGCAGGGTCGACGGACCGAGCAAAGGCGCAACCAGGTAGAAACCGTCCCCCACTCCCCAAACCGACAAGGTCTGACCGAAGTTGGCGTAAACAGGCGCGATGGCGAATTCATCCCCGGCGGGATCAGCCAGACCGAACACGCCGAAGATGCTGTTGATGAGAAACCGGCCCAAGGTTCTGCCGGTATCGCGGAATCTGCCCTGCAACAGGCAGTTGACCGATCGGATCGGCTCGCCGAGATTGTAGAAAAAATTCCCGATGCATAACCGGATGTCGTTCGGCAGAACCTTGCTGTATCCCGTGGCCACCGGCTCAAGCAACCAAATATAAAACTTGTCGTTCACGGCGAACATGGCCCTGTTAAAGGGCTCAATGGGATCCGACACCTTCACCTCGGATATCGGCTTCTCATAACTGTCGTCGCTGAGGAAATCAACCGCTCCGGCAAATCTTTCAAAAGAAGCCGATCCAGCGGAGAATTCCGCGGCAACGGCAACGTGGCCGGAAAACATCACGGCGATCATCGCCAGCAACAGGCAAAGACGCCTGAGCCGCCTTTCCATGCAACCTCGGTGATTCATCGTCACTTGACCTGCCCGAAGGCAAATTTTGAGATCAGAGATTCCAGGTCCACGGCTGATTCAGTATCGACAATGGTGTCTCCTGGCTGATAGGGTTGCTCATCCCCGCCCAGAGTGATCTGGATATACTTGTCGCCGATGATTCCCTGCGATTTGACCGAGGCCACAGAGTCGACCGGGATGGTGATGGAGCGGTCAACCTGCATGGTGACCAGAGCACGCCTGTCCTTGTTCAGCTCGAGTTGACGGACCTTGCCCACGACCACTCCGGCGACCTGCACATCGGCGCCCGACTTCACCCCGGAAATATTAGTGAACTCCGCATTGATCGTATAGGATTTCGATGCCCCAACCCAGGGAACCTCTCCCAACCTCAACGCCAGCCATCCCAGGGCGAGAAATCCGCAAATCAAAAAAACGCCGACCAATATTTCCACACGGGAGTTGCCCATATTCTTCCTCCTCTATTCCTCGCCCGCTTCCTGCCCCATGACCTGCCGCGCAAACTCGCGGATCTTGGGTTGAGTGGAATAAGGTATCCTGGAGGCATCGGTAAACACATCCAGCTCACCCTTATTCAACAAAATGATCTGATCGGCAAGGGTAAAAACCTGGGGAATGTCATGGCTGACAATCACCGCCGTATACCCCAACCGCTGCTGGGTCTGGGTAAAAAGTTGGTAGATTTCCCTGGTCATGACCGGATCAAGACCGGTCGTCGGTTCATCGAACAGGACAATCTCCGGGTCCAGTTGCAAGGCTCTTGCCAAGCCGACGCGCTTTTTCATGCCGCCACTGAGCTGGGCCGGAAATTTATCCTCATGACCGGCCAGTTCGAGCTGCTCAAGGGTGGCGATAACCCGTTGCCGGATCTCTTCGCCGGAAAATTTTGTTCGTTCCCGCAAAGGCAGGGCAATATTTTCAAAAACAGTCAACGAATCAAACAGCGCGGCCCCCTGAAAGAGAACGCCAAACAGCATGCGCACTTCCTGCAAGGCCCTGTATCCCATGGCGGCAACATCCCGGTCGCCGACCAGCACTTGACCGGAATCCGGTTTGAGCAGACCGAGAATCAACTTGAGCATCACGCTCTTGCCCTGCCCGCTGCCGCCGGCAATCACCGTGGTCTTTCCCTTGGGCACCGAAAAGCTGACCCGGTCAAGAACACGGTGGCGACGCCCTCGCTCGCCGAACGATTTGCTCACCTCGCCAAAACGAATGACTGCCGGTTCGGTGGCCGTCAAAATATTGCCTATCCCGCTCATAATAAAACAGCGGTGAGCAGATAGTCAAAAATCAGGACCGCTATCGACGACATGACCACCGCCTGGGTGGTGACAGTGCTGACGCTCTCAGCCCCAAAACCGGCGCCACGAATTTTTTGGACAAAATACCCGCGGCCGGTACAGATCCAGACGAGCAGTAAGGCAAATACAAAAGATTTCACCACCCCCAATCTCAGGTCGTGATTGGTGACGCTTTGCTCCATACCGGCAAAAAAGGCGCCGCCATTGACGCCCATCAGCTTGACTCCTGCCAAATATCCGCCAAAAATGCCGACCACGTCAAACATTGCCGTCAGCAACGGGACAGAAATCAAGGCCGCCAGAAATTTCGGCGAGATGAAATACCGGAACGGATCAATCGCCATGCACTCCAAGGCATCAATCTGCTCAGAGATGCGCATGATGCCGATCTCGGCGCACATGGCCGATCCAGCCCGGCCAGCCACCATCAACGCGGTCAGCACCGGCCCCAGTTCCATGATCAGGGTCAGGGAGACCGCCGATCCCAGCATCCCCTCGGCGCCGAACTTGTGCAGAGAATAATATCCTTGCAATCCCAATACCATACCCGATGAAAGCGCGGTGAAAAAAATGACAGTTATCGATCCAGCCCCAATGAATCCGACCTGTTTGATCAATTCCTTGAATCGAAAAGGAGGCTTGCACAATCCCAGCAAGGAAAAATACAGGAAGATACCCATCCGGCCAAGATCGGTCAGGATGTAGAGAACCCGATCGCCTAGCTCGCCAGCGAAACGGAGAATTGCAGGGGTGGGAGATTGTTCTTGGTTCATCGCAATACGGCAGTCATTTCGAAACAATCGTGCCTGGCGGACCAGCCTTTCCAGCAAGCAAAAAAAGCCCTTGCCCGATTGCAGGGACAGATCTTCTTTTGCTCTTTGTTTATTCTGAGGTCAAGGGGATGACGCGGATTTCGGGACAAAGTCCTCAAGAAAATGTTCGGCTACCCCTACCGGGTCATCAGACGAGTACAACACCATGGTTTGGAGAAACATGAAACTGTCGTCTTCCATGCCCGTGAAACTGACCGCGATGCCATCCTCGTCTTTTCTGCGAACCAAGCCGCTGACTTTGAGGATAAGGCTGGATTGATGCCCGGTTTCGTAAAGTTCCAGACGGCAGTCCTTGCCCACGGGGATATCGGTAAGGCCTTCAATGAAAAGTCCCCCCTGGCTGAGATTCCTTGCCGGGAATTGCCCATGAAACTTCTCTTGGCTGAACACCTTGACGGTCCGGGTAAAAATCACTCGCTCATCTCTGCGTTTATCTGGAGTGAAAACCGCTGGCCCTGTTGTCATGCCCGACTCTCTAAGGGAAATTCTTTATACTTGTTCGACAGTATCGCATTCATGCTGAAATCTGGCAAGAGCAGAATTCACTTTTTCGTAAGCCGCTCAAACAGTTCCATGTCCTGCATTTCTACCGTTTCCAGGACAGTCGATGCTACCACATATGTGGCACGTCCACTCACGTGGCCCGCAGTTGTCGACAGCAATGCGCTCCATGACTTCCGGGTGATCGACGCTGCGGCCTGACGCGGTGGCAACCGCAGGTTGCTTGCGCCCACCTGAACCGGCCAGCTCAGGCGTGATAGACCGGGCATCTTGTCCTGACGGTCAAACAAACACGGGTCGTGAAACTGGCATCAAGGTTCATGCAGATCTTATTTAGGCGATTTTTATTGATTAATGCAACTGGAATCAGTGTAACGCCATACTGTTTGTCTCTTGGCGCGGACAAGCCCCGGCCCGCGGATCGGCGCAGCTTTTTCTGTGAAATCTTGGGTGGTCACCGCCAAAAAAGACCTTGCCGCGCCAGCCTACTTCGGTACAATATATTTCCATTCCCCTCCGGGGAACGAGACCGCCCCGGACACCCCCTTTTCCACTGAAGCGGGAGCGACTGCATGGATGTCAGCATTGTCGGGGCCAGTGGCGGATACGGCTGGAAAATAGTCACCCAGACCGTGCAGCAGCGGCAGGAGAACAGGAAAACCCTGCAGCCGGCAGGCAGCTCTCCGCGACCGCACCTGCTCAACGGTCTCAGCGCCGAACTCAATGCCGCCAACGATCCAAAACGCATTATCGGTGAGGTGGCTGTGACCACCCGCAGCCGGACTATTGACGCCGTGGCCGAGGTCAGCTGCTTTGTCGGGCATGTCATTGCTGCGAACTTGGCGCCCCAGACAGCGGCGGCCAACCGGCTGTTGGCAGCGATATGGACCCGGAGCCTGCTCGATGAACAAAATTTTCGCTGCCCCTCCCGGTGATCGGGCCTTCAACGCCCCGGTCCAAACCGACCAGCTTCCTTTGCCCGAGGACGGACCATGTCTCGACACTGTTCAGTTGGCCCGGCTGGAACAGGCCTTCCGGCGTTGGGCCGACGACACCCCCCGGCGGGACATCCGTCTATCCCGTCGCCGCATCCTGCTGATTTTTCTTCTGATCCGCTATACCGGCGCCAAACTCAACGAGATTCTTCAACTCAATCCCTTCACCGACATCAACGACCAGACGGTCTGCATCCGCGACTGCGAAGCCGAGGAGTCCGGCGCACGCGCCATCGTCATTGCCGAGCCGCTGGGCCGGGAAATCGAGACCACTTTGCTCGACCCCGAATTCCGTCGGACCTTGACCAACGGCTTTGCCGTGGACCCGGCCTTTGTCCGTCGCAAATTCTACCAACGCGCCGAAGCCAGCGGCTTTGCAAAGCACCTGGGCGGACCGGAGATGATTCGCCGGGCGCGGGCGGTGGAACTGGTGCGCGGCAACATGCCCCTGCCGGCCGTGCAGAAATTACTGGGCCATGCGACCCCCAGCCTGACCGCGGTCCACGCCTCGTTTTCCGAGGAAGAGCTGCGCCAGGTCACGCAACTGTTCATCAAAAGGGAATCGTCACGCACGACAAGCGCTCGAAACTCCTTTTACGGCAAGATCATCGCCATCGAGCGGTGCGACGTACAGGCCCGGATCACCCTGGTCAATCTCGGCGGCTACCAGGTGACCTCGATCATCACCCGTGAAAGCCTGGACCGGCTGGACCTGCGTTTGGGACAACTGATCACCGCCGAGGTCAAGGCGCCCTGGATCATGCTGCAACGCGGCCCCACCCTCACCGGGTGCAGCGCCGACAACCGCCTGCGGGGAGAAATTGCGCGCATCAACCGGGGCACGGTGAATTCGGAATGCGTGGTCCGACTTGATGATCACACCGAACTGTGCGCCCTCATCTCCACCAGCGAAAGAGAGGCTATCGGCTTTGCTGCCGGCGAACAGGTGTGGGCAATCTTCAACGGTTTTTCAGTCATTCTGCATACAGATGGCTGAGACATGGGGCAGGCGCGACGGCCAAAGCAAAGCGCCCTGTCAACTGATTATTCAACCGCAACACAGGAGAAAGAAACATGAAAAAGACACTGTTGTACGGCGTGCTGCTGCTGAGCTGCTGCACCTTGAGCATGGCAGGGCTGGCCATGGCGGAGGACAAGGGACCGGCGGAGATGACACTGACTTCGACCGTCGATCCCGCCCCCACCCCTAAGCCGGCCCAATTTCCCCATGCGGTCCACCAGGGGCGGATGGAATGCGCCACCTGCCATCACGGCAAGGACGCAAGCGGCAAGCAGGCCGCCTTCCACGAAGGACAGAAGATCGAGAAATGCGAATCCTGCCACAACAGCAAGGCGGGCATGCCGGACAAGGTCAACAGCTTCAAGAACGCGGCCCATGCCCTGTGCAAGGAATGCCACACCAAGACCAAACCGGAATTGGCCAAATGTACCGTGTGTCATAAATAATCCGGTTCTGCCTCTCCGTTGTCCTGGGCGGGCCATTGGCCCGAGCGGCCCGCCCAGGGCGTTTGGCCCGCAGCCAGGCAAGAACTGTATGCCGTGCCGCCAAGCGACTAACGGCGCGCCCATGCCTGAAAACCTGTACTTTTCTCCTTGCCTCGAGTACATTAAAAAAAGATGCGGCGCGGTGACCGGCTCCAGCGCCATCTGTCATGTCCCTGCGCACCTGTTTATTCTCTCCAGAGG
>WRFD01000066.1 GCA_009778955.1 Desulfobulbus sp.
ACTCAGTGGTAGAGTGCAACCTTGCCAAGGTTGAAGTCGCGAGTTCGAATCTCGTTTCCCGCTCCACAAGAGACTCCCAGGTTCGGACCTCTGTTCGAGCCTTTTTTTTTCAAGTGTTGAGGCCCAGAGCATGAAAACCTACTACACGCCGGTGAACGAAATTGAGCGCAAATGGTATGTGGCCGATGCCGACGGCAAGGTGCTCGGACGCATAGCTTCCGAAATCGCCCGACGTCTGCGCGGCAAGCACAAACCGACATTCTGCAATTTCCAGGACAACGGTGATTTCATCATCGTGGTCAATGCGGAAAAGGTGCACCTCACCGGCAACAAGTGGGATGACAAGGTCTACCATCATCATTCCGGCTATCCTGGCGGCATCAAAAGCGAGACAGCCCGCGAAGTGTTGACCAAGAAGCCTGAAGAGTTGATCCGGATGGCTGTGCGGGGCATGCTGCCGAAGAACAAAATCGGCCGTGCTCAACTGCGGAAATTGAAAATATATGCCGGCAAAGATCATCCCCACCAGGCTCAACAACCTGAACTCCTTGAGATTTGATTGAACGGAGCACTAACATGGCCCCTGAACAGACATATGCGACCGGTAGGCGGAAAACAGCAATTGCCAGAGTCTGGATCACTCCCGGCAGCGGCAAGCTTGCCATCAACAAAATGGAAGCGGGCGAATATTTCGGCAACATCTATTTCGAGCCCAAGGTGGCCAAGCCGTTTACAGTGACCGAGACTGTTGATCAGTACGATATCCTGGCCACGGTCAAGGGCGGGGGCAAGTCAGCTCAGGTGGACGCCCTGGTGCATGGTATTGCCCGGGCCTTGCAGGAACTGAATCCGGAAATGCGTTTGCCCTTGAAGCGGGCCGGTTTGTTGACCCGCGACCAGCGCGCCAAGGAACGGAAGAAATACGGCCAGCGTGGGGCCCGTGCCCGCTTCCAATTCTCCAAGCGTTAATAGCGGCCCACGGAGCTATCGCGACGATTTTTTTCCCGCATCACAGTATACCCAGGGAATAACGAGGCTTCGTTATTCCCTTTTTTTTTACGATCCACCCTTTTACCCCAGAATGAGGAGTCCCGATCATGATGCGAGTCGGCATTGTTGGCGCCTCCGGTTATACCGGAGTTGAATTGGCCCGGATTCTGGCCGGCCACCCGGACGTCCATCTTACCGTCGCCACTTCGCGGCAGTACGCAGGTATGCCCCTGGCAGAAGTCTTTCCCAATCTGCGCAAGCGGGTGGACCTTATCTGCGAAAACCTGCCGGCAGAGAAGCTTGCCGACCGGGCCGACTTCTTCTTCACGGCCGTGCCGCACAAAACAGCCATGGATATCGTTCCCAAGCTGCTGGATGCCGGCAAAAAAGTGGTCGACTTGAGCGCCGACTTCCGCATCCGGGATGCTCTAGTCTACGAGGCCTGGTATCAGGAGCACAGCTGTCCCCACCTGCTCGGCGATGCGGTCTATGGCCTGCCCGAACTCTATCGTGCCCAGGTCAGGGGCGCCCGGCTGACCGCCAATCCGGGCTGTTACCCGACATCGGCGATCCTGGCGCTGGCGCCGCTGCTTCGGGCCGGGATGATCGACCCCGCCACCCTGATCATCGATTCAAAGTCCGGGACTTCCGGAGCCGGTCGGGCCACCAGCGTGGGCACGCTGTTTTGCGAAGTGACCGACGGGTTCCGGCCCTACAAGGTGGGCGGCTCGCATCGACATATTCCCGAGATCGAGCAGGAACTGTCCATTGCCGCCGGCAAGCCGGTGACCGTTTCTTTCACTCCCCACCTGCTCCCCATCTCAAGAGGCATCCTGAGCACCATTTATGCGACGCTGACCGACGCGGGCAAGGCGGCCGACCTGCATGCCCTGTACGAGCAATGCTATCGTGACGAGCCCTTCGTGCGGGTGCTGCCCGCCGGAGCGCTGCCCGCCACCCAGCACGTTCGCGGCTCCAATTGCTGTGATCTTTCGCTGTGCAAGGATATGCGGACCGACCGCCTGATCGTGATGTCGGCCATCGACAACATCGTTAAAGGCGCCTCCGGACAAGCGGTGCAGAACATGAACCTGATGAGCGGCTTTCCCGAAACCGCGGGATTGATGGGCGCCCCCTTCTTTCCCTGATGCTCCGCACGGTCAGGCTGTTGATCGCCTACGACGGCAGCGGTTACCACGGTTGGCAACGGCAACGGCAGGGGGAGCCAACCATTCAAGAGGAACTGGAAACCCGGCTGTCCGCCCTCTGCCAGCAACCAATCACCCTGCACGGCGCTGGCCGCACGGATGCCGGGGTCCATGCCTTGGGCATGGTGGCCCATTTCCAAACCACCAGCACCATACCGCTGGTGGCCTTTTCCAAGGGACTCAACGCCCTGCTGCCGCCGGATATCCGTATTCTCGGGGCCGAGGAGGCGCAACCAAACTTTCACAGCCGCTTCAGCGCCCTCGGCAAGACCTACCGCTACGATTTTTTTACCGGCCCGGTGCAATTGCCCGGCAACCGCTTCTATCAGGCGCACTGCCCCGGTCTTTTTGTGCCAAAACGACTGGAACCCGCGCTCGCAGCTCTTGTCGGCGCCCACGATTTTTCCAGTTTTGAACGGTCCGGCTCCCGGGATAAGGAGGCCATGGGCGGGCGCGGTCCGGTCCGTATGCTCACCCAAGTCAACTGCGTTCCTGTGCTGGCTCGTCCCGACCACTGGTCGATCCGCTTCACTGGCGACGGCTTTCTCCGGCAGATGGTCCGTATCCTGACCGGCACGCTGATCGAGATCGGCCAGGGCAAACGGCAGCCGGAAGAAGTTGCCGCCATCCTCGCCGCCAGAAATCGCACAGCCGCCGGACATACCGCCCCGGCCTGCGGCCTGTTTCTCGAAACAATCCATTACGCCCCTCAAATTTTTTGTCCGCAATCCCCATGTTCAGAATCTGCTACCCCTTGATCCTCGCCTCCGCCTCCCCCCGACGGCGCGAATATCTTGCCCGGCTTGGCCTGGAATTCAGCATTGTTCCGGCCGACATCGACGAATCCTGCAATCCGGCCGAGTCACCTCGGGATTTCGCCCGACGGATGGCGGCAACCAAGGCCAGGGCCATCGCCGAAACCAACCCGGCCGCCTGCATCCTCAGCGCCGACACCGTAGTCGCCCTCGACGGACAAATCTTCGGCAAACCCAGAAGTCGGGAAGAAGCGCTCATGATGCTGACGACGCTTCAGGGCCGCACTCACCAAGTCACCACCGGCTTTGCCATCGTGGCCAAAAACCGGAACATCGACCTGCTCGACGCGGTCACCACCCAGGTTACCTTCGGCGCCTTTGCCGAACCGATTCTCCGGGCCTATGTCGCCTCAAACGAGCCCATGGACAAAGCAGGCGCCTATGGCATCCAAGGGATCGGCAGTTTCCTGGTGCACTCCATATCCGGATCGTGCAGCAATGTGGCGGGTCTGCCGGTCCACGCTGTTGTCCGCGCGCTGCTCGACCAGTCCCTCCTCCAGGCCGGATGATGGCGTATTTACCTGTTCCCGCACCTTTTTTCCACCGGGCATGCGCCGTCGCGTCAATGGCGGTCAGGGCGGCCATTCTTGACTTCTCTTCGGCAAAAATAGTATAATATTCTAATTTGCTTTTGTCCGGACAGTGTCCTTTCAATCGCCCGGCAAAACATGCCGCCCGTTTTCAGTTTGCGAGTTTCGGCCATGATAAGCATCTGCAACAACCACCTTTTTTATTTGATCGGCAGCACGGTTTCCTGCCCGGCCCTTCCGGCAGCTGGCTGTACAGGGTAGCAGTGGAGCGACCATGACCTCGTCCCCCAAGCCGACAACCCTGGAAAGAAGCTATCTTCTGCTCGATTTTCCAATCAGGCTGTACACCGCTTTGCGGGCAATACGATTGTACCCGGCCGCCAGCCCACAGGTGCGACGCTGCAACGATTTGGTGTTGCACGCGTTTCAGATGCTCCGGGCAGCCAACCCTGGCAACGGTTCAGTGACCCTTGCCTTTTCCGCAGGCAAGGTTTTCGTCTGCGGCGAACAACTGCCGGAAAAGGACCAAGCGCGCCCGCAGATCCAAGGCCTGACAGCCCTGTCCAACCGCTTCAATCTCTACTCCCTCACCTTTTATCCCTCCTTTTCCGCCCCGCAGTGCGTCGCCTTCATCCAAACCGTTTCCATGTTCCTCGGAGACAGTGAGCTGCCGGAAGAACCGGTCGCCACCATCCTGGACAAGGCCGGCATAACCACTGTTTCCGCCGATATCAAACGGTACGTCGCCATCCATGGGGACGAACAGCTCGTCCAAGAGGAGGCGCTCCATTCCGAACTCAATGTCAGCGACGAAGAACTGGCCGATTCAGGTCTCGACCAAGCCAGCCAGAAGACCATCCACGGGGTTTCGACCGAATTGGTTCAGGAGTTGATCAGCCGGCTGCCGCCACCCGACACTCCCTATCAGCACCCGGAAGGGGTCGCCCAAGGCGTCATCCAATTTCTCTACAAGCTGACCCAGGAGATCAATCACCACAGACAAGCCGCAGACATCGATCAACCCGCCAAGGTGTTGTCCGGGCTTGATCCATGCCTCCTTGCCCGGCTAGTCGCGGCTTTGCCGCCGACCCCGGGCGCGGATGCAATACTCCGTTCGGCGCTGCGCCAGTTGACTTCGCGACAGACGGATATCCTGATCGTCAGCCTGGTCGCCCCATTGGCCGCCACAGGGGACACCGATGCCTACCGGGACATCGCAACCCCTGGCAATCCATTGAACCGGCTGGTCAGGCTGGCGCAAGAGCACACCCCGGAAATACAAAAGACCATCACCCGCAACCTCGATGCCCAACGGTTGCTGCTCAACCCGAACACCACCTTGAGTGAGCTGCCCGAAGATCTGCTTGAGCGACTGCACCAGCCGGAGTGGTCGGCTTCGGTGCTGGCCACCGCCGCCCAACAGGCGGCTGATCCTCAATTGCAAGCTGCGGGCCAGGTCGATTTCCAGGCCTCCAACCGCCTGCTTGAACGTTACGAAGAACTGTACGGCTACAACCAGCAGGCAATGGCCGTGGTCGCCCGCCAGGCCGGCGCCCAGTTGGCCGCCATGGAGGGGTTGGCGCTGGGCAACATCCTGGTCCAGCGGTTCAAGGGTCCTTTTGGCGAGCAACTCTACAACCAGGTCGTCAACCAGATTTCCGACGAGGTTCTGGACGAAACTGTCGGCCATCTTACCCCCAGGCAGCTCAATCGGATGGTCGCCGCCCTCATCCACAGCGTCCCGAGCGGCAAGGAAGGCAGAACCGAATTCAAGATTGCCGATGGCGCCCTCTTCAGACGGCTGACCAAAACCAGGAAAGGCGCAGAGATCACCACCGCCACCGCCCACAACATCGATGCCCGGCGGTTGCTGCTCAATTTCAGCTCCCCCTTGAGCCATCTGCCCGAATATCTGCTCAAGCGACTACACCAGCCGGAGTGGTCAGCCTCGGTACTGGCGGCAGCGGCGCAGTATGCTGTGGATGTCGCCAAAGAAAAAGGCAACCCCGGCGAACTCGCTTGCTTGGAACGCGCCCTGGCCGCCTGCGACACCCTGATTGACCAAGAAAGGCAGGTGCAGATCGCCTCCCGGGTTGCGGCGGAATTTCCATCCTTTGACGAACAGGAACTCAGACTGATCCTGGTGTGCGCCTACAAAGGCCCCTTCGGAGAACAACTCTACCGCCAGGTCATCCGTCAACTCTCCGAGGACAAACAGGGACGGCTGATCAGCCATTTCCAGGCATTGCGCGACCCAGGCGACCAAGCAAGGGAGGAATCGTTTAAGCTGTTGCAGGAAACGGTCGAGATGTGCCGGCAACAGAAGCTCCAGCGCGAGGAGCAAAAACAGCCCGCTCTCAACAAACGGTTCGATGACCTTCTCCAGAGTGATCTTGCGACGCTGACGCAAACCGACATGCAACAAGAAGCCCTGCCAGCCGAGATCCGCGGGCTATTGGCCGGCAATCAAGAGGAAATCACCGACGCGCTCCTCAGGCAACTGGTCGCCGCCATGCACCATGAGCTTCCCGCCATTCGGGTTGCCGTCTTCCACAGCCTGGCCGCCATCGGGGAGCGGCTGGCCCAAGTCGGGCTATGGAAACGGATTGAAAGCCTGCTGCCGGCCCTCCAGCAAGGCTTGCGGCTGGACGGCATCGGCGGGCAGGCCGTGCCGCAGGCCATGACCGCCATCGGCGGCCTGGCTGACCATTACCTCGCCGAAGAACGCTACCCGCAGGCCGGAGAGATCATCCAAATCCTGCGCCTTCTCTCCAGCCAGAATGCCCATGGCGAGGCAGCGGGCCACCTGGTCCAAAGCCAGGCCCTCGCCACCCTGAAACACCTTTGTTCGAAAACGGTGCTGGAAAAATTGATGCAGCTGTACCTCCATTCCGAGACCCAGCAGGAGGAAGCCGGCAGCCTGTTGAGCAACATGGGAGACGAGTCGGCGAAATTCCAACTACAGCAACTGATCACCAATGAAATTAGGTTCGAGCGCAAACGGATTCTGGCCCTGATCAAGCAGACCGGCGATCCGGCGATCTCCATTCTCCAGGAACAACTGCACCAGGATCAACCCTGGTTCGTTGTCCGCAATGTCATCCGCCTGCTCGGCGAAATCGGCGCCTCGGAGGTTTTCGCCACGGTCACTCCCTACATTGACTACCCGGACCTGCGGGTCCAACAGGAGGTCATCTCATCTGCCAGCAAAATAGGCGGAAAGGATTTTAAGGATTTTCTGCTCCGAGCCCTGCAAACGGTCGGCGATTCCCTGAAGATCAAGGTGGTCAACCACATCGCCGCCAATTACGACGAGCGCTTTGTTCGTCCCCTGGCCGATCTTCTCGACAGCACCCGGTCGTTTCCGGGAAAGAACAAAAACGACCTCCAGCTGGCTCTATGCAAAACCTTAGGGATCATCGGCTCCAGGCGGGCCATAGCGCCACTGACCGGCGTGACTCAAAGCAAGAATGTCCTCGGACTGGGCGGCTACCCCGACGAGGTCCGCCAGGCGGCGGCCATGGCCCTGGAGCAGATTCGGGCCATCTCTGCGGCCCGAAAATCCGACGACAATAAGGACAATGCTCCCAGTCCGGCGACTGAACCAATCCAGCCGACGGCCTCCAAAGAAGACTCCACCTCGGTTGAAGCCAGGGAAGAAGCCATCTTTCGCCAGTTTGCCCAAGGCGACAAAGAGCTGGCCAAACAGCAACTGTTCGATCTGGTCGTCGCCACGGCGCGCGCCGGCGATTTTAAAAACGCGGAGCGGCTTAGGGAACGCATCTACGAAATCGACAATCTGGCCCTGAGTGAGATTATCCGCGCCGGCGAAATCATCGAAGAAGAAAAGATGGCCGCAATCAAGGAGGAAGATCTCGAAACCTGGTCCGATCTGACCGACCGGCTCACATCCCAGGAATTCCAGACCGTTTATCACGAATTGAGTGAACTCAGGTTCAAGACGGAAGAAACCGTGGTCAACCAGGGGGACAAGAACGACGCTCTTTTCTTCATCACCCAGGGCAGCCTCAAGGTCTCCCACCAAACCGGTCCCCACGAACTGTTCATCACCACCCTAAATTGCGGTCAGATTGCCGGCGAGAATTTCTTTGCCCCCTCCTTTTGGACCGTCACCCTGACCTCGCTCACTCCCTCGCGCCTGCATGTCCTCAAGCAATCGACGCTTGATGCCTGGAAAGAACAATTTCCCGGACTGCGCGCCAAACTGCATACCTATTATCTTGCCTGCAACACCATCGGCAGCCTGCTTGAAAAAAAAGGGCTGGACCGGCGCCAGGACCAGCGGTACGATCTGGCGCGCAAAATCCAGGTGCAACCGGTCAACAACCGCGATACCCCCGTTGGCCATGGATTTCGTGCGGAAACCACCGACATCTCGCGTGGCGGCCTGGCCTTTCTCATCCGGATCTCCCGCCGGGAAAACGCCCGTCTGCTGCTGGGCAGACGGATGCAAATCGTCCTACCTGTCGGCGGCAAGCATCATGCCCTGATGTTCAAGGGAATAATCATCGGCATCCAGCCGTTCCAGGTTCTTGAAAACGATTTCTCCGTCCATTTCAAGTTCGACCATCCCCTGGACCAGCGGAAATTACAATCCATCCTAGGCTGACCCGATTATTGAAGTCTGCCCGCCGCCGACAACGCCATGACCGATCCCGTCTCCGAATTTTACCGCCGCCACCTCCCGGAGGCGCAGCAGCGCAACGGGACCCTCCATGCCCCATGCCCCTTCTGCAGCCGGCCGGATAAGCAGCCAGGGGGCATTCTGGCCGTCCACCTCAACCCGGACAGTTTTTTCCACGGATACTTCCGCTGCCTCAACCACTGCACCCCCGGCGGCTTTCCCCTGCATTTCGCCAGGCTCAGCGCCATCGGCCTGGCAGAGGCGCCGGGGTTTGACCCCGATCGCGACTATTTTGGCCGCGAGACCGATTATCCAGTGACGAATCTCAACCAGGAACTAGTCGGATTCGCCGACAAACTGACCGGGGATGCGCTCGATTTCTTTCAACGGGCATCGGTCGCACCCGAGATCCTGGCCGAATTGCGCGTCGGTTACAACGGCCGCTACCTGGTTTATCCCTATATTCAAGCCAATGGCAACTGCTATGCCGCCCGGTGCGTCCACCCGGAACGACCTGGGGATTTCTTCTGGCACGGCGACGAGCGCTTCGCCGCCGAACCGTTCCGTCTGTTCAATGTTCCTGAGATCGAGCACTGTGAAAACGGCGCCCTCTTTTTGGTGGAAGGCGAGCATAATTTGCTGCCCTTGAAACAACTGGGCCTGCCGGGGATCGCCGTTCCCGCGGCCTCGGACCTCGAGCACCTTGATCCTCAGCGGCTCTGCTGGATCCGGACCATTTTCCTCTGGGTCAACCACACCGCCGAATCCGAAGCCATGGCCAGAAGTTTCGCCACCCGGACCGGATACAAGGTGCGGATTGTCCGCTGGCCGGAGCAGGCCGTCCGCAACAGCTCCATCTACCAATTGGCCGTGGTCAGCGGCCCCCAGTTCCAGCGGCAGGTCTTCACCCTGATCAAGCAAGCGCGCTCCTTTTCGCCCTTTGCCACCCCGGCCGGGGAATTCCAAGGCTTTCGAGAACGCCTGCGCCAGGAGTCAGGCGACTCCTATGCCAACCTGACCAGCGGTTTCGCCAAAATGGACCAGGCCCTGGCCGGTATCCACGGCATCAATATCATGGGGGGAACGCCCAAAGCGGGCAAATCGGCCTTTTTCATCCAGATCGCCTCGGACATGGCCCTCCGGAAGATTCCGGTTTTGTACTACGATTTCGAAAACGGCCGGCAGAAAATCTATCTCCGCACCCTCAGCCGGCTCAGCCGACTCGCCATCGACCGGATCAAGACCGGCGGCGTCCTGACCGCCGATGAACAAAAGCGGCTGACGCAGGCCGAGCACACGCTGCGCGCCATGCTCAGTTGGCTGCGGGTCATCAATGACCGGCGGCTTTCGCCCGAAACCATGCGGCGCCACATCGATTTTATCCGCCACGAAACCAACAGCGACTACACGGTCGTGGTCATCGACAGCCTGCACAAACTGCCCTTCAAGGACATCAGCCAGCAGCGCAGCGGCATCGACGGCTGGTTGCGCCAACTGGAAGCGATCCGCGATGAACTGGGGGCCGCATTTCTCGTGATCTCCGAACTCGAACGGGGCGCCGAAGGCCAGTTCGACCACCAGCCCCACCTCGGCTCATTCAAGGGATCGGGCGATATCGGCTATTCCGCCGACAACGCCATGGTCTTTCTGACCCTATGGGATCCCTTTGCCGACACAACGCCTGCACATCGACGCAACGAGCTCTGGCTGGTGGCCAGCCGCGAGCAGAGTCCGGGGCGGGTCGCCTCCTACCGGCTCGATTACCCCTATTGGGGATTTGCGGAAGAAGACTAATCCTGCCCCGAAAACAGCCGGCGCCACTGTCGGATCTGCGCCAGGGCCTGCTCGGCCCGGACCTGGCCGCGTATTTTTCGGGGGATTTTTCGTCCGGCAAGCGGTGGGAACAAGCCGAAATTGACGTTGGACGGTTGAAAATGGGCAGGATTGGATGCGGTGAGGTGGCGGATTAAGGCGCCATGGGCCGTATCGGCAGGCGGGGTTGCCAGCTCTTGACCGAGAGCGAGGCGGGCGGCGTTGCCGCCGGCCACCAGGCCCATGGCCGCCGATTCGATGTATCCCTCGACCCCGGACAGTTGGCCCGCGATAAACAAGCCCGGCCGCCTGGGCATTTGTAAGCTGCCATCGAGAACCCGCGGCGCGCAGACAAAGGTGTTGCGGTGGATGGAGCCCATGCGGAGAAACACCGCCCGCTCCAGGCCGGGAATGGTCCGGAAAATGCGCTGCTGCTCGGGATAGGTCAGCTTGGTCTGGAAGCCCACCAGGTTGTAGGCCGTGCCCTCGCAATTTTCCGTCCTCAACTGGACCACGGCATGCGGCAGCGCACCGGAGACCGGATGCGCCAGGCCGACCGGTTTCATCGGCCCGTAGCGGAGGGTGTCTGTCCCCCGGGCGCACATCACCTCAATGGGCAGGCAGCCCTCGAAATAGTTCGGATTTTCAAATGGATGCAGAGGTACAGTCCGGGCTGCGCCGAGCAATGCCACGAACCGCTCGTACTGTTCCCGGTCCATAGGGCAGTTGAGATAGTCGCCCGGCCCTTGCTCGTCCCAGCGAGATTTCCGGTAGATTACCCCCAGATCGAGGCTGTCGGCGTCAACGATCGGCGCGATGGCATCATAAAAGGCAAGGTGCGCTTCTCCGGTCAACATCTTCAGATGGTCAGCCAAGGGGCCGGAAAGCAGCGGCCCCGCGGCCAAGACCACCGGTCCGGCCGTGGCCTCGGGGATGCGGACAACCTCTTCCCGGCGCACCGTGATCAGGGGATGGGATTCGATCGCAGCGGTCAGCCGGGCGGCGAATTGTTGCCTGTCAACGGCCAGGGCCTTGCCGGCGGGCACGGCGCTCTGATCAGCAACCCGCATCACCAGCGAATCCAACAGCCGCATCTCCTCCTTCAGCAGCCCGGCGGCGGAATCGACCGCATTGGAGCGGAGCGAATTGGAGCAGACCAACTCGCCCAGCTGCGCCATCTCGTGGGCCGGACTGAACCGCAGCGGCTTCATCTCCAACAGGATCACGCCCACTCTCCGCTGCGCCGCCTGCCAGGCCGCCTCGCACCCGGCCAACCCGCCGCCGATCACCGTGATTTCACCTGTGCTGGCCATTGGCTTTCTCTCCCACAAAAAAAGGCAGGGTGAAATGCTCACCCTGCCCGGAACGCGAAAATTGCCGCCAGGGGCATCAATAGCGATAGTGCTCCGGCTTGAACGGCCCGTTGATCTCCACCCCGATGTAGGCCGCCTGTTCGGCAGTCAAGGTAGTCAACTGCACCCCGATCTTGGCGAGATGGAGCCGGGCCACCTTCTCGTCGAGTTTTTTGGGCAGGAAATAGACCTGGCGTCCATAAGCCGCCGAATTGTTCCACAGCTCGAGCTGAGCCAGCACCTGATTGGTGAAGGAATTGCTCATGACGAAGCTGGGATGGCCGGTGGCGCAGCCCAGGTTGACCAGGCGGCCCTCGGCGAGGACAATCAGCCGCTTGCCGTCCGGAAAGATGACGTGATCGACCTGGGGTTTGATATTCTCCCAAGGCAGATGACGAATGGAGGCGATATCGATCTCCGAGTCGAAATGGCCTATGTTGCAGACAATGGCCTGATCCGGCATCGCCTCCATGTGGGTCCGGGTGATCACCCGCAGATTGCCGGTGCAGGTGACAAAGATGCTGCCCCTGACCGCAGCCTCGTCCATGGTCACCACCCGGTAGCCCTCCATGGCGGCCTGCAGGGCGCAGATGGGATCAATCTCGGTCACCAGCACGGTGGCGCCCATGCCGCGCAGGGCCTGGGCGCAGCCCTTGCCGACATCGCCGTACCCGGCCACCACCGCGATCTTGCCGGCAATCATCACGTCGGTGGCCCGCTTGATGCCGTCGATCAGCGACTCGCGGCAGCCGTAGAGGTTATC
>WRFD01000067.1 GCA_009778955.1 Desulfobulbus sp.
GTTCTTCAACTTCCTGACCCTTGGCTATACCCCGGCGCGGAATTACAAGAAACTGAAGCCTTCGCCCCGGATCCTGAAAAAAACGCTGATGGAGAACATCAAGCGGGAAATCGAGCATCAGAGCAAGGGCAACCAGGGATTGATCCAGCTCAAGAGCAACGCCCTCACCGACATGGACGTGATCGCCGCTCTGTATCAGGCCTCGCAGGCCGGAGTCAAGGTGGAGTTGATCATCCGCGACAGTTGTCTTTTACGGCCCGGCATCCCCGGTTTGTCGGATAACATTCGGGTGATGTCCATTGTCGGCCGTTTTCTCGAACACGCGCGCATCTATTACTTCCGCAACAACGGCCAGGAGGAGTATTACATCGGCTCAGCCGACCTAATGAAGCGCAATCTGGAACATCGGGTGGAGGTGATGGCGCCGATCGAGTCGCCGGCACTGCAAAATCAGTTGCGGGAAATTCTCAATCTGCAGATGGCGGACCGCCGCGGGGCCTGGGAAATGCAGGCCGATGGCACATATATGCAGAGGCGGCCCGAGGCCAAGGAGGAGAAACGTTCGGCCCAAGAACTGCTGATCGAAAAGAGCGAGAAACGGTTGGCCGAGGCCCGAAGGCTGTACAAAAAGCAATCGTCGAAAAAGATCGCCAAGCGTAAGAGCAAGAACAAGTAAGCGGCGAATTTTTCTGGTTGCTCCCTGATGACCCGGGTGGGAACAAGGCAATGCCGACTGTGGTCACTTGGGGGGCCGCATTCGCAGGCTCGGGGTCTTTCGTTGCGGCCGGTCTCTTGGGAGTTTCTGAGAAGGCAGAACTCTTGGTGAATAAAAGGATCAGGAGTTTGGTTTGAGATGTCTGTGCAGCATGGAGAGCAGTTTGTTAAGTTCAATCGGTTTGCCAAAGTGCCCGTTCATGCCGCAGACCAGGCAATTTTCTATATCTTCTTTGAATACGTTGGCCGTCATCGCGATAATCGGCACGGAGGCGGCCTGCGGGGACGCGCCGGCGCGAATGCGCCGGGACGCCTCATAGCCATCCATAACCGGCATTTGCAGATCCATCAGAATAAGATGGTAACGCTCCGGTGTCCGCTCAAACAGCTCCACCGCCTGCTGACCGTTTTCAGCGACATCAATGGTGACGCCAGTCGCCTCCAGCAGCGAGAGGACAATTTCCCGGTTGATTTCCACATCGTCCACCAGAAGAATGACCTTGCCCGCGAATTCGCCCTCTTGGATCTCATGCGGCACGCTTTGGACAGTTGTTTCTTCAGGCGTCATGTTGGAGCGGGGCACGGTGATGGTAAAGCTGAATGTCGAGCCGCGTCCGGGGTTGGACTCCACCTGGATATCGCCACCCATGAGCTCGACAATCCGCTTGGAGAGCACCAGCCCAAGTCCCGTTCCGCCGTATTTACGCGTCGTGCTGCTCTCTGCCTGCTGAAAGGAAATAAATAATTTTTCCTTCTGCTCCTTGGTGATGCCGATACCTGTGTCCTGCACACTAAAACGCACGGTGCAGAGCCCGTCCACTTCGCCCTCAAAGGAGACGGCAAGCAAGATCTGCCCATTTGCAGGCGTGAATTTGATCGCATTGCTCACGAGATTGGTTATGACCTGGGCAAGACGTATGTCGTCGCCTTGCAGGGCGTCAGGCACATCATCGGTGACGGTAACGGCAAAGGCCTGTTTTTTTTCATTACTTTTAAAGCGCATGATGTTTTCAACGCGCGCAACGATCTCCCGTACCCGGAAATTGATGCCGGAAAGTTCGAATTTTCCTGCCTCTATTTTCGACATGTCAAGAATATCGTTAATGACGCCCAACAGATGGGTGGAGGCGCCCTCTATTTTGGCGAAGGCTTGGTTTTTGCTCGCTATGTCCCTGGCTTTGGCGCCGATGGCCGTCATGCCAAGAACGGCGTTCAGAGGCGTACGGATTTCATGGCTCATGTTGGCGAGGAACTCGCTTTTCGCCCGTGAAGCCGCCACCGAGAGCACAACCTGTTCTTCGAGCTGCCGGGTGCGCTGTTTCACGAGCTTTTCGAGTGAATCTTTCATCTGAGTGGTGCTCTCAAATCGCCTTGTGTACCTGCGGGCCAGCATGAAGGTCAAGTACAGCATGAGCAGCAACGAGCTGTACTGGGTGAAGAGCGCGCCGCTGTGCCTGATGGCGGTGTCGAGCAAGTCAAAGATGAACGTGCCGGAGACAATGGTCATCACCAGCAAAAGATAGCAGAAGTCTTTGGTGTCTTTTTCCTGATTTTTACGCTGCCAGATAAAGGTATAGATAATGTCGTGGCCGAGGATATACAGGTTGAAGAGTATGCCGCAGGGCATCCATACGGCCCGCAGATCAGTCGCAAACCAAGGGGAAAAGCTGCACTGCAGCACGATCAACACGACGCACAAGGCGCCATAAAGGCGGGTAGGCGCTTTGATCCTGCCGAACGAGAGATGTTCAAAAAACAGGGCAAGAACGAATAAAAGCAGATAGAGCGAGGCGTATTCGATCCGCTGTGTTATCGCGCTGTCCGCCAATACGCGATTGACGACCGGGCTGTGGGTGAAAAAAAAGATCGCGACCAGATTGGAAAAAAGGCCGAACAGCAGGTTATTGCTTTCTGTTCGGCGCCAAAAATACAGCAGGATATGATAGAAACCCAGAAATACGTAGATCGTGCATAGGGCCGTTGTCAGCAACTCCCCCCCGGCGCCGATCATCTTCGTATAATCGCCTATGTAATACGGCGAGTTGTAGAACAGGCCCGCGTAGGGGCTGCCGCGCACACCGATGATATGAATGACAAGGAAGTTTTCACCCTCGTTGAGAAATCTTTTGTCAAAAGGGATGTTCACGCCGCGCCAGCTCCGCTGCACCATGTTCCAGCCCTCGGAATTCACATATCGGTGCCTGGCGATCACGCTTCCATTGATGTAGATTTCCCAGTTTTCACCGATTCCGGCCAGATAGAGGCCCGGTGAAATTGGGTTGTCGCTGTGGAGACGGAGGATATTTTCCTTGCTCATAACAAAGGGGATCAGAATCGTGCATTCCTCAATCTGTCGCGCTGTGGGGGATAGAAAGGTCGATGTGGTCGGCGAATATTCATCCGGCGGCAATTGCGACATGAGGATGGCGCCGCGTTTTGCGGGCAGTTTCAAATCCCACTCCGTCAATTCCGGATCTTTCAGCGAGGCGTAACCCGACTCAAAGCCGTTTTTGACATAGGCCGGAAAAGACAGCAAATCCGTGCGGAAGGGGTCATGTCGTACGAGTCCCCCGACGATGAGGCTATAGCTGAAGGCCACAATGACCAGCAGCGCAGCTGCGAGTAATCCCCATGCGAACAGGTTCTTGTCCATACGCGACGTCAATATTTCCGTTTGTCAAGGTCATCCCGGGTGATGACCGTGGCATCAAAGGAAGTTTCATCCACATAGGAAAGTTTTTCGGGGCGTTCGCCCTTTTTCAGATGCCGGATGATTTCCTCCACCCGCGGGCCTTGGAGCGGATTGCATTCCACATTATAGTTGATTTTGCCCTCAAGGGCGGCTGTAAGTCCGGCGCGCGTCGCGTCAAAGGAGATGATTTTGGTGTCGCCCTTCACGCCGTACGTTCTGCCCAGCTCGTCCATGGCCTCCATCGCGCCAAAGGCCATATTGTCGTTCTCGCAGTACAGCACGTCTATGCGCGGGTGTTGCTTCAAAATGCGCGCCATGACCTCTTTGCCTTTCGCCTGGGTGAAGTCGCCGGAATCGCGCGCCACCACCTTCCAGGCGGGATTTTTGCTCATCGCCTCCTCCAGGGCCTCAGTGCGGCCGATTTGCGCCGATGAACCCATACTGCCCTGCAAGTGCGCGATCAACAGTTCCTTATCGTTCCCCAGGTTTTTTTCCATCCAGCGCACGGCGACCTCTCCTCCCCGGCGAAAGTCGGAACCGACCCAGCAGGTGAAAAGTTCGTTGTTCGAGGTGTTAATCATCCGGTCAACAATGATGAGCGGAATACCAGCGTCTTTCGCCTCTTGCAGGACATTGTCCCAGCCTGCCTCCGTGACGGGCGCCAGAACAATATAGTCAACCTGTTGGGTGATAAAGTCGCGGATCGCCGCGATCTGCTTGCTCTGCTTCTGCTGCGCGTCCTTCAGGATCAGCTTGTAGCCATTTTTTTCCGAGAAGGTGGTTTTCATGGATTGCGTGTTCGCCAGGCGCCAGTCAGATTCTGAGCCGACCTGCGAAAAACCGACAACAGTCAAGGCGCCTGCGCCGTTTTGCTTGCCGCCCTTTGATGCATCCGCGCAATGCGACTCACGCGCGGCGTATGAGGCAAAGGTAAAGGCAAGGATACTCATGCCGACGACAAGTATCTTCTTTATCACAATTAGCCTCCTGAAATTCGAGAAATATTAGTGTGTTGCCTGGTCAGCAGATAGGTTGCACAGTCGTGTCGGGAGCACATGTTTTCAATCGAAAGAGTAACTTCTTACTGTTACGCTCACAACCGCAACGATGCCGACTCATGGCTGTCCGGTTAAGGAGATGAGGTCGGCCGTCAATACATCAACGTTCAAAGGGGGCGAGAGAGGCAAGTATTTTCTGTCGTTATCGATGGGAGAACAGCCCGATGTCTTCTGGATTTTTCGCATAGCCTGTCGCTAAATTACGTCCTTCCGATGAAAAACGTGCTCAGCCCATATCAGCTGCGATGCTTGAACGAGTCTCAACAAGGGGGCTGTCCATCGATGACCAATCTGGCGACATCTTCCCGGAACTCTTTTGTCTGCCGGCCTTAAGGATTTTTTTCTGGTTGATGCCTCCGTCTTGTTCTCTAATAAAACCTTGGCGTCTATTTTTTTCAACCCTGTACTCTTTAAAGTCATAATGCGCTCCCATGAGCCGGGAAGAGCAGCGCGCGCCCAATCGATTAAAGAGGGCGCAGACCACTGAGACGCCGCAACGTATCCTCAGTCATTGCGAGAGCGCATTGGCTTCGCTGCAAAGCGTTCCCGCCATCGGGGCACAAGTGGGGTAATGAACCGTGGGGGGGATCCGGTTCTTTTCACAGTGGTGAACAGTTGGCCGTTTATCTGGGCGTCGCGCCTGTCGAATGCCTGTCAAGCACTTCGGGTATGCGGGCGTTCATTCTGGCCAAAGGCAAGGTGACCGTTTTGAGAACAGCCATGCTCACGATCATGATTTGGGTTGCGGGAAACTGAAAAATCACCCGTCATACAAAGTAATGTCCGGTTAGGGAGGGATTTGCATGGAGTTTTTTGGTGTAAAAAAATCGCATAACAGGCTGCGTTTTATTGACAAATCATCAAGGAGGCCGCACGGCCATTTTCACAAGAATTCTTTTATTTCAGGAGATTATGAAATTGGCGTCGCATCCCTTCAAGCTCAGAAAACTGACCGCGCACAGTTACAAACATCTCTGCGCTCCGTTATGTTTGACCCTGGCAAATATTCCAAAACTCACCGCCCGAGGCAACAGACCGCTGCACATGGATTTTTTTATGTGGCCTGGCTATCCGCCATGGTCCGTCCTCCATAGGCGTCCGCTCCGGTTATCTGCGCCCCTGGTACCCGTCCCCCCGGCGGTTATCCTGACGATATTCCTGGGGATAAATTCTTTTGGCCGGTTTGTTCCCATCCCGGCGATATTCGTAATAGACCGGCTTACGGGGCGGCGGGGGAGGGACAACGATCTGGTGGCGTTCACGGTAACGAGGCGCATAGACATCCTGGTACCATGCGTCGTCGACAAAGTAGACCGGCCGGCCGCAGGCATTGTAGGCGCCGCAGTGTCTGTACCATTGCTGGCGATGGCCTGGCGGCACACGCAGATAAATCGGCGGATACCAGGTGGTGACGCGCCGGGCGATCACCGGTTCACTGTAGATCAACCGTGGCTGTTGAAAGTTGCCGATGTCGATCCGGCCGTAAAATCCGGGATCGCCGATGCTGATCGAGACGCCGCAGAAGGCATCGGTCAGCAGCACGGTCAACAGAATGGTGATGACGCTGATGGTGGTGGCAAAGAATTTCATCGGGTCCCTCGCTATGGGCATGATGGGATGGTGGGGATGGGCCTGCGAAGACGCGACAACCACTATAGAGTATCTCGTGTCTTCCGCATAGGAAAAAGGGAATAGGCAGAACCCGGATCAAAGGTCGTCCCTGGATCAGGCCGCCTGGACAGCCTCCTGCGCCTTCCCACTTGGCCGTCCTCTTGCTCTGTGGTATAGAGATGATTCCGGGAGAACGGTATTTTCGCCGTGCGGATTCATATGCACCAAGGAGCGAACAAGTGGCGATTACACGGATAATTGTAGCCGACCGCATCATGGCTGGCAGCCTGTTTCAGGAAGAAGGGTATGACGTTGAACAAAGCGCGGATAATCTGGCCGACGCGCGGGGGCAGATCATCGTCGATTACCTCGAGGCGGAATATCCCGGGGTCGAAGTTTGTGCCGACATAGCCATTCAAAAGGAGGCCGGGCCGTCCCGCCCAGTGGAAGTTGCGGTCTATGTCGGCGAAGAGGAGGTCGACCTGGCCGCTGCCGCTGCCATTCGGGAGCGGTTGATTCGGCGGCTCGAGGAGAGCATGGCGGATCGGTCCTGGGTGGTTCGGACCGCTTGAGTCGTTTGGCGGGGGCTGCCAGAGGGATGGGCGGCTGGTGGTCCGGCGGCGGCCCGGGTGTCGTGCGCGGCCGGCCGCATCGTTTAAAAGCCGAAGCCGATCTTGGTGGTTATACCGTAACCGTCTTCTTGCCCGTCATTTTTGGTCGACTCATCCCTGTCAAGGTAATATTCAAGACTGAGGATGGCGGAATCGGAGATGGCCATGGTGGCCCTGGTCCGGTATCGTTCCTCCGGCAGGTAGGCATGGAGCCCTTCCGAGGCCCGCTGATAGCCGACAGCCAGGATCGTTTCCCGATCCATGATCTCCGTAGAATAGGCAAGCTCGCCGCGAAAGGCCACGGGATCGCTCTCTACGCCCGCCGCGGCGAGATCGACGGCAGTGCGGTTGTCCAGGGCGCGGACATAGCCGCCGGTTAGGGTCAAGGCCTTGTAGCTTGCCCCCAGGTTCAGGGTCACGCCGGGAAGTTTGTTGATGGATGAGCCCTCGCCGCCCGGTTCTTCCAGGTCGGGCAGCATGCCGGTAGCGTCGCTGAGATTCTGAATCCACTCAACCTTGGCATTGACCGAGGTTTTTTTATCCATGGCGTACCGATACGCCAGGGGAGCTCTGCCGGAACCGCCGCCGGAGGAATGAAGTCCGTTGCCGCTTTTGGGGCGCGAACTGCTGTGCGACGTCCGGAACGCGTCCGTCTCGAAGCCGGGTTCCGTTTCGTTTGCGGGTAGGCTCATCTTTTCCGGCAGCAGCCAGATGTCGGCCAGAGGCCGGAACGGGTTGCCGAAAAAGGGGGTAAACGTTCCCGCGTCGACATTGATGGGGTGAATGGCTATCTCTCTGTGGGCGGCGGTTCCGGTCGCCAGCGCCGATGCGCTGCCGGCAGGGGAATAATCGAGCCAGCCAAAGGCCCATCGCGTTTCCGGGGTGAGGAGAATGCGGCCGGATATGTTCGGATCAAAGGCCGTAAGGCCGAGATCGGCAAAGGAATTGAATAGGTATTCGTTGTCGACGATCAACCGGCTCAACCGGGCAAACGGCGTTGGGCGCACCTTGCTGGTTGGGCTCAAATGGGGAGGGGCGCCTCGCTCTTGTACCGCGTCCTTGACCGTCGGGGCGGCCAATTGCGGCGGGCGATGTGCGGCTGCCTTGCTTGCGGCGGCCGTCTGGCCGGGAACAAGCAAGAGGGCGAGCAGGGCGGCAAGAAGAAGGTCTCGGGGCATCCTGTACCTGTCCGAAGGGCTGTAGCCTTGTGCTGCAAAAAAGCCGGGCGATACGTGACAGTCCACTTTTTTAGAATAAGATCATTTCCAAAGGATTGCAAGCGGTCACAAAGCCAGTCCGGCATCCCGGCGAGAAGGCGGGAAGGTAATGACGGGCTGCGGAGATGGCGGGGTGGTCTGCCCAGCTTGCCCAGGAAGAAGAACGACATTTTGACAAACACGGCAAGGTAAGGTATGGAGCGGAGATTGATAGCGCAAGCGAACATGACCCGATTGCGGTTTTGGTTTTCGACTGGGTGCTTCTCGCCCGCCATACGTTCCGGTCCCCTTAATTTTGCGCCTGTCCGCCCCCAGCCCCCGCGCCTGAGGTCTTGCGCCAGATGGCTCGCTCGCTCCGACCTGACGGCCGTGGCCCTCGCGCTCCTGACCGTCATCTGCCGGGCGGAACCCTTCACCACAACACCTTCCTCTGTCACACACACGCCCATGGATCGACCAGAAATTACTCAGTTGCTGTTTCACCCCGTCAAGGCGCCGAGAACGACGCCGCCTGCCGGTGCAATCGACATCAATGTTCCGGTCGCCGAAAACGCGACCATCGCCTGCAGGCTGTACAGCCACGCTCCTGTCTCGCCCACCCTGATTTTTTTCCACGGCAACGGCGAGATCATCCCCGATTACGACGAGGTCGGGCCGATGTACGTCCGGGAAAACCTCAATTTCCTGGTGACCGAATACCGAGGCTACGGCTGGAGCACCGGCTCGCCCCTAACCAGCACCCTGCTGCCGGACAGCAATGTTGTGTTCCTCGCCCTCAAGGAGTGGCTGACCGGCCACGGTTACACCGGCGCCCTGTTCGTCATGGGGCGGTCCCTAGGCAGCGCCAGCGCCATCGATGTGGCCTGCACCCATCAGGAGATGATCACCGGCCTGATCATTGAATCGGGATTCGCCAAGACCCTGGCCCTGGTCAAGGTGCTGGGCATCGATCTCGCCGGCATGGGCATCAGCGAGGAGCAGACCTTTAACAATACCGGCAAGATCGCCCGGATCACCAAGCCGACCTTCATCCTCCACGGCCAGTACGATCAACTGATCCCCCTGTGGCAGGCGGAAACCCTCCAGGCGGAAAGCGGCGCCAAAAACAAGGAGATGCAAATCGTGCCCAGGGCCGGCCACAACACGTTGATTGCCGAGGCCGGTCTATTGTATTTTCAGGCCATCAGGAAGTTTGTCGAAAAAGCGGCCGGCATCGCCCCGGACTGGCGGGAGCGGCGGCGGCAGTTCAAGGCGCAGCAAGCCCAGCAGGCTGCTGGAGAGGCGCCATGACCGGCAAACGCACCGATTATCTTTCCTGGGACGAGTACTTCATGGCGGTGGCCATCCTTGCCGGCCACCGCTCCAAAGATCCCAACACCCAGGTGGGAGCCTGCGTGGCCAACAGCCAGAACAAGATAGTCGGGGTCGGCTATAACGGTTTTCCCTGGCGCTGCTCGGACGACGAATTGTCCTGGGCCCGGGAAGGCGACTTCCTCGACACCAAGTATCCCTATGTCTGCCATGCCGAGCTCAACGCGGTCCTGAACTCGATCACCTACGACCTGCGGGACTGCCGTCTCTATGTGGCCCTGTTTCCTTGCAACGAATGCACCAAGGTCATCATCCAGGCCGGCATCGTCGAGATCATTTACCTCTCCGACAAGTATAAAGAGACCGATGCGGTCAAGGCTTCGAAGATCATGCTTGAAAAATCGAACACCATCTATCGCCAATTCATCCCTCCCCGGGATTCCGTGGTTCTGAGCTTCAAGGTAGACTGAAAACGATGTCTCCTCTTCGACCAGAACAACGGCCACCGCACAATCAACCAAAGGAGTTGCATGCTTTTTCATACCCTGCCCCTGCCTGAATCCCTTAGTCAGGGGATTGTGGACGCGGGCTTCACCGAATGCACCCCCATCCAGGCGATGACACTGCCCCTGAGCCTTGCGGGAAAGGATGTGGCCGGTCAGGGCCAGACCGGCACCGGCAAGACGGCCGCCTTTCTAATTACCCTGTTTGACCGCCTTTTGCGGTTGGACAACGGCGGCGGTCAGCCGCGGGCCTTGATCCTGGCCCCAACCAGAGAGCTGGCGGTGCAGATCGAGCATGATGCCCGCCTGCTTGGCCGGCATTGCGGCTTTTCCATCCAGGCCGTTTACGGCGGGGTTGACTACGACAAGCAGCGCGATGGCTTGCGCGCCGGGGGCGATATAGTCATTGGCACGCCAGGGCGGTTGATCGATTATCTCAAACAAAAGGTGTGCGGCCTTGATTACGTCGAAATGCTGGTGATCGACGAGGCCGACCGCATGTTCGATCTGGGCTTCATCGGCGATCTGCGCTACATTCTACGCCGCCTGCCGTCCTATGAGCGGCGGCAGACCCTGATGTTCTCCGCCACCCTTAATCACCGGGTGATGGAATTGGCCTACGAGTTCATGAACATGCCGGAACAGGTGAAGGTGAACCGCGACCATCTCACCGCCGACAATATCGAGGAAGTGCTCTACCACGTGGCCGGCAAGGAAAAATTTTCCCTGCTCCTGGGGCTGTTGCGTCGCGAGGCCATGGAACGGGTGATGATTTTCGTCAACACCAAGCGCGAGGGCGAGCGACTGCAGGCGCTGATGACCGCCAACGACCACACAAGCTGCATGATTTCAGGCGATGTGGCCCAGGAAAAGCGGCTGCGGATCATGCGGGAATTCAAGGCGGGCCATCTGCCGGTCCTCATCGCCACCGACGTGGCGTCCAGAGGGCTGCATATCGAAGGGGTCTCCCATGTAATCAATTACGATCTGCCGGAAGACTGCGAGGATTATGTGCATCGGATCGGCCGCACCGCCAGGGCGGGGGCCAGGGGCAAGGCCATTTCGCTAGCCGACGAGCGGGGCGTGCTGTCGCTGGAGGACATCGAAACCTATATCGGCCACTCCATCCCCACCTGCTGGGCTGAGGAGGAACTGCTGACTACGGAGTATCAACGGGCGGCAAGAGCGCCCTGGAGCAACAGGGGAGCGCACGCCGCACGCACCTCCGAGACCGCAGGCAAAAAAAGGACCCATCGCCGGAGACGGTGAGAGTAGAGCAGATCAAAATGCGCCAGACTGATCTTGGCGATCCATTCCGCCATGCCGAAGCAAAGGCATTCTTGCATGACCTGCCAGCCTGGTCGCGGTCGCCGGCCGCGGCCTGCAGTTTGACGGGCGCTGTCCGTGTTGTTTTCTCACTTGTCGAATATGACAAAAAATGAGGCGGTCGAAATGACGGGAAAGTTTCGTTCACCATGACGAAACAAGGGCTGCTCTGCGGTCAGGGTAGCGTTCGTTCCCGGGCGGGAGCTTAGGAATGATCATAACTGACAAAAAAATGGCCGCAAAATTGGAGAGGCAGAGGCAGGCAAGGATCTTATCGTCGAAAAAAATAAAGACGTTGGCTTCGCTATGCTCAACCTAGCCTGCGCAGGCTGGCGCTGGTTTTTTGGGTATTGGTGGTCGGCATCCTTTGCCTCGCCCGTTGAGGTTATCGGCACACAGGGCAAGGCCGAGGTGGTGATGGAACTGGGCATGCCCAAGCCGGACGACGCACGCGATGGGCGCTATTTTTATCTTCGCCACGGCGTGAATATTCCGCTCAGGGGCATGCCCTGTCAGCTTGTCGAGGGCTTGCCGTTGACCACCGAGCTAACGGAAGAAAAGGGCTTGAGCGATTATGCCGATCAGGGATTGTTCGAAGACGCCGAACAGCGGCAAATTGTCTGGCACGCCCGTTTGCATGGCGATACGCTGACGGGCGAATGGGTGGATGGCATTCGCGGTTAAAAAACAGCCGTTCAACCTCAAACACCTTGCGCGCTATGATCCTGAAAAGGCGGGGCCCCATGGCTTGGAAGCCGTCACGCAAGCCATTACAGACGCAGGCAGCGGCGTTTCCGCCCATGTCGCCATGTCCCCATCAGAACACGCCGTATGATTTTCTGTGCGTGTCTCGCTACCCATAGAGCAAGGCAAGGAGGCAGCATCGAAAATCTTGCTTGGCGGCCTGTGCGAGATGCGCGTGCCAAACTCTGGCATCCGCGGCACAGGCCGCGCCCTGATGCCGAAATATTCGCCCGGACCTATGTCCTGCTGGAACAGCGCCATTGGGCCATCAATCTGGCGGCGCTGAACTGCAAGGGCACGATTTGCCAA
>WRFD01000068.1 GCA_009778955.1 Desulfobulbus sp.
GGGGGGGGGGCAAAAGCCCTGGCGCGGCGAACAGTGGGCCGAGCAAACGCTCAACCATATCTTTTACCCTGCACTGGCGACAAAGGCAAGACGGGATGCGCGGGTAATCATCGCATGTAGTGATTGTTTTGGATCAACCACTTCGTCGTTGGGACAGGTGCTGGGCTTGAGAGAGCGTCATCCCGATGATTTGTACCGCGCGCTAGACTGGTTATATCAGGCGCAGCCGCACATTGAGCAGCGTCTGCCGCAACCCGCTCCTGGCTGATCAGTGCGCCCGCAAGCGTCAGGAGCTGCTTGACGCCGCCGAGGAGCAACTGGGCAAGATCGCGGCAGCCGCCCAGCGTGCCCGCCGGCCGCTCCGCGGCCGGGAGGCCATCGCCCTCCGGGTTGGCGGAATCATCGAGCGCTTTCACATGGCCAAGCATTTCGAGCTCGCGATCACCGAGACGAGCTTGACCTGCCATCGCCGCGGAAGCCGCACTCGATGGGCTGCATGTGATCCGCACCAGTCTGGACGGCGCCGCCATGGACGCCTCGGCTGCGGTTTCCGCCTACAAGAGCCTGGCGCATGTGGAGCGTGCCTTCCGTTCAATCAAGACCATGGCCATGCATGCGCGTCCGGTCTTTCATTGCAACAGCGAGCGCGTGCGAGCGCATGTGTTCCTGTGCATGCTACTACGTCCAATGGCGCATGCGCGAGCGTCTCAAACCGATGCTGTTCGATGATGAGCATCTCAATGAGGCCGCCGGCAGCCGGCCCTCACCGGCGCACAAGGCTGTGCGTTCCGCACCGGCCAAGCGCAAGGATTGCTCCAGACTTGCCGATGACCAGATGCCCTTACACAGCTTCACCACCCTGCTCAAGGATCTGGCCACGCTCAGCTATAACATCACCCACACCCGGCTTAATCCCGAGGCCAAGATCATGTTGACCACCCGGCCTACCGCTCTACAGGATAAAGCCTTCCAACTCCTTGCGGTCAATCCTGCCTGTACCCAGTAGGCGCAGGCTGTCTTTGCAAAAAGATCCAATATGACGCTGAGTTGCGTCAAATACTGGTCCAAAGTTCGGGCTAGACCAACTCTGCCATCACCTGATTGGCCAGGGGCAATCCCTTGCCGGTGAGGAACACCCGACCGTCGCGCAACGCGAGCAGTTGCAGGTCAAGGAGGCGGGCGAGCGTGGTGCCGTAGTATTGGGGCAGGTCGATGCCAAACCGCTGCCTGAGATGGGCTAGATCCACCCCGGCCGTCATCCGCAAACCCATGACCACTGTTTCGCGGAAGGCGGCTTCCCGGTCGAGCCGTTCGGTTTCGTGCCATCCTGGCTGCCCTGCCGTCACGGTGCGGCAAAAGGTCGTAAGATCGGCCACCACGATTCGCCGTTCGCCATCCAGGCCGGAAACCGCCCCCGGTCCCAGACCCAGGTAGAAGCCGTTGTGCCAGTAGTTGAGGTTATGCCGGCACTGTCTGCCTATGGCGGCATAGTTGGAAATCTCGTAGCGCTCCAGATCACTTGGGCCGATGGTCGAGTCGATGGCGGCCATCATCGCCAGAATCTCGTCCTCGTCAGAAAGCCGCCACTCCTTCCGTTCAGCCCCCAAGGCAAAGGGTGTGCCTTCCTCGATGGTCAGCTCGTACATCGACAGGTGGGCCGGGGCAAGCGTCATGGCCTGGTCCAGAGTGGCCTGCCAGGAGTCAACCCCTTGGCCGGGCAAGCCGTACATCAGGTCGAAACTGAGATTGTCAAATCCGGCCCGGCGAGCCGCCGTAATACTATCACGGGCTGCGGCGCCGGAATGGATGCGGCCAAGCAGGCGTAATTCTTCATCGTTCAACGACTGAACGCCAATTGAGAGCCGGTTGAACCCGGCCCGGCGCAAAAAAAACAAGCCCGCCGCGTCGATGGTGCCGGGGTTGATTTCGACGGTGATTTCCGGCTCTTCACTGGCAAAGGCGAACAGACGACGCGCCTCGGTCAGCAGGTCGGCCAGGGCCTCGACCGGGAGCAGCGACGGCGTGCCGCCGCCGAAAAACACGGTGGCAAAGGTAAGTGCCCGCACCTTGGGCAAGGTGGCGGCCAGACGCATCTGCGTCTGAGTCGCGGCAAGAAACCGGGTGATGTCGCCGGGTTGCGGTGGGAAGGAGTAGAAGCTGCAATAGGGGCATTTGCGTCGACAAAAGGGCACATGCACATAGAGCCCGGCGCTGGCGGTAAGCTCCATCAAGCGGCCAGGTCGTCCATTAGGCGGCTGCAATCCTCGAGGATACGCGCCATGATTCCCTGGTCGGCAAAGCTGTAGACCTGGTCGTCGCTGCCGATGATCAGGTGGTCGAGGAGCCTGTTGTGCATGAAGGAGCAGACCAGGTGGAGGATGCGGGTCATTTTTCGTCCTGGCGGGAGGGGTTCAGGTTGCCGGAGGGATGGTTGTGGGCGAGGATCAGAGCGCTGGCGTTGCGGGCCAGGGCGGCTTTGACCAGTTCGCGGGGATAGACGGTGTTCGATGTGACCGTGCCTTCTCGGTCACCACCGTCGAATCGATGATCCCGTGGGCAGCGTCGAGGAAGATCACGGAGAGCACTTCGTGTGGCAACCCGCGCATGGAATGAATCAGGTAATCGGCCACCTCTCGGGAGGAGCGGACATAGTGCTTGCCGATAATGCGCTGGCGGAGGTGGCGCCGGGCCACCCCCTGGATGAAACGGAGGGCAAAGATGTTCTTGGGGCCAATGTCCTTGATCTGCGGCAACTCGGACGGGCCGGCGTAGAGCACTGCGGGCAGGTTTTCGAATCTGGCCAGTGCCGCCCAGGCCGCCTCCTTGCATTCGGAGCGCGGGGCCGCCGAAGGTCAGCAGCAACTCAATGATCTCGCTGTCAGTGAAGGCGTCTATGCTCTGGGCGAGAAACTTGTCGCACAGACGCTGCTGATGCCCCTCGCCTTTCTCCTGCCAGTCGCTCTTGTGCAAAAAAAGTTTCTTGTCGAGAGTTGGGCACAAGCGGCAAAGGCGCCATCGACCGGAGCATGCCATGGGCTTGCCGCTCTTATCCCCAGATGTTCGTCATCACGCCCGCCCGCGATCCCTTCCGGGGCAGGAAAGCACGGCGTAATCCGGATTACATGCTCAAGAACCCGGCCAATTCCCCACGGATCCGGGCCAGGGTTTCGGCACAGGGATACTCTTCGTTATTGCGCACCTTCTCATACATGGTCTGCGCCTCCTGGCCCAACTCGGCCAGGCCGCACTGCTGGATCATTCCCTTGATGGTATGGCAGGCCAGGTTCAGATCCTTCTGGTTCTGCTCGGCCAGCGCCTTGTCGGCCAGGTCGAGGTATTCGTTCAGGCTGCGGCGAGCCGAATTGACCAATTTTGCGACCTGAGCATCGGGGAGGCGGGTCAACTCCTTGATACTACGTGCGATTTCCGCCGCCAATTCCGCTCCGCTTTTCATTGTATCCTCCTGGGGTGGGGCTGGTTCCGGCGAATGGGGTGGGAACTCGGACTCCGCCGGCGGAGCATCCTGTCCTATGGACATTCCCGGGGATTCGGATGAAGCGGGTCGCGCCGGAGCGATACCATGGAAACGTTGTTGCGATTCTATCCGAGGAAGTAGATCACCCAGTGTGGCCATGAGCGATTGATATTTAAAGGGTTTGCTGACATAGGCGTCCATGCCGGCCTGTAGGCATTTTTCCCGGTCTTCATTCATGGCGTGGGCGGTCATGGCGACAATCGGAATATGGCCGCCTCCCAATTTGCCGCGCAGGATCTCGACCAGGGCGGCCGGAACGGTCTTGGCCGCTTCGGCCCCTCGTTCGATATCGCGGATGACCTCGGTGGTTGTGATGCCATCCATGCGCGGCATTTGCACATCCATGAGAATCAGGTCAACGGCGCTGTCCGCCAAGGTCGACAGGGCTTCGAGGCCATTATTGGCGGTCTTCACCTGATGAGTTTCCTCCAGCATCATGCGCGCCACATCTCGATTCATCTGGTTGTCGTCCACCACCAGGATCCGCAAATTTTGGATGGAGTGGATCTGGGACAGGGTGGCGGGCCGGCCGGAGAGGTCTTCCGCTTTTGCCGGTTCAGTGGGGATGACCACGTGGAACGAGGTGCCGACGTTCATCGTGCTCTCCGCCCAGATGCGCCCGCCCATCAGCCCGGCCAACTGCTTGGAGATCGCCAGGCCAAGGCCGGTGCCGCTGTATTGGCGGGAATAGGAAGAATCGACCTGTTCGAACCGGTTGAAAATGCTGTCGAGTTTTTCTTGGGGAATGCCGATGCCCGTGTCGGAGACAATGAAATGCAAGGCCATGCTTCCGGAGCCTTCCGGCTCTTCCTGGCTGACGGAGATGGAAATCGAGCCTTCTGGGGTGAATTTGACGGCGTTGCCGACCAGATTGAGCAGGATCTGCCTCAGGCGCATTTCATCGCCGATAAAAAAGAGCGGCAGCAAAGGCGACGGTTCGTTGAGCCACAACTTCAGCCCCTTTTCCATTGCTGGCACATTCATGATGGAAAGAATGCTTTCCAGCAGGCCGCGCAGGTTGAATGGTCCGGCGCAGAGCTGGAGCTGGCCGGCCTCCATTTTGGAAAAGTCGAGGATGTCGTCCAGTAGCCGCAGCAGGTTTTCCGCGGAAATGCCCACTGTTTTCAACAAAAAGCGGCGCTGTTCCTCGCTTTTTGCCTTTTGCGCGAGCGAGGTCATGCCGATGATGGCGTTCATCGGAGTACGGATTTCGTGACTCATGTTGGCCAGGAAGAGGCTTTTCTCCTTGTCCGATTCCTCGGCACGCAACTTGGCTTCCTGGTAGATGGCGATGGACTTCTGCAACTGGTCGGCCATGTCGTTGAGCGCCATCCCCAACAGGCCCATCTCGTCGTTGTTAATTATGGGCAGGCGGGAGGAGAGATCTCCGGATTTGAAACGGCCCACTGCGCGGGTGATATTGGTCAGCCGTCTAGTCATGCTGGAGGCAATCCAGATGGCCACTCCGATGACGGCGATAACCATGAACAGGGTGGAGACGGTCAGGACCCATCCGGTTTCTTTAACAGATTTCTTAATGGTTTCAAGCGTTTGTTTCTGGTCCTGTTCTAGGGTTTTTCCGTACTCCTCGGTGATGACCCTGAGCTGCTCGGAAGTTTCCGTGGCCGCGCGGTGAAATTCGTTGATATTCGCGCCGATGGTGACAAAGCCGAACCCCCGTGGGCTCGCCCCGTACATGCCGGTGTAATACGGGATAGCGGCGGCGGTGGTGAGCTTCCACAGGCCAGTCCAGAGGATGCCGAAGGAGCCGGACCCGCCATGCTGGGTCAGAGACATCCAGCCACTGCATTGGGGGGCGAAATTGAGGTACCGGCAATCCAGGCCGACGAAACCGGCTTTGGTGAATGCAGGAACCGGTTTCTTCGTGTTGGCCTGTTCCAGGTACTGGGGCGCTGTTTTTTCAAAAGCGCTGAATACGCCGTTGGCTGCTTCCCAATAGGGCAGAAGCTCGGAACTGATCCAAGGTAAGGTTTCCTCACCGGTGTTCGGGTCGTAGCCGACGATGGAATGGTCGCGCGGGTGGCAGATGCTGCGTCCCAGGTAATCCCAGATAAAGGCGTAGTTGCCGCTGCCGGCATCGCCGATGTCGGAAAAGCGTTCCTCGGTGGGCAGGACGTGGTCGGTGAATCCTTTCAGGTGGGTGTGGTCAAGTGCCAGGGTGACATAGCCGATCTTCTTCCCTTCCTTGAAGACAGGGGTAACCCAGCGCACCAGGCCCTGGAAATGTTTGCCCACCGGATTTTCCTTGCCGGCGTAGCCGGCCTTTTCCGGTTCGAAGGGGATACCGCGCTTCTGGGCCGCTGCCGGCGTGTATACGCCAATGATCGGTGACGGCACGTACGGACCGATCACCCTGGAAACATAGATTTCTCCCTTTTTCAGCTTTTGCGCTTCCTCAAAGTAATTTTCCGCCTTGCACCAAGTGCTCTCCCGGTGCGAGATATTGTGCAGGTCTGGTGACAGTACATTGGTCAGCGAGATCTTGATTTTTTCCTGACCGGCGAGATCGTAAAAGGTCATCTCGTGGTAGATCGGCTGCATTTTCCGGATGCCAGAGCGGGCGGGCGGTCTGTAATGAAAGTCCTTTTCATTGTCTGGCGCACCGTAGGGCACCTGCGCTGGCGTATCAAGGGGCATCGGTGCTTCCTTGGGCACCCAGGCCGTCTGTTCCTTGTTGAGAACCCACTCGGGGGGGGACACCACCTCTTTTGTATATATTGAGACGAATTTCCGGTAGGTTTCCTCATTGACTGGTAATGACGAGGCCTGAATGACGTTGTCATCCCTGGCATAAAGAAAATCCGCCACCTGTCTGGCCAAGTCGACGGTGAGCCGCTCGATGGCCTCCCTAGATTTGAGGTCTAGGGCACGGATGGAACTTTCGGAGGCCAGCGTGCCGGTCTGGTTCACCAGGTCCCGGGTGGTGCGCACCACCTCGTTCGTTTTGTCGATGAACGCCTCACCAAGCCGACTCACCTGCCGGTCGGCCACAAACATCAAGCCAATCAAAGGCAAGACCTTGATGAAAACAAATAGAAGAATCAGCTTTTCCCGCATGCCGAACCAACCGATCCTGGCGGTTACTTGCTGGGGAGAAGGCGATCCCTCAGGGCTGGTGCGTGATTGTTTTAACTCGGTCATGGGCGCACATTCATGGTTCGGTAAAGAACAGCAACGATTTCGGAAACAAGTTAAAGGCAATGCGTTATAAATTCAACATAATACTCTAAGAATCTACTCTAAGAATCGCCCGCTCTTGCGGGCTGTCCACGCGGACGAACCAGCGAAAATGACGTTGACGTTGCGGTAATTTTTTTCTTGTTCGCTGGTTATCGGCAGGAAAACGCAAACGCACATAAACAAAAATACACCCAGCCGATTATCGGCAGGCAAAGCCGAAAAAGGAGAGTGACCGGGAGCCGGCATTTGGAATGCGTCCAGATATCCTGCCTATAAGCCCAATTCCTGCTGAAAGAGCTTGTTGGCCAACTGCGGGTTGGCCTGCCCCTTGGTTTTCTGCATCAACTGGCCGACGAAAAAGCCCATCACCTTGGCCTTGCCCTCGCGGAACTGCTGCACCTGATCCGGATTGGCGGCAAGGATTTCCCGCACCAGCGCGATCAGTTGGCCCTCGTCACTCATCTGCACCAGCCCTTTGGCCTTGACGATCGCCTCTGGATCGGCGCCGCAGGCAAGCATTTCGCCAAAGACCGTCTTGGCGATCTTGCCGGAAATCGCCCCTTCTTCGGTCATTGTGAGCAGGCGGGCCAATTGGCCCGGTTTGACCGGACATTCGCCGATCCGTTCCGGGCCGTAGTCGCGCAACAGCTCGGTGCCGATAAAATTGGCCAGTTTCTTGGCGTTGGCGAAGTCCCGGAGGGAAGTTTCGAAAAAGTCGGCCAGCTCGCGGGAGGCGGTGAGGATGGCGGCATCGTAATCGGTCAGCCCGAACTGGCTGGCAAAGCGCCGCCGCCTTTTGTCCGGCAGCTCGGGCAGCTCGGCGCGCATCCGCTCGATCCAATCCTCGTCGAGCACCACCGGAATCAGGTCGGGTTCCGGGAAGTAGCGGTAGTCGTGGGCATCTTCCTTGTCGCGCATCGACTCGCTTCGGCAGCGATCCGCATCCCACAGCCGGGTCTGCTGCACCACTTGGCCACTCTCAAGGAGGATATCGCGCTGCCGCCGCTCCTCGTATTCCAGCGCCATCTGGACGTTGCGAAACGAATTCATGTTCTTCAGCTCGATCCGGACGCCGTACTCCTTCTGGTCCCGTGGCCGCAGGGAGATGTTGGCATCGCAGCGGAAACTGCCCTCCTGCATGTTGCCGTCGCAGATGTCGAGGTAGCGGACAATGGCGTGCAACTTTTTGAGGTAGGCGACCGCTTCCTCGGGCGAGCGCAGATCCGGCTCAGAGACGATCTCCAGCAACGGGGTGCCTGCGCGGTTGAGATCGACATAGCTGACCGGCTCACGGTCATCGTGCACCAGCTTGCCGGCATCCTCTTCCATGTGGATGCGGGTGATGCCGATGGTTTTGGGTGACTGGCCCTCTACCTCGATTTCCACGCGGCCGTGCTCGCAGATGGGCAATTCGAACTGGGATATTTGGTAACCTTTGGATATGTCTGGATAAAAATAGTTCTTGCGGGCAAACCGATTGTCTCGGTTGAGGGTCGATTCGGTGGCCAAGCCCAGCTTGATTGCCGATTCCACCACCTTGCGGTTGAGTACCGGCAGCGTGCCTGGCATGGCCAGGCAGATCGGGCAAGTCTGGGTGTTGGGCGGCGCACCGAATTCGGTGGAGCAACCGCAAAAAATCTTGCTTTTTGTCTTCATTTGGGCATGGATTTCCAGCCCGATCACAGTTTCAAATTCCATGGAAATAAAGTCTGTTGTAGAGATTATGCGGATTGAGCGCCGGCATTGATCCAGGCCCGGATCTTGACCAATTCTTCGTTCCAGCGCGTTGAGGCCCTGGTGTTGATGAACATGCGGAACAGGTCGTCGACCAGCCGGGTCAACTGTTCGATCAGCGCGATCCGTTCCAAGATGCGGCCTTCCAGGCTCTCGGCCCGGCCATCGTCCTCGTCGGCGCCGGCCGTCTTGGGCAGACGGATGTTGCGGAATTCGAAGGTCGCCGCTGTCAGGGTAAGGCTGAATTCGTGTTCGCTCCAAGCCAGGCGGATGCGGGCCTGTTCGGGTTTTTTGGCCAGCCCGAGCCCGGCCCGCGCCTCCTTCAGCTCGGTCTGCAGCCCGCGGCAGATAACCTTCTCGTTGGCCTCGCCCTCGCCGTACTCGAGCAGCATGTGCTTTTCGAACACCACCTGGACGTCACCCCGGCTAGGCACTTCCACGCTGCCGCCGCGCTCTTCTGATTTATACCACAGCCAGGCGAGAAATTCCTGACCAAGAAATCTTTTTTCTTGAATAAGATCGACAAGGTCCATGCGTTGTTCTTCCGTTTATTGCGTTCCGCTTGCGGGTTAGAGTTCCAAGGTCAGCGATTCATCGCCGCTCTTTTTCTGCTGCGCCTCGACACTTTTCTGGTAAATGGTCGAGGCCCGTTCCTGGTACTGCCTGGCCTCCTCGGGACGGCGCAGGCTGCTGTTCAGTTTGGCCAGTTCCTGCAGCACGGCGGCCACACTGGGATGGTCCGGCCCGTAGGTCGCCTCGTGGATCGCCAAGATTTTCTGATAGCAGGATTCGGCATCCTCGTACCGCCCCACGAGGCGATAGGATTCGCCCAAGCTGCCCAAGCTGATGGCCAGTTGCAGATGGTTGGCCCGCAGCGTTTTTTCCTGGATGCGGACCAGCCGTTCGTACAGGGGCACCGCCTCCGCCTCCATTTCCAGCTCCATGCACAGGGCTGCCAGTTTGGCGAGAATGGCGGCCAGGGCAGGATGTTCAGCGCCTTTTTGCCTCTCGAAAATCGCCAGGGCCTTCCTGTAGAGGGAAACCGCCTTGTCGTACACACCCAGCGTCTCCTGCAATTCCCCTATCTGGAGCCAACAGTTGGCCAACTCAAGATGGTCTTGGCCCAGTTTCCTGGCCATGGCCAACATGGATTCCTTGTACAGTGGCCCGGCTTTCTGGTGCTGGCCGGCAAGGATATAGGTGTAGGCCAATTCCCGCTGGGCAAATGCCAGGGCCAGGGGATCGTCGGAGCAGTCTTGACGGGTCAGGCGCACCAACGATTCCAGCCAGGGGATGGCCTCCTGATAATTGTAGAGCATACGCGCCACCCGGCCAGCAGCGTGCAGACAGCGCGGATTATCCGGCTCTAGGGCAACTGCCTGCCGGTATTGGGCCAGGGCTTGTTGCAAATCGACCCGGCACTCGGCCAACTGCCCTCTGCTGAAGGCGACTTTGCCGGCCATGGCAGGGGGGGGGCCGTCCCATTCGGCCAGGCATGTTTCCGCGGACTCAGCATTACCGTCACACAGATCGGCTACAGCGCCATCAAGAGCCAGAGGCTGCCCCGATTCCTCGCGCAATTGGACCAGGATATCCAAGACTTGCTGAAAACAGGTGACTGCCTCGGCATGACTGTCGGCGATCAAGGTCAGCTTGCCGTTTATGATCACCAACTCGCGATGCAATCTATCGCGCAGCCCCTCGTCCCGGTCGACAATGGCCTGGGCCAGCAAGGTGCGTTGCCTGTCCTCCAGACTGTTCATGCGGCTGGCGTAGGCATCCAAGGTGAGGTTGATCGTCAACGCGGAGGGTTGCGCCTGGATCGTGGCGGCAGGGCTGGCATCGTTGATTGCCCCGGCGGCGACGGGCATTTCCTCGGATTCTTCGGACGATCTGCATGCGACCGTCTCTTGACCCGATGTAGCCGGCGCCGCCTCGATCCGGTCAGCCCCTTTGTCGGTTGTGGTCGTCTGTTCTGCAATAACTCCCGTCAATTCGGCAAGTTGCAGGACTTTATCCAGCATGGGGGAAACCGGCGCGGGTTCAGGAGCGGGCTCGCCCCTGTCGATTTCGGTCTCTGGCGACGCGGCGGATTCTTCCTCGCTCCCTGCTTCGATCGGCAGCGCTTCTGCGCTGGCCAAGGGCGCGGACGTCGCGGCGTCATCCTGCACCGGTCGTTGATCTGGAGCCGTGGCCGGTTCGCTGGTCAACACCTGGGGCTCGGACGCGGGCTCCGGGTCGGGATCGGAGCGCATTTCGGATCGCTTACGTTCGGTCCGTCTTTTCCATATCAGGTAAGCCACGAGCAAGGCGGCAACAAGAAGTGACCCAAGTGTTGAGCCGTTCATTTCTCCTCCATATATTGGACTGCAGTCTGGCTAGAGCAGAATGGCGGGTCGCATGGCTTCGTAATGATCCAGGGCTTCCCCTTCGGCCAGGCGTTGGCCAGTCAACCAAGGAATCTGCAGGATCAGCGATAAGTTGAAGGTCTCCTTGAACAGATCTTCAAGCAAGGCCATCGCCTTTTTGCTGGTTGAAAAAAAGAGGAGGGTGCTGTCGGCAAGATTCCAGCATAAGTCGTAGGTCGCCGGGACAGCCGGTGCGTTGCGGATCAGTTCGGCGTGGACACGCTCCTTGATCTCCATCCTGGCCGCGCGCGCAAGCCGTGGAATCTGCTTCTCCCGCTTGATTCGCTCTTCCTCTTTCATGACAAATTTTTTGAGCACCGCCGGCGCCACCTTGCGTTCATCGACCCGCATGGTCAGGGCGATGTAGTCGCCAGCGGCATAGGAACTGTAAGCAAAGCCGGCATCGAACATGTCGGCAACCGACACCCAGCCAATGGAATATTCATCCATGGTGTCGTCGATATCCTTAAAGCTCATGGCCGCGATCCGCTGGCTCGCAACATCCCAGAAAGAGGCGGGCAGCTCACCCACCACCGCAAACCGTGTCAGTGACGCCGACCCTGTCAATAATCCCATATTTTTTCGCACCCCATCTTATGCATAACGGACCAAACGCGTTCCATCCGATCAAACCGATTGTGGGGGATGATTGTACTCGTAAACCCGTCGGGAGACCATAAGGAAATGCGGCGAAAGCACCCACCGGGGTAGAAGCGAGGCGACTTGGCGCGGCCGGCAAAAATCCGGCTGCGAGCGCCATTTTTCATTGACACGTCAAAAAGAAATTAGTAGAGGGTTGCTCTCGAAGTGAAAGAGGGTCGTTAACTCAGTCGGTAGAGTATCTGCCTTTTAAGCAGAGAGTCGCGCGTTCGAGTCGCGCACGACCCACCACTATTTGCGATCAAATTTTGTCCCCATCGTCTAGCCAGGTCCAGGACACCGGCCTTTCACGTCGGCAACACCGGTTCAAATCCGGTTGGGGACGCCAGATAAATCAGCTGGTTGTCACGCTGTGAAGTTATTGGACCAGGTTGTGTACATGGTCCGGTGTACAAAATGCCTCGGGAGCTTCCACCTCCTGGGGCATTTCTTTTTCCAATA
>WRFD01000069.1 GCA_009778955.1 Desulfobulbus sp.
AAGGCTGTTGTACCAGGTTTCGGAAAGCAGCGTTTTCATGATGTCCTGCATCCGGTCGGCGAATCGTTTCTTCTCAAACGGTTCCATGCAAAACGCCTTGACAATGCTCACCCCGGCGATGGTCTCGTGCAACTGGCTGGTCGCCTTGCCGAGCTTCACCTGGTAATTCGTGCTGATCCTTCTGAATTTCCGGCCGAAGATAACAATCGGCGCCCAGGCCAAAGGTATGAAAGTCAAAGCAATGAAGGCCAGGCGCCAATCCATATAAAAGATCACTCCCACCAGACCAATCACTGAAAAGAGATCCCGCAGGGAACGGATCAGGGTATAGGAAATCGAGCTTTGGATGATGGTGACATCGTTGACGATCCTGGAAATCAATTCACCGGTCGGCGTGGCATGGAAAAACCGCAGGGGTTGATCCATGACATGGGCATAAACCCTGGTGCGCAGATCTCTGATGACGCACTGGCCGACCATATCCAGAAAATAGGCCTGGAAAAAATAAAAGATGCCCTTGACCAAAAAGACCAGTAAAAGCGCCAGGGGCAGAATATTCAGCAGACTCGCGTCCTGCTTGAAAAAGATTTCATCCAAAAGCGGTTTGACCAGGTAGGCTTGCAGCGCGTTGAACCATCCCACCACGATCATCGCCACCATGACGATCACCAGCTTGCCTCTGTAAGGTTTGAGCGCCGCCATCAGGCGGACAAGAATCTCTTTATTCGTCATATTCAGGCAGGAGAGAATGGGGGACGGATCGGCGCAAGGAGACCTTGGGCGCCGAGGTTGCAAGTCGCAGGTATCGGGTTTGCCTTTACCTCATTTTACGAAAGGATGCCAGCATAGTTCCCCGAGAAGTAGGCCGGCAGCCCGCCCCGGCCACTGAGCAGGGTGGTCAGTTCGGCAACGTTTTTTTTCGGCTGGCCGTGACTGACATCGACCACGAAATAGTCGACGCCCATCCGCGCAAGTTCGTCCGCATGCGGCAGAAGGGAAAAAACGGCATGGGCGTGCACATAGACGGCCTCATCCCGGCGATCGAGATAAAACCGCTCGCCACGCGGACTGGCAAAGGATCTCTGGCCTTGAAAATGGGGGGCGTTGAGGCGGGCGGTGAAGAGCGGCGGCCGGCCGTGCACGGTGAGCCCTACTTGCATGGGCCGGACTCCTGTCCCGGAAAGCGATCGAGAAAAGCCAGCCAGGGCCGAGGCCAGGGTGGCCCGGTCGGTTTCCAGGGAGAACTGCATGCCTGCCAGCCCGCGCTCCGCATACATGCGCAGGGCGGCACTGTTGAGCACATTGCAGGTATAATCGCCGTAGAGTTCGAGCTGGCCGCCGGCCGACGAACCGCCCCCATCGGCGAATAGCCCGATCTGACCGATCTGGCCGATCTGGAAGCATTCCGCCCCCTGGCGCCGGAGCTGGGCGATGGCGTCACGATACCAGGGCAGCTGCTCCTGGCGGAGCACAGCCGGCAGCGTCCAGACCAGCGGCCTCTTCTCCAGTTGCCGCCGCATGGTCTGCAGTCCCCACTCCCAGGTCCGGTGAGAGAGCTCGACCAGCACCCTGGCGACATTGAAGGGATAGCGCAAGGCCATCGCCTCGGGAGCGCCGACCTTGAGCCACCATTCCGGTGAGGCCGCCCGCCCGCGCCGCGCCGCGCCGTGGCCGCGCTGGCGCCCTTCGCCAGTCTGCCGGCCAGGAGCGGCCGAGTCCGTGCCGAGTTCGGCCAGCAGCCGCTCCAGATCCGAGGGAGCGGGCAGCGGCACGGTCAGGCGTGCGGCTGCCCGCGCCAGGGCCGAATGTTTATTATCATCGCGGCCGCTCACATCCACCCGGAACAGAATCCCGTGGAAGGGTTGCCGCAGACGCCCCGGTTCGACGCCGGCCAGCCCGATGGTCACCGTTTGCCCGGCCTCAGCCCGCTCCGCCTTCTTCCCCTTGATCGCTAGGGTGTACAAGGTGAAGCTCATCCGGTCGCCAGTCCGCTGTTCGTACAAACGTAAGCGGTCGCCCAGCTTCAGCTGCGCCTGCAACACCACTTGCGCCTGGGCCGTCTGGTCCGCTTGCCGGCCTTTGGCCGTTTCCAGCCGGATCACCTTGCCGACCACCTCGCCGGTGCTTCCAGACAGCCTAGGCACTATCAACCGCTCTTCCCGGCCGTCCAAGAGAAATCCGGAAGCACGCTTGCGTCCCATGGACGCGTCCAGCAACCGGTGGGCCTCGGCCAGCATCCCTGCCCGCCGCTCAGGAGAGGCATCGAGCGCATCCAAAGCGAGGCGGTATGCCTTGACCGTGTTGCGGACGTAGGCCACCGACCGAAGCCGACCCTCGATTTTGAGACTGACCACCCCGGCGTCCCTTGCCATAGCCAGATGCTCAATGCCGCTGAGATCGTTCATGGAAAAGAGATAGCCGCCGCCTTTGCCCCCCTTGCCGGACTGACCATTCTGACCTGGAGTCGCCCGCTTGCCGGACGGCAGCCAGTCGTAACGGCGGCGGCAGGGCTGCACACACTGCCCGCGCAGGCTCGATTTGCCTCCATGCAGACTGGAGAAACGGCAGAGGCCGGAATAGCTGAAGCACATAGCACCGTGAATGAACATCTCAAACTCCACCGTGCCCTGACGGTGGATGGCGTCAATCTCGTCAAAGCTCAATTCGCGGGCCAGCACCACCCGGGCAAAGCCCAACTCCTTGAAATAATTCGCCGCCACCGCATGGTTGACCGTCATCAGGGTCGAGGCGTGCACCGCCAGTTCCGGAAAAAACCGTTGCACTAAATACAAAAGACCCAAATCCTGGATAATCAGCGCATCGGGCCTGATCCCAGCCAAGACGGACAAGGTCTCCAGGGCCAGCGGAATCTCATCTTCCTTGACCAGACTGTTCATGGCCACATACAGCCGTTTTTCCCGTTCGCGGGCATGGGCGGCCATAGCCGCGATCTCCGCAAAGGTGAAATCACGGGCCAAAGCGCGGGCATTCAGGCCGGGCGCGCCGACATACACTGCGTCCGCGCCTGCCTCCAAGGCAGCCTCGAAGGCGGCCATCGTCCCGGCAGGGGCCAGCAGTTCCATGGCGATAGCAGTGGTCATGATCGGGCGAGTCCAACTGGAATCGAGTGCGAGCGGAAGACGGCGGTCATGGGGTTTGCAACGGAGGCGACAAAGCGAAGGACCCTATTCGGGGCAAAGGTGCGGCTCCAACGGATAATCGACCGGCGGCAGAGGCAGGATAAAATAGAAGTTGTTCCCCTCCTGCGTCGATTCATAGCCGACGCTGCCGCCGTGCATCTCGACCACCTGGCGGATAAACGACAGGCCATGGCCCGTGCCGGGGATACCCTGGTTGTTGTCGCCACGTACGCCTTCCTGGAACAGTCGATAGCCCTGCTCCGCCGTCATGCTGGGCCCGGTGGTAAAGACATTGAATTTGACGCCCTTCTTGCCCGGCTGCGGAAAATCGTCAACAATTTCCCGACCGTAGGCCATAGCTTTCCGCGATTGTCCACGGTGGTCGACAATCTCTTTGGTATACTTGCCGGCGTTGGAAAAGAGGTTGGCATAGACTTGGGCCAGCAGGCCGATGTCGACCATCAGCGGAAATTCTTCCTCGTACATGTTCTTCGGCCGATCAACGGTGATGTTGGCCGCCTGCAAACGGCTGGCGTAGTGGTCCAGTTGGGGCAGGATCACCTCTTTTTCGACAAAACATCGTTTGGGATGGAGGACGAGGTGGCCGCGCTCGAAATGTTCCCGCCGGAACAGGCTCTCGATGAACAGGCTCATGTTGGCGTGGTGCTTGACGATTTCCTGGTGGTACTTGGTCAGGTCCTCCAGCAGGGACTGCAATCGGCTGACACAGTAGTGGCACCGAGGCACATCACCTTGATTTTCCTTGATTTCAATCCGAAGTTCCTCGATCAACCCGATCTTCTTTTTCAGTTGGTTGAACAGGTGGCGGAAATACATATTGGGCACGATAATGTTGTGCTCGATGTCGATCACCAGGGTGTTGATGAACTTCAGCCGCTCGATGTTCTGCCGGGCGATCAGCCGGTTGTCGAGGTTGTAGCCGATCCGGTTGGCGTATTTGGCGAAGAAAAATTTATCGGTCTCGGTCAGTCCCGTCTGGCGCCAGACTTCGAACATCCCCAAAATCCGGCCGCTGCCGCACAGATCCTGCAAATCGCCCCACAACGACATCTGCTGTTTGGCGTTGCGATCGTCAATTCCTCTGGGAAAAGGCTGCTTGCTGAAGATGGGGATGACATAGGAGCCACCCAGGTCATACGGCGTTTCCTGCATCTGGACCGGATAGCTCGCTAGCCTCCGTTCGCTCAACACGCCCTCTTCACTGGAGCACACCAACTGCAGGCCGCGTTCACGATCCTCGCACAGATAGAGGCCGCTGGAGACGCCAACCAGGGCCAGGGGAACGGAAATGCAGATCCTGTAGAAATCATCCAAGGAATCGTATTCCTGGGCCAGATCGAAAAATGCCTTGAGAAAGTCGTTACGCCCTTGCGAAAAGTTGTACTGCTCGTAACTCTCCGCCTTTTCGCGGACCCGCTGGCAAACCGTTTCCAGATCGGGCGGAATGGGAGGAAACTGATGGTTGATCGACTGACCGTTCATGGGCATATGCAATCAGAGGATTTCTACGAGCGCCACCACCTCGGCCTGAACTACCGCTTGGTGATGATCACGGCATCGCGATTGTCCTTTTCCAGGAGTAGGACATCCACCCGTTCATGGGGCGACGGGTCGACGGTCATGCCGACATAGTCGGGCTGGATCGGCAATTCCCGTCCGCCGCGGTCGACCAGGACCGCCAGTTGGATCGACCGTGGCCGGCCGTAATCCATGATCGCGTCCATGGCGGCGCGGATGGTCCGGCCGGTGAAAATGACGTCATCGACCAGCACCACCCGCTTGTCTTCGAGCAGAAAGCCGATGTCCGACTTCTTGACGATCGGATTCTGGGAGATGAGGCTCCAATCGTCGCGGTACAGAGTGATGTCAAGGGTGCCGGCAGGCAGATTGGCTTCTTCCTGCAACTCGATCCGCTGCTTGATGCGCTGGGCCAGATACACCCCGCCGGTATGGATGCCGACAATCGAAAGATCGCCCACGCCGTGGTTGCGCTCCACGATCTCCAGACTGATGCGGTCCAGGCTGCGTTCGATATCTCTGCCTATCATGATGGTTCTTGCGCTCATTGACGCACCCTCTCCCAAAAATAATTCTCGCCCTTGGCATCCACCAGGTTGATTGCCTCGGGATAGGTTTCGCACTCCACCGCAAACACCCGGGCGGCGATATCGTCCGGGGTGTCGTCGTCGTCGAGGGCCACGCAGCGCTGAAGCACGATCGGCCCCTGGTCGTACAGTTCGTTGGCAAAATGGACGGTACAGCCGCTCACTGTGCACCCCCGTGCCTTGACCGCCTCGTGGACGTGGTGGCCGTAGAAGCCTTCTCCACAAAAGGAAGGGATGAGCGCCGGATGGATGTTGAGGACCGAGCGGCGCAGGTGTGCGGGCGGGGTGTAAAGTTTGAGATAGCCAGCCAGGACGACGAGATCGACCTCGTAGTTGGCCATGATCTGGTTGATCTCGCCGTTGCTGGCGGCGTGGAAGGCGGGATACCCGTACCGCCTGGCCTTTTCCAGCCCTAGGACGCCGGCGACGTTGGAGATGACCACCGGGATCCGGGCGCACAAGGCGCCTGCCGTGATCCGCTCATGGAAATTGTCCAGCGTTCTGCCGCTGCCTGAAAGCAGAACCGCCATCTTACGCATGTTCCGCTCCCGTGAAATAAGAATTGGCGGCCGGGTCGATGCAGCGCAGCCACCCAGCGATGGCGGCATCGTAGGCGGCGGTCAGTTCGAAAACCTTGCGGGCCAAACGAAAACGGGTGGCCAAAGTGGTGTTGCCCTTGCCCTGTAATTCGGCCACGACCTGCGGATAATCGGCCGGATCGACAATCACGGTGACATCCTTAAAATTTTTGGCCGACGCCCGCAGCAGGGTTGGGCCGCCGATGTCGATATTTTCGATGGCATCGGCCAGGGTGCAGTCAGGAGCGGCCACGGCCTGGGTAAAGGCGTAGAGGTTGACGGCCACAATGTCGATGGGCTTGATGCCGTGCTGTCGGCACTGCTCCCGGTGTTCCGCGTTATCTCGCTGGTTGAGGATGCCGCCATGGACCAGGGGGTGGAGGGTTTTCACCCGGCCGTCCAGCATTTCGGGAAAGCCGGTGAACGCCGACACATCCGTCACGGTCAGCCCGCTGGCGCGCAGCTTCCTGGCTGTGCCGCCGGTGGACAGGATTTCAATCCCCATGGCGGCCAGGGCACTGGCAAATTCCTCGCACCCGGATTTATCGGTCAGGCTGATCAGCGCCCGCTCCACTCGTCTCATCTCTGTGGGTCCCCTGCTTATTCTTTTTTCAGGAATTGGCGGATCTTCCGCCGTTCGTGTTTGTCAGGCCGTTGTTCGGGCTGTCCCGCGTGCGGCCGCATGGCCTTGCGCTCCTCCAGGATCTGCTCCCGCTTGGCCTGCGATTCCTCGGTTTCCTCGTACAAGGTCCGGGCGACCACCGCTGGTCCGCGCTGCTCGCTGATGAGTTGAACCCGGACCGAGGTTTCGAGAAATCCCTGCCGGATAGTCAGCAAATCGCCCGCGCGGACCATGCGGGCCGGCTTGACCTTAAGGCCGTTGACCGCAACATGGCCGGCCCCCACCTCCTTGGCGGCCAGGGACCGGGTCTTGAAAAATCGGGCCGCCCAAAGCCATTTATCGATCCGCACCTGGTCCATGTCCCTCGCCGGTTCCCTCCATCTATCCCGGCAAAATACCACCTAGTCAGCCAATATGCCACGGTTGTCCAGATCAGGTCAACAAAGAAGCCGCTCTCTGGCGCCTCTCTGACCCGCGCCCCCTGCGCCTTTACGCCAAGAACGTTGCCGAAGCCTTAAAAATGGGGTAAGGGGCATGCTCATCCTTCAAGAAAATGTTTCCCATGTTCCAGCACACCGTCGGCATCAACCAATTCACCTGTCCGGTCCGCATTCCTGAAAAGGGCGGCGGCATCCAGCACACCGTGGCCTCCATCGATTTACAGGCCAAGGTTCCCCAAGGCCGGCTCGAATCCTGCGTCAGCACCATGGTTACCCTTCTGGCCCGCTTCCTGCCGGATATCCATGCCGGCATCTTTCCGGAGCTGCTGGCCGAAGTATGCCGGCAGCTACAGGCCGCCGAGGCCTGGTTAACCATGCGTTTTCCCTATTTCATCGACAAGAAGGCGCCGGTGAGCGGCACGGTCAGCCTGATGGAATACCAGTGCGCCTTCACCGCCTCATCGGCCGCCAGCGGCGAACCGCAGCTGACCGTGGTGGTGCCGGTCACCACGCTCTGTCCCTGTTCCAAGGAGATCAGCGCAGCCGGAGCCCACAACCAGCGGGCTGAAATCACCCTCGCAGTCCGGCCCCTGACCTTGATCTGGCTGGAAGACCTGATCGCCATGGCCGAGTCCTGCGGCTCTTCTGAAGTGTACGCCCTCTTAAAGCGGCCCGACGAAAAATACGTGACCGAGCGCGCCTATGCCCGGCCGATGTTTGTCGAAGACGTGGCCCGCAAGGTGGCCCAGAAGGCCATGGCCCACGCCGACATCGCCTGGTTTTCGGTGGGCGTCGAGAGCTTCGAATCCATCCACAACCACAGCGCCTACGCCCTGGTCGACAGCCGCGACCTCAAACCGGCCGATCCCTGCGGCTGACCGCCCCTCAAGCCCGCTCTCCCAAGCCGCCCAAGCAGAGATATTTCAGTTCCAGGTATTCCTCGATCCCGTATTTCGAGCCCTCCCGGCCGATCCCCGATTCCTTAACCCCACCGAACGGAGCCGCCTCAGAGGACATGCGGCCGGTGTTGATGCCGACCATGCCGTATTCTAGGGCCTCGGCGGTCCGCCAGATCCGGCCGATATCCCGGCTGTAGAAGTAGGCGGCCAGGCCATAGGGGGTGTCATTGGCCAGGGCGATTGCCTCTTGATCGTCCCTGAAGACAAAGAGCGGGGCCACCGGGCCGAAGGTTTCATCGTGGGCGATCCGCATCGCGCTGGTGACGTCGAGCAGCACGGTGGGCGCAAAGTAAAAGCCGGGGCCGCCCAGCCGCTTGCCGCCGAGGGCAATGCGGGCCCCCCTGGCCACGGCATCGGCGATCTGCCCCTCGACCTTGCGGATGGCGTCGAGGTCGATCAGCGGGCCCTGTTGCATCCCCGCCTCAAAACCGTTGCCGACCTTGAGCGCCCGCACCGCCTCAATCAGCTTGGCGGCAAACCGTTCATAGAGGCCCTCCTGAATAAAAAAACGGTTGGCGCAGACGCAAGTCTGCCCGGAATTGCGATATTTGGAGGCCACGGCGCCACGCACCGCCGCATCGAGGTCAGCATCGTCGAACACGATGAAGGGGGCATGCCCGCCCAGCTCAAGCGAAACCTTTTTCACGGTGGCGGCACAATCGCGCATCAGCAGCTTGCCCACGGCGGTCGAGCCGGTGAAGCTGAGCTTGCGGACCAGGGGATTGGCGGTCATTTCGGCGCCGATCTCGGCCGCCGGGCCGGTGATCACATTGAAAACTCCCGGGGGAATACCGGCCTCGTCAGCAAGCGCTGCCATAGCCAGGGCGGACAAGGGGGTCTGGCTCGCCGGTTTGACCACCATCGGGCAGCCTGCCGCCAACGCGGGCGCCGCCTTGCGGGCGATCATCGACGAGGGAAAATTCCAAGGCGTGATGGCCGCGCACACTCCCACCGGCTCCTTGAGAACGATGATCCGCTTGCCTGGCTGCCCCATGGGAATGGTGTCGCCGTACACCCGTTTGGCCTCCTCGGCATACCATTCCATGTAGCCTGCACCGTACACGATCTCCTCCTGGGCGTCGGCCAGGGGTTTACCCTGCTCCAAGGTCATGATCACGGCCAGGTCCCGGCGATGAATGATGAGCAAATCGTACCAGCGGCGCAGCAGGCGGGCCCGCTCCCCGGCGGTCAGGGCTCGCCAGGCCGGCCAGGCGCGATGGGCAGCCTCGATGGCGGCGGCGGTTTCCTTTTTTCCCAGCGCCGGCACCATACCGACGGCCGCACCGGTCGCCGGATCAAAAACAGTGATCCGCCCCTCGCTGGCGCCGTCGATCCATTTGCCGTTGACGTAACACTGGGAGCGCAGCAGCTCCTGTCGACCGAGTTTCATCCCCCCACTCTCCGAGCGCACAAAAACAAACAGGCAGCGCGTCGAGAAAAGACCGTTGCTGCCTGCCCACCTAAAAACATTTTCAATCTCCCGGTGTTATGCTACGCTGCCGGAAGGTGGTCATCATACACCGGGATGCTGTTTTTTTCATCCACGATTACCATCACTCAACAACAGGCCAAAACTTTATGGCGATTGAACACCGAAGATCCGAACGACTTGCCGACTTCCTGCCCCTTGAGATCCGGGTGGTACACGCATCGGACGGCCAGGAACTCGCCGGTCCATTCTCCGGCAGGATCATCGATATCTCGGCCCACGGGGCCTGTCTGCTCATGACCCAAATCATGATCCGCGCCTTTCACGTCTTCCACTCGACCCGCGGGGCCGAGGATGCCGTACTCCAGTTGATCATCGATCAACCGCCGGAACTCGGCCGCCATGTCCTGACCGCCCGGCCGGTGTGGATGCGCATTTTCCGGCAGGACGAGATCCGGGCATTCAAAATGGGAGTGGAATTTATCGAGACGCCGGAAGCGGAGCAGATACGGGAAGCGCTGGCGAACTTGTGCAAGAACCGGGAAGCGAGGGGCGACTGGTGGCAAAAACACCGTCGGGAATAAAGCGTCCATCCCTGCCTCCGGCCGCTAAAAGCAGTTGCATCAGGTCAGCCGCTCTTACCCGTTGAGCAGGCTGAAGGCGCGGATTTTCTGCTTGATCCCGCGCAGTTCGATCTCGCCCAATTCTTCCACCTCGAAGCTGTTGCCTATCTCGCCGCGCACCACATCGGTGATGTAGATCCGGCAGGACGTAGCCTCGGTCGCCAGCCGTTGCGCAATGTTGACCTCGTTGCCGACCACCGTGTAATCAAGCCGCCGGCTCGACCCGATATTGCCAAGGAACACCGTGCCCTTGGTGACGGCGATCCCCAAATCGACCCCCGAAAATATCTCGCTACGGAGTTTCCACTGGTCCCGCAGCGCCGTAAATCTCTTCTTGATCGCCATTGCGGTGTGTGCGGCCGCCAGACAGGGCTCGTCCAGCTTGACCGGCGCCCCGAACACCGCCAGTACCGCGTCGCCCATAAACTTGTCGACGGTGCCGTGGTAACGGAACACCTCCTCGGTAAAAAAATGAAAAAATTCATTGAGGAAGGCGCGTAGCGACCAGAGATCGATCTGCTGCACCAGCCGGGTGAAGTTCCGGATGTCGGCAAAGAGCACGGTGGCCGGTTTGATCTCCCCCAGCTCCATCAGGTCGGCATTTTGCGCCAGGAGCAATTCCGCCACCTCCGGGGCCACGTACTGCTCGAACAGGGTTCGCATGCGGGTCGTCGTGGTCAACTGCTGGCGGCTGCGAAGGTTTTCCAGGGCTACGGCCGCCTGGCTGCACAGAATGGCGAGCATTTCGTTGTCGGCCTCAGAAAAGCGCTCACCGGCCTCCTGTTGGCTGATATTCAGCACACCGATGTTCTGCTCGCAGATACGCAGGGGAAAAGAGATGGACGAGACAATCTCTGGTTGCCGCAACAAGGGAGAAAAGATGGATTTGCCCTGGTCTTCTTTGTTGAGCAGAACCGGCTTACCCTGCTGAAACACCCAGCCGGCGATCTGGTCGCCGGGCTGCAGGCGGATCGACCGGGCCACGGCGGGGTGCAGCCCGCGGGCGGAGATGACCCGGAGGCATTGTTCCTTCTGGTCATAGAGCATCACCGAACAGCGGCTGGCCTTGGTCTGCCGCTGAACCGCATCGAGCAGCCGTTCGAGGATATCCTCCTCGCTGGTGGCGGCGGTCAGCTGCTCGCCCACGCGATAGAGGGGAATGAGGGTGCGAAGCCTGGTGTTTTCCTGTTGCAGCCGATATCGATCCAAGGCCTGATGAACCACCTGATTCGCTTGCTGCACCTTGACCGGCAGCTCGACCACTCCAGAAAACCCCACCTCCAAGGCGCTGTAGAGCAGAGTAGTGTCCGCGGCTGCGGAAAGCAACACCCCGGCAAGGCCGGGCTGGATCGCGCCCAACTCGCCAAACAGGCCGCAGCCATCGATCCGGGGCGGCTCATCCACGATCAAAGCCAGCCGCACCTCCTGGGCCAGGCAGGTTTCGCGCGCCGATTCCTCATCCGGGCAGCGAATCACCTGCAACCACGGCAACGCAGCCGCAATGGCCTCGGCCTGGCGGTCGTCGGAAGTGCAAAGAACTGCTGCCGTATGCATAAGGGTGCCCATGAAATCACCTCGGGATAGTGCCATTCGTTTATATTACCATTCTGAAAGAGGCAAGGCAAGAAATAGGCCAGACACAGCGAAAAGGCCTTCTCATCTCTGTTTATTTTCCAGAAGTAGAGTATATTTCCTCCTATGTTTGCCCGCACGCCGCGCCACAGTCCGCTCGCCGAACGGATGCGCCCCCACCGACTGGATGATTTCGTCGGCCAGCAGCACCTGGTCGGTGAGGGGAAGTTTCTCCGCCAACTGATCGAGGGGGGAACCATTCCCTCCCTGGTGTTCTGGGGACCGCCGGGTTCCGGCAAGACCACGCTGGCCTCCATTCTCGCCAGCGCCGTTTCCGCCCATTTCGTCTTCTTTTCCGCTGTGCTTTCCGGGGTCAAGGAAATCAGGCAGATCGTCGAGCAGGCCAAAATCCACCGTGAGCAGAGCGCCCAAGCCACCATCCTGTTCGTCGATGAGATCCACC
>WRFD01000070.1 GCA_009778955.1 Desulfobulbus sp.
GCTCTGGCTCTGGCTCTGGCTCTGCCGCGGCCACCGGCATCAGCATCAGCGGCAGCGCCAGCGACGTCGGATTCGAAGTCGTGTACGATTCGAATCTGGAATTAGAAGTATGGAGAGAAAGCCGCGAGGTGGGATCGTATGTTTTCGGAGGGCGCGCCGACGGCTTCGATTCCGCCACCCGATCATAACAGGGTGGCCATCAGCGGCGGCACGGTGAGCGGGAATGTCTATGGCGGGTATGCCGAGAGCGCTTCTGGCGCCGCCACCTCCACCGGCAACACATTCAATCTGCACTCCGCCTGCTTAACCGTGGCCGGCCTGAGCGACTTTCAGAACCAGCACTTCTTTATACCCGGCACCTTGGCGGTTGGAGGCGCCATGGTCAATGTTGCCGGTACCGCGTACGTCGGCGGCACTGCGGTCAGCGTGAGCGTCGACGGCGCCCACTCGTCACTGCGGGGCGGGGATTATTTCGTTCTCATCGACGCGGTGGTTGGGGAGGATGGAGGACTGGATGGCAGCCCCGTCAACGACAGGAACAGCAGTGAGAGAATGCGGGTGCGGTAGGGGGCGCTCCTGACCTATGACTTCATCACTACGGAGGAGGAGGCAAATCAACTGTGGGCGCTCCTGCCAATCGATAGCGGGCCAACTGTCGATCCGAACGCTGAATCTCTGGGAAAAGGCTTTCTCCCCGGCATGTCCCTGTTGAACCAGAGTGGCGACCTCATCGCCGGATGGGGTACGAACGCGGCCATAAGAACGGCCATCCAGGCGGAACGCGACAGTGCCAGGCTTGGGGCTTTTGTCTCCATGTCCGGCGGCTGGTCCCGGTACGACACCGGTTGCCATGCGGATCTGTCCAGTATTTCCCTGATGGTCGGCGTATCCCGGCGTGTGGAATTAGAGCTCGGCAATCTGGCGTTTGGAGCCTTCTTCGAGTACGGCAACGGCTCCTATGACACCTATGCCGCAGTCCATGGCGATGGCGACCTCTACCACCTGGGCGGTGGCCTCATCGGTCACATGGACTTTACCAAGACCGGCTCCGGTCATTTTTATACCGAAGCCAGCGTCCGCGCGGGCGGCGTGGAGAACGATTACAGACACAGCGGCCTGTACGATTCGTGGGGCCGCGAGGCGACCTATGATGCCTCCTCGGCCTATTACGGCATCCATCTTGGCGTCGGCTATCTTTGGCGCATGACGGACAAGGCCGGGCTCGATCTGTACGGCAAATACTTCTGGACACGCCAGGAAGGCGATGCCGTGCGGCTGTCCGCCGGCGAGCCTGTGGATTTTGACAGCTTGAACTCCCACCGCCTGAGCATGGGGACTCGTTTCAACTATGCGGTGTTGGAGCAGTTCAGCCCCTATGTTGGCGTGGCCTACGACCATGGGGCGTGGCCTACGACCATGAGTTTGCGGGCGATACATCCGCTACGGTCTGGGGCTATAAAATGGGCGAGCCTTACCTGAAGGGGGTGACCGGCGCCTTGCATCTCCGCTATGACTTCTGGCCATATTCACTTATCCGTACACGCGGCGCGGCAACGCTAACGGCGTTGGCGTTGCGCTCGTCTGTACTGCCCGATGTCCGGTGCTCTATCTGCTGCCGTGTGGGCGGCAGATTGCCGTCAGAGACAGGTCCGCAAGAAATTCTTCGCTAAAATATTGCGGGAAAATGTATAGTACGCCCGGAGGAACGAAACCTATTTTGCCGTAAAGGTTGAGGAGGAATAAATGTACATGATGCAGGCGATCAAGAGGATGTTGGTGGGTGGTTGTGCCGTGGCCATGGTGAGCAGCCTTTCGGCTGCAAGTCGGGCCGATGAACAGGCCGTTCCCAGGGACCAGCAGGCTACCGAGGCGAATCAGCAGGGGAGCAAATGGAGCGAGGCGGGCAAGAATGTCAAGGAGGCGGCCGGGTCGGTAGCGGAAGCCACCAGGGAAACCACGGGAGCGGCTTGGGAGACGGTGAAAAGCGAGTCCTCGTCCGCATGGGAAAAGACCAAGAGTGGTTCCCGTGAGGTGTACGACACCGTGGGGGGCAAATCCAAGGAAGCCTGGCAGGCGACCAAGGAGGAATCGAAAACCATGTGGGAGAAGGGGAAATCGATGATCCACGAGGCAACCGCCCCAGATGGGCCTGCAACTCCGGCCGCACCCGCCGCACCGCCCGCCGCCCAGCCGGCGCCGCCGGCCGCTCAATAGAAGGCGGAGTCGATTTCTCTCCGAGGCTTCTGTGGCCGGCGCCAACCGGCTGGTTCTGTCGCCGCCGGCCAGGATCATCGTGGATTCGGCCCCTGTTCATGGCCTGCGGCGCCAAGGCGTTATCCCTGAAAAACGAAGGGAGGAGTAAAGGTCGTCCGTCTTGGAGGGGCAGGCAAGGAGCTTGACAGTGGCCGGGCGGGGTGGTGCTCCACCCGGTCAGAAGGCATGGATGTGGGTATCGGCGAAGGAAAGGCGGCTGCTCAGAAGCGGCCCAGGTCAGCGGGACCGAAGGGCAGCCAGCGGAACAGGTGGTGCTCCAGAGTAAGGCATTTGTCGAAGTTCTCCCGGATCAGCGTCTGGCGTTTGGGATTGTCCTTGCCATAATGTTTGAGGATGTACGAAAGCCGCTGGTCGAGATGGACCACCATGTTATGCAGCACTCGCTTGTCGGCGTAATAGACGAGTTCCAGGGCGTTGAAGCGGCCTTGCTCGTAACGGGCGGGATTGAAATCCCACAGGCGCACATGCTGCTCGACAATGGCGGCAATCTCCGGATAGTTGTGGCGCCGGCAGATGTCGGCGCCGACCTTGGCATGGTCGCAGGCGCTGTTAAGGCAGGGGGTCTTGGCGATGTCGTGGAGCAGGGCGCCGCTGATGACCAGGTGGCGGTCGGCCTGATGGCGGTCCGGGGCCACGGCGCAGATCCCGCCCTGCAACTGTTCCGCCAGGCGGGCGACCACCAGCGAGTGATGGCGGATGTTGGGCAGCATCCCATATTGATCCATCAAATCGATGCATTGGGCGAGCGAGGGGATGACGGAGCCGGATTGATCCATGGGGCAGTTCCCGGTGGGGCGCTTACGGTTTGCCGCTGAACCGGTGGACGGCGTCAACCGCGATTCGCACCTGCGCTGGGAGCGTTTCCGGCAGGATGCCGTGGCCGAGGTTGAAAATGTAGCCGCGGGCATCGCGGGCCTCGAGCAACATGGTCCTGATCCGCTCTTCCAGACGCTTCTGGGGCAGGAAAAGAGCCATGGGATCGATGTTGCCCTGCACGGCATGTTGGCCGGCACGGGCCACGGCTTCGCCGATCGGCAGCCGCCAGTCGAAGCCAAGGACGTCCGCGCCCGCAGTGGCGGTCAGTTTGGTTAAGGTGGCGCCGTTGTTGGCGAAATAGATGATCGGCACGTCGGTCACGGCCCGAAGATCGGAAATGATAGAGCGGACATAGGGCAGGGCGAATTCCTCGTAATCGCAGGGGGCGAGTATCCCGACCCAGGAGTCGAACAGTTGCAGGGCTTGGGCGCCGGCCCGGACCTGGGCCTGGAGATAGGCGCTGGTGCAGGCGGTGATCTTGGCCAGCAGGTTGTGGTACAGCTGGGGTTCCTGGTACATCATCTTCTTGGTGTGCAGAAACACCTTGGAACTCCCGCCCTCGATCAGATAGGTGGCCAGGGTGAAAGGCGCGCCGGCAAAGCCTATAAGCGGCACTTCCAGACGGTTGCGCAGCAGGCCGATCGTCTCCAGCACGAAGGGCAGCGATTCCTCCGGCACCGGCACCACCAGGTCGTCGACCGCCTGCTGGCTGCGGACCGGCCGGGCAAAGATGGGGCCCTTGCCTTCGTGGAATTCGAGCTCAAGACCCATGGCCTCCATCGGGATCAGGATGTCGGAAAAGAGGATGGCGGCGTCGAAGCCGAAAATATCGATGGGCTGGAGAGTGACTTCGGCGGCAAGTTCCGGGGTCTTGCATAGTTCAAGAAAGCTCACCCGGCCGCGGACTTGCTGATATTCGGGGAGATATCTGCCGGCTTGACGCATGAACCAGACAGGAGTGTAGGCGGTGTGTTCGCCTCGGCAGGCGTGAAGAAAGGTCTCGTCCATTGAGGGCTGTGTTGGTTGGAGGTTAACAGATCGGGACCGTCCTGTTCGGTTCGGCTCGTCTTTTTATCGTCCTTTTCGTCCTTTTATTGTCCGGGCCGGTAGGCGCAAAACGGCTCTCCGGCCAGGTAGTCGCCGGTCACGGCATAGGCCCTGGCCCGGCAACCGCCGCAGACCTGGATATATTCGCAGCGACCGCAATGGTCCTTGTATCCTGCAAAGTCGCGCATGTCGAGAAGAAGGCTCGAATGTTCCCATATTTCCCGGAACGGCTGGGTCCGCAGGTTGCCCGCAGGCAAGGGGAAGTAGCTGCACGGCAGGACATTGCCGTCGACATCGATCAGGCAGATCAGTTGGCCGGCCAGGCATCCCTTGGAACCGCCGGTGGAAAACTTGAGGGAGCGCCGCGTAAACCGCTCGCCTTCGGCCTTGGAGCGCTGGAGAACGATGCGGTAATACTGGGGGGCGCAGGTGGGGCGCACCAGGAGGTCGTGTTCTCCTTTTTCCATGTCGTAGTGCCAGTTGAGGATGTCCTCGTACTCCGAAGCCGGGATTAGCTCGTCCATGATGTCCTCACCCCGTCCCGTGGGCACGATCATGAACAGGTACCAGGCCGTGGCGCCCAGGTTTTTCGCCAGTTGATAGATCTTCGGAGCCTCTGCCTTGTTGCGCCTGGTAAAGGACGAGTTGACGAGAAACTCGATCCGGTGCTCGTTGAAGAGGCGGATGGCCTGCATCACGCCGGCAAAGGCTCCCGGCTGGTTGCGGAAGTTGTCGTGCACCTCGGCCGTGGGCCCGTCGAGGCTCAGGGAAACCATCTTGATGCCCGCTTCCTTGATGGCGCGGCAGACGGATTCGGTGACCAGGGCGCCGTTGGTGGCTAGGCACATGCGCAGTCCCAGGCCGGTTCCGTAGGAGGCGATGTCAAACACATCCGGCCGCAGCAGTGGTTCGCCCCCGGACAGCACCATGACCGGGTTGGCGTAGCTGTGGATATCGTCCAGTATCCGTTGGGCTTCGGTCAAGGAAAAGTCGGGATGCCCCTCGATCTCAAGCTGGGAGGAGGAGCGGCAGTGGACACAGTTGAGATTGCACCGGCGGGTGATTTCCCAGGCAATCCATTTCGGGATGCATTCCATGGCGGTGTCCGGCAAGGGCCGGAGGACAAGAAAACCGGGGTGATGCTGCCGGCAGGCGCAACAAGAACAGATTCCGGTCGCAGCAAACGGCAGCGGGATTACGACGAATGCGGGTGAGCGGCTGGCAGTATAGGCGCGATGAGGGGCACGGTCAACAGCTTTGTCCAATTCCTTCGAGCCGCTGGCGGGATGATGCAGTTATTCGTGGTGAAAAATGCTCGAACGGGATAATCTGACGGCATCAAGTCGAACTTTTACCCTCTTCTTTCAGATTCAGATAAAGGAGGCCTTGTATGCAGGCGATCAAACGTATCCTGACTCCAGTGGATTTTTCGGACAATGCCGGCAAAATCATCCAGGCTGCGACCTATATGGCCGGAACGTTCAAGGCGGAACTCTATCTGGTGTTTGTGGCCCAGACCTTCGAGGATTACAGCGGTTTTTTCGTTCCGCCCATCAACCTCCCCAACCTGGAAGAGGAGTTGTTCGCTTCGGCGCAGCAGCAGATGGAAACCTATGTCGAAGAAAATAAGGCGATGTTTGCCGCAGCCGGAGTGCCACAGGTGACCGGCAAGGTTCTGTCCGGCGACATTGCCGAGGAAATCCTCAAGTATGCGGTCAGGAAGAAGGTGCAGCTGATCGTGATGGGAACGCATGGCTACAAGGGCGTCGAGCGGATCATGTTCGGCAGTGTCGCCGAGAAGGTGGTGAAATCCTCCTGCTGTCCGGTGGTAACGATCAATCCTTACCGCGAGGAATGTGAAGACAACACGAAATGATCCTACTGCCGAAGGACGAACGAGCAAAGCCTGTCCCGGACGGGACAGGGGGCTGGCGAAGGTCCGGGGGCAGTGACGGTTTTTGGAGGTGCGATGGGGGAAAAACGCAGATATTCGCGTATGGTGGTCAGGGGCATGTCCTTTGACGTGTCCGATGGAATGAGATGTTGTTCGGGAACAGTCCAGGATGTTTCGCTGACCGGATTGTGCCTGGCCGACATGACCAGGCGGTTTGGCAAAAACATCGACGTCTATGCCGTGGTGGCCACCAGCGGGCGCCGCTGTTTTAAATTCCGGGTCCGGCCCAAATGGGAGGAGGTCAGCGGCGTGAGCAAGCGAATGGGCGTGGAAATTAAGGAGCCCTCCCGGGCATGGCTCGAATACGTGCAGTCGCTGGAGAGCCAGAGCGTTTCCTGAGCGATCGTGCCAGCCGGCTCAGGCCATTTTGAGCAGACCGACGACGCAACCCGCGCCCTCTTCGCCGCCGTCCGGCCGACTGGAAGCGGCATCCGCGAAACTTTCCGAAAATAACCGGGTCGAAGACGCCCGGGGAAAAGAATACAACTCGAGCTTGGCCGACCCTACCGGCGGCGGGCAGTCCGCAGCCCGCGACCATTGCGCAAGCCCCGCGCGCAACAACTGCTCGTGCTCATCTGAAAACCTGAGGCAGGAGCCTGCGGCGGCGATCTCGGCCAGCAGCCGGTCAAGGTCGGGACTGTGCCGTCCGTCCGGCTCGTTGACCCACCCGGTTTCCTGATCTTCGTCCGGTACGGGGATGGCTATTTTGGCCAGCAGGCGGGCGCTCTGTCGCCATCTTTTTTCGTAGACTTCCTGCAACAGGTCGATCGCTGTCCGGTGACTGGAGACCAGAAGCCCTGGGGCGGTCCTGTCGCCGTGAAAACAAAGCCGGGTCCAGGCCTTGAGCCGATGGCGGAGGATGGCGTCCGCTTCCGGACCGTCATCCTGTCCGGCAGCGGGCAGGGCAAAGGGATTCTCCTCTTCTTCGCACAACTCGGCGAACAGGGTGTCCTGCCTGCGGGCGATGGTCCGCAGGGCGTCGCTCAGTTCAGTCTGCCCGATGTCGTACGCTTCTCCCAACTCAAGCATCAGCCGCGACTGCCACAGCATCAGCTCGGTCTTCTCCTGCTCTTGGATGTCGGCCCCGCGCAGCAGACTGGTCAGGATCGCGTGGTGTGGCTCGGGATAGTCCCGGCGGCCAAGACCAGCCAAAGTGGTCATGCTCAACTGGCTGATGTAGGTGTCGCCCCGGCGGCGAATATCCCGCGCCAGGGCGCAAAACCGCTCCCGCCGGTCCCCGAGGGGCACGGGCGTGAACGCGCCAAGGCGCCCTTGCTGTCGGCAGTGTTGGATGAACGCGGTGGCGGTTCTTTGTTCCGGCGGCGCGTTTTCAATGGCTTGCATGTGGACAACCTGTCCGAAAACCTGTACAAGGGGCAGCAGGAAGCGCTCGTCGGGCAGGGTTTCCGGAAACACGCAGGCAATGCTGTTCTTCATGATATGAGCACACTACGGGAAAAGATCACATTTTTTCTGACGGCCCTGGCCTATCTGCTTTTTCATCTGCGCCTGGGCTCCGATGTTGGCGCGGTGGCGAGTGGCACAATCTACCAGGTGCTCCTCACCGCTCCCTATGCCTTGGGGTTCACCTATATCGTCGCCGTCATGTTCCGGCGGCTTACCGACAAGGGATGGCTGCCCTGGGACCGGTTGTTCCGGATTTTTTTCACCGTCGGCATCCTGTTCGCCTTCTTTTTCGCCCTCTACGAATACGCCGGCCAGGGCAAGCCCCTTGAGGACCGCGCCTTGCAGTCGGACTCTAGCGCAGCACGCTTTTTGGAGGATGTGCTCCGGCGGGTGCGGTAGTGTTGGGCATGAGCAGGCTGTCCGGCCCCATGAGGGTGCCGGGACTGGTGACGGCGTTGCATCCGGTCTGCGAATCGTCGCCGATGATGGCCCCCAGCTTCTTCAGGCCGGTATCGAGGATGACGTCGCCGTTCTTTAGTCGGATGTTGCCGGAGGAGAAGCGCAAGTTCGCGCACTTGGTTCCGGCGCCGAGGTTGACGCGGTTGCCGAGGATCGAATCGCCCAGGTAGGCGAAATGGCCGGCCTTGGCATCGTTGAGGAAGATGCTGTGCTTGACCTCGGTGGTATGGCCCACCACGCAGCGCTTGCCGATCAGGCAGTTGCCGCGCAGGTAGGCCCCCTGGCGGATTTCCGTCTGGTCGCCGATGATGGCCGGAGATTTGATCATGGCGCCGGATTCAATCAGCACGCCCTTGCCGATCTTGATGTTCTTGCCCACGATGACCGCCCCGGCCATGATCACCGAAGCGCCCTGGAGGAACTGGCTGTTCTCCCAAACCGAAAGGCCGCCTTTGGTGGCGTCGCCGTAGGTGATGACGCATTCGCGGGCATTGCGCAGCCGGCCGTTGAACCAGATGTAGGGGCTGTCCAGCGGCGCCCCGTCGGTGATGCAGAGGTGCTGGAAGGTGGGTTCGGTCTGGCTGGCGATATAGGCTTTCAGCTTTTTCAGCGGCGCCCAGACATCGGGACAGTCGGCGAAGAGTTCCTGGTCGGGAAAGTCGGCAAGATCGAAAAATGACCCGATGGTCAGCATGATCGGCTCCAGAAAAGCGGGTGGACGGAAGGGCGGGCGACAGCCCTTTCTATATTGGCGGCCCAGCAATTATTCAAGGGAAATCTTCTCCCCGGTCCCTGGGCGAGCCGTCGTCTTGACTTCGGGTGGGGTTGTGTTTACTGTCGTGGGACAATTCAGCGGGCAGGGCGCGTCGTTGCGCATCGCCGCGTCAGGCGGCTCTAAGGAGGGGAAACGTGGAATTTGACGATTCATTATCGACCAGCATGGGGGATTTCGGCGAGCAGAGCCAAGATCTGGAAATCCCCGAATCCCTGCCCATGATGGCTGTCCGGGATGTCGTGGTCTTCAACTACATGATCATCCCGCTGTTTGTCGGCCGGCCCGGATCAATCGAGGCGGTGAATGACGGTTTGAGCAACAATAAGCTGTTGATGCTGGTGACCCAGAAGGATTCGACCAAGGACGATCCCGAGGAAAAGGATCTCTACCAGGTGGGCATGGTGTCGATGATCATGCGGACCCTCAAGTTGCCCGACGGCCGGCTCAAGGTTCTTGTGCAGGCCCTTTCCAAGGCCAGGATCCGGTCTTTTCTGCAAAAGAAACCCTTTTACCGGGTGGCGATCGACCTGATCGAAGAGCAGGAGACCTCGGAGGTCACGGTCGAGACCGAGGCCCTGATGCGGACCGTGCGCGAACACACCGAGAAGATCATGTCGCTGCGCGGCCTCCTTTCCTCGGACCTGATGATGATCATCAACAATATCGAGGAACCGGGACGCCTGGCCGACTTGGTTGGCTCCAATCTGCGGTTGAAGATGTCGGAATCGCAGAAAATACTTGAGACTATCGATCCGACCGAACGGCTGCGCCTGGTGGCCGATCTGCTCCACAAGGAGCTGGAGGTGTCCACAGTCCAGGCCAAGATCCAGTCGGATGCCAAGGAGGAAATGTCGCGCAGCCAGCGGGAGTATTTCCTCCGGGAACAGATCCAGGCCTTGAAGCGGGAGCTGGGGGACGAGGACGGCTATTCACAGGAAATTGAGGAGCTGCGCAAGCAGTTGCGGAAGAAGAAGATGCCGAAGTACGCCAAGAAGGAGGCGCGCAAGCAGCTTCGGCGGCTGGAGATGATGCACCCCGACGCCTCGGAGGCGACCATCGTCCGCACCTATCTCGACTGGTTCCTCGACCTGCCGTGGCGGCAATCCTCCACCGACGTGCTTGACCTCAAGGTGGCGGCGGAGGTGCTGGACGAAGACCATTACGGCCTGGATAAGATCAAGGAGCGCATCCTCGAATATCTTTCGGTGCGCAAGCTCAATGCCGACACCAAGGGGCCGATCATCTGTTTTTCCGGCCCTCCCGGCGTGGGGAAGACCTCGCTCGGCCAGGCCATCGCCAAGGCCATGGGGCGCAAGTTTTATCGCCTGTCCCTGGGCGGCATGCGGGACGAGGCCGAAATCCGGGGGCACCGCCGCACCTACATCGGCGCCATGCCGGGTCGGATTCTCCAAGGGCTCAAAAACGTGGGCTCCAACAACCCGGTGTTCATGATGGACGAGATCGACAAGATCGGCGACGATTATCGGGGCGACCCCTCCTCGGCCCTGTTGGAAGTGCTCGACCCGGAACAGAACAACACCTTTTCCGATCATTACATGAACCTGCCCTTTGATCTTTCCAAGGTCATGTTCATCACCACGGCTAACCGCACCGACACCATCCCCGGCCCCCTGCTCGACCGTATGGAGGTGATCCAGCTCTCCGGCTACACCCTGGAGGAGAAGATGGCGATCGCCAACAAATTTCTGCTGCCGCGGCAGATCAAGGAAAGCGGCATCAAGACCGGGCAGATCAATATCGACGACGCCACCTTGAAAATCATCATCAGCACCTATACCCACGAGGCCGGCGTGCGCAACCTGGAGCGGGCCTTGGGCAAGGTTTGCCGCAAGATCGCCCGCAAGGTGGCCGAAGGCGGCAGGGGACCTTATGCGGTTTCCGGCAAGACCATCGAGAAATATCTGGGACCTCCGAAATATTTGCCGGAAAAGGACCTCGACACCAGCGGCCAGCCCGGCCTGGTGATCGGTCTGGCCTGGACCGAGGTCGGGGGCGAGCTGCTGCATATCGAGACCTCGGTGCTGCCCGGCAAGGGCAAACTGCTGTTGACCGGTCAACTGGGCGAAGTGATGAAGGAGTCTGCCCAGGCCGCGCTCAGCTATTGCCGCAGCCGCAACAAGATGCTGGGGGTTACGCCCGAATATTTCGATGCGGTCGATATCCATATCCATGTCCCGGCCGGGGCCATTCCCAAGGATGGGCCTTCTGCGGGCATCACCATGACCACCGCCCTGTTTTCCGCCATCAGCGGCAAAGCGGTCAAGCGTGGGGTCGCCATGACCGGCGAGGTAACGCTTCGCGGCAGAGTCCTGCCCATCGGCGGGCTCAAGGACAAGGCCCTGGCGGCACTGCGTGCCGGTATCGCCAAGGTGATCATCCCCGAGGAAAACCAAAAGGACTTGGTTGAGATTCCGGAAGAGTTGCGCAAGAAAATAGCCTTCTTCCCGGTTAAGCATATGGATGAGGTCATCAAGTTGACCCTGGGGAAGGTTCCTAAACAAAAAAACCCTGCCAAACAGGCCGGCGGCGAGGAGGAGTGATCGCGAAGCCGCCGGATGACGGCAGAGGAGGGATGCGGTCTAAGCGGCGCATTCCTGTTGCCGGATTGCCCGGCCTTTCTGTTTCCATGCCCGTTTTGTTATGCGCTACCTGCTGATTGCCCTGTTCCTGGCCATTCTCGTTTCCCTCGTGGGGGTCGGGCAGTGGTACCGGTCATACCTGGTCACGCCCGCGTCGGGACAGGGCGAGGTCGTGATCGATATCCCCAAGGGCGCCGGAGTGCGAGGCATCGGCGCCCTGCTGGCGGCGCATGGCATCCTGAGTAACGATATCCGCTATCTTGCCATGGTCCATTTCTCCGGCCTGAAAACCAAGCTTAAGGCCGGAGAGTACAGCATCCCCTTGGGCATGACTCCGCCCCAGGTTCTGGAATTGCTGGCCTCGGGTCGGACCCTCCGGCACCATGTCACCATTCCCGAGGGTTTGACCGCAGCGCAGATTGCCGCTGTCTTTGAACAGGACGGCTGGGTCAAACAGGACCGGTTCCTCGGCCTGGTCAAGGATGGAGCCTTCATCCGCCAACTGGGGATAGAAGCCGACAGTCTGGAGGGATACCTCTTTCCCGAGACCTATACC
>WRFD01000071.1 GCA_009778955.1 Desulfobulbus sp.
GCCCATGCCTGAAAACCTGTACTTTTCTCCTTGCCTCGAGTACATTAAAAAAAGATGCGGCGCGGTGACCGGCTCCAGCGCCATCTGTCATGTCCCTGCGCACCTGTTTATTCTCTCCAGAGGAAAGTCATGCGTCCCCTGTCCCCCGCCAGCAGAATGGCCGCCAAGGCAGCGCTTATCTATCTCGCCATTTCCGCCCTGTACATATGGTTTTCAAACCAGGCCGTATATAACCTGTTCAACGACATCGGAGCCTCTTTCCATGTGAGACACGCCCAAGGGTGGTTGTTTGTCTCTATCACCTCGTTGCTTCTTTTCTTCATCTACCGCAGAGAGCTTTACCGTTACGAACGGGAACGGAATATTCTGCAGGCCAGCGAACAGTTTCTGGCCAACGCCTTTCAGGCCGCTCCCGTCGGGGCGGGAATGGCACGCAATCGCAACATATTGGCGGTGAATATGCGGCTGTGCGCCATGACCGGCTACCGAGCCGAAGAACTGGTCGGCTTCAACGCCCGAGTTCTCTATGCCAGCGACGCCGAGTACGAATCGATCGAGGACGATCTCCAACGCCAGATCAGCCAACTCGGTACAGCAACGAGCGAAACCAGGTGGCAGCGGAAAAACGGCTCTTCCCTTGACGTGTTTCTGAGCTTGACCCTCATTGACGCGAATAACCTGGACGTCGGCGTCATCTTTATCGCCATCGACATCACCTCCACGAAACAGGCGCGGATGGCGGTACAGGCTAACGAGGAGCGGTACCGGAGCTTGATTGATCTGGCAATCGACGGCATCATGTTGACAACCGGCGAAGGCATGATCACCAAAATCAACAGTGCGATGAGCGCCATTCTGGGCGTGCAAGGCGACGCCATCATCGGTAAACACATCAGCAAAGTGGCCTTTTCCCCGGAAAGCATGGAAAAAGTCCCTTTCTGCTTCGACCTGTTGCGACAGGGCCAGGTCGTGGTGAGAGAGCGCGACCTGGTCCGTTCGGACGGATCGCTGATTTCCGTGGAAATGCGCACCAAGACGATGCCGGATGGTTCCTATCAAGCCATCTTCCGCGATATCACCGAGCGCAAGCGCACCGAACAGGAACTGCTGGAAAGCCGGGAGAAATTCGCCCTGGCCTTTGACCAGGGTCCCGATGCCGTCAACATCAACCGGGTGATAGACGGCATGGATGCGGAAACCATGTATGTGGACGTCAACCAAGGATTCATCGATCTTACCGGTTACGCCCGCGAGGAAGTCATCGGCAAAACCTCGGTTGAGCTGGATCTCTGGCACGATCCCGCCGACCGGCGTCGCATGATCGACGCATTGCGCACCCAAGGGCGCTGCGACAATTTCGAGGCAGTGTTTCGCCGCAAGGATGGCGGCCTCAACATCGGCCTGCTATCAGCGCGGCCTCTGGTCTTGAACGGGGAACCTCACATCATCGCCATCAGCCGCGACATCAGCCAGCGCAAACAGGCCGAGGCCGACCTGGAGCGGCTTAAAGTGGCGATCGAACAGGTCAGCGAGGTTATCATCATCACCGATCCGGACGGCCGCATCCAGTATGTCAACCCGGCCTTTACCCGAGTCACCGGATATGCCGGCGACGAAGTCCTTCAGCACACCCCGCGCATCCTCAAGAGCGACAAGCACGACGATGACTTTTTTCGCGACCTGTGGCGGACCATCACTTCGGGCCGCACCTGGAACGGCCGTTTGGTCAACAGGAAAAAGGACGGCTCCCTCTACACGGAGGAGACGACCATCTCGCCGGTGTTCGACCAGCAGGGCGCCATTGTCAATTTCGTGGCGATCAAGCACGACATCACCAACCAGCTCAAATTGGAAGCGCAGTATCGACATGCGCAGAAAATGGAATCGGTCGGCCGGCTCACTGGCGGAGTAGCCCACGATTTCAACAACATCCTGGCGGTGATCATCGGCTACACTGAAATGGCCCTGGAAAAAACCCATCCTGACCAGAGACTCCATGCCGATCTGCAAAAAATCCACGAGGCGGCCATGCGCTCCGCTAACATTGTCCGTCAGCTTTTGGCCTACTCCAGAAAGCAGCACATCGCCCCCCGGATCATCGACCTCAACCAGGCTGTGGACAGCATCCTGAATATGCTGCGCCACCTCATCGGCGAAGACATAGAATTGGTTTGGATACCGACCCCAGACCTGCCGCCGATCAAGATGGATCCCGCCCAGATCGACCAGATCCTGACCAATCTCTGCGTCAACGCACGCGACGCCAGCGGTGAAAACGACACGGTCACCATCCGCACCGCCCGCGCCTTCCTCGATAAAGCTTTTTGCTCCGAATTTCCCGAGGCCGAGCCGGGCGACTACATCGTGCTCACGGTCGCCGACAACGGCTGCGGCATCGCGCCGGATCTGCTGGACAAGATCTACGAGCCATTCTTTACGACCAAGAGCCTGCTCGGAAGCGGGCTCGGACTGCCCACCGTCTACGGCATTGTGCAGCAGAACTCCGGCGTCATCGAAGTCGAGAGCACGCTGGGCCTGGGGACGACCTTCTCCATCTATCTGCCCGTTGCCGTCACCGACGACACCCAGAAGAAACAGGAGCGAATCAAGCCGCCTGGCGCCTCGGCCCGAGGAGAAACCATCCTGTTGGTCGAAGACGATCCGCGCCTGCTGGCCATGGCGCAATCCATCCTGGAAGACCTGGGGTACAAGACTGTCACGACCACCTCACCCGAAACGGCCATGGCGCTGATCAGGCAGCACCCCGGCCGGATTGATCTTCTCCTCACCGACGTCATCATGCCGGTCATGAACGGCAAAGAGCTGGCCGACCGTCTTATCGCCGCCTTCCCGGAACTCCGCGTCATCTACATGTCGGGCTATACCGCCGATATCATCGACCATCACGGCGTGCTGGACGAACAGACTCCATTCCTCCAAAAACCCTTTTCCGTCATGCAACTGGCAGAGACGATCAGGGCGACGCTGGATGCCTGAGCCGGGCTGAACCGTGTTCGACGTCCTGCCTCTGTTTCAGACGTCGAACTGGAGGCGGCGATACTGAATCGCCTCGGCCACATGTTTTGGTCCGGCGGCGCGGCGCCAGCGAGATCAGCGATGTTCAGGGCGTTTTTGAGGGTGCGTGGTTTGCACGGGCGGAAAGGCCGAGCCGGACGATCGATTGGCCGAGCATCTCCTGCACCGCCACCGGCGGCGCCTTGATATGCATGTCGATTCGATCCAGAAGCGGTCCGGACAGACGGCTACGGTAGCGCTGTGCCTGGAGCGGCGTGCAGGTGCAGGACCGGAGACGGTCCCCCAAGCCGCACGGAAATGGGTTCATGGCCGCAACCATCATGAAACGGGTCGGGAAGCTGAGGCTGGAGGAAGCGCGGGCCATCATGGTTTTGCCGGTCCCCGGCACTCCGGTCAGCAGGACATTGTGACCGTCGGCCGCAGCTATTTCCATGGCCCGCGCTTGGCGGACTCCCGCCCCTCGATATCGGCGAAACCGACCGTATAGCGGTCGCGGTGACGGGCAAAAAGTTCGGCCGGATCAAGCGCCTCCGGCGCCAGGGCTGTACGGCCGACAAGAAACTCAACCGCCTGGTCGAGCCGTTCGACCTGGTAGACCTCGACCCCCTGGACAATGGCCGCCGACGCCAGAAAACGGTCCATCCCCTCCCGGCAAGCCGCCAGGGCCCTTGGGCAAGACACCCTCGGCGCCGGCCGCACCGGACAAGCTCGCCGACCATGGCGGTCCTTTCGAGCCGACTGCCGTCCACCAGGCCGGCCGCCGCCAGGATACCCTGGGCCATAGGCAAATAGTAGCCAGCACCCTCCTTTTTGACCGCCACGTCGCCAGGTTGACCGTGATTCGATGCTGGGGAAAACTGTAGTCCGCATTCTTGATCGCCGCCCGAACCCGGTCCTTGGCCTCGCGCACCGCCCCCTCGACCCCGGACACCGAGCAACCGATCACCTTGGCAAGTTCGGAGAAGCCTCGTAGAGGGCGCGCATGGCCGGGCTGTACCCGCCGCCATGCTGGTGAACGAAAAACGGCGCCAGGATGTCGATCTGTTCGCCGCCGTTCTTCCGTGCCTCGACCAGGACCAGGCAGGCCTGCGCCGCTTCGGGATAGGAATAGACAGGCAGCAGCCGCTTGGGCGCCAGTCGATGGGCCTGCAAGGTGACCAACAGGGTGTTGCAGCGCCGGGCAGGGTACACAAACACCACCTTCCCCAGGTTTTTGACCGCGAACGCCGCGGCCCGGACAAAATCCTCGATCCCGCCCCACACGTCATGGCGGGCACCGGCCGCCTGGCTGTCCTGGTTCAGCCGACCGGTTTTCTTACCGCCATAGGGAGGATTGCACACCACCAGGTCAACCGACTCCGGAGGCATTGACTCGGCAATGGCGCGGACATCGCCGCGCAGCACCGAGAAACGGTTATCGATCCCGTTGCTTAGGCCGTTGGCCTCGGCCAGGTCTGCCAGGGCCTCCTGCAGCTCCAGGCCCACAACCACGATATCCGGATACCAGAAGCACAGAATCAGACCGATAACGCCACAGCCGCTGCCGAGATCAAGCACCCGTTGGTTTGATCCTGGAGTGACGAAATGGGCGGCCAGAACCGCATCCACAGAAAACCGGTACCCGTCACGAGGCTGGCGGCAAATCAGCTGGCCGTTGAACAGGGCGTCATCGGTCGCTGCATTGCAAAGAAGATTCGGCTCCGACACGACTGACTCCACCATGAGAGAGTTGACAACGGACTGGCAAGACGGTCTCGTTCCTGCTACAGTGCTCGGTTCGCACCCCGGCTTCCGACAGCACCGCGAATTTGTTTACCATTTGCGCAAGAATGCGCAAGCCGCTTTTCGCCATCTTTTGGCGTGATCCCAAAAAAATGGCATTCAATCAACTGCAAGGAAGAACAGTTAGATGGACATTTTCATCCGAACCCATTTTTCCGGAGGCCATCACCTGCGGGCCTATCCGGGCAACTGCGAAAACCCCCATGGCCACAACTGGAAGATCAAGGTGACCGTGCGGGCGGAAAAGCTCGATCACCTCGGGATGGGCATTGATTTCAAGCAGTTGAAGAAGACGGTCAACACAGTGGTCGACGAGCTTGATCACCGCGACCTCAACCAACACCCGGCCTTCCGAGAGATCAATCCCTCTTCCGAGCATATAGCCATGTACCTCTTCCGCGAGCTCGACCAAGCCCTGCGCACCGATCGCTACCATCTGTACAGCGTCGAGGTGCAGGAAACGGAATCCAGCGGCGTGGTGTACTACGGTGACTGAACCGCTCAACGTCTCGGAACTGTTTTATTCCATCCAAGGCGAATCGACCTGGGCCGGGCTCCCCTGTCTGTTCGTCCGTCTGGCGGGCTGCAACCTACGCTGCGCCTACTGCGACGCCCGCTATGCCTGGCAGGAGCCGGGCACACCGATGACCGAGGACAAAATCCTCGCCTGGGCCGCGCGGCGACCCGGCGTGCCGGTGGAGATCACCGGCGGCGAACCACTGCTGCAGGCAGCCGCGTATCCCCTGATGCTGGCTTTGGTCCGGGAAGGCCGCGAGGTGCTGCTCGAAACCAACGGCAGCCTAGCGCTCGACCGAGTTCCGGATACGGTGCGGATCATCATGGATATCAAGTGCCCTGATTCCGGCATGGCCGGCCACAACTTGCCGAATAACCTCGAGATACTCCGAGAGCGGCAACAGTGCGGCTGCCGGGACGAAATCAAGTTCGTGCTCAGTTCAGCGGCCGACTTTCATTGGGCCCGGGCGTTGCTCGCCCGGGAGGGATTGGCGGCAACGCATCCCCTCCTGTTCTCGCCGGTCCGTCCCCTGCTCGACCCGGCCATCCTGGCCAGATTACTGCTGGAGTACCGGCTGCCCGTGCGCCTGCAACTCCAACTGCACACCCTACTATGGCCGGAGAAGACAAGAGGCGCTTGATTTTTCCCAAAAAACACTTCCAGTTGGCCTGCGGCGTCCATGACCGGCGCCGCGTGTTTTTGCGGCAATCAGAACAGGGTGTAGCGGACGTGCCAGCCGCTGGCCAGAATGGTGCCCAGCACCGGAGATTTGATTTCGCGGCCGTGGAAGGCGTATTCGTGCTCGGCCAGGTCGGCGTATTGCTTGATGGCATTGAGCCTCTTGCTCGACGCCCGGAGCAACGGCAGGGGGATGCGTGGCCGACTGATTTTGATCCGGTCCGGACAGATGATGAAATCGGCCAACCGCACCCGATCGCTCAAATACACGGTCCGGGTGTCGGCATCGAACCGGCAGTGCAGTTCGTCGAGCCGGTTCTTGCCCAGCCGGCTGAACAGTTCACACCAACGCAGTTCCTTAAAACGCCAGGTGAAGACAATCTTTCTGCGCTTGCCAAGCGCCATCACCGGGCACTCCATGGCATTGACGCTCAGCAGCCGCTGCCGCAACTGATCGAGCGACACCGGCTCGCCCTGACCCCGAAAGAACCAGATCCGCCGCAGCAGCATGTTGGTCAGAGATAGCAGCGCCAGCAGCACCAACGCCAGCCAGGCACAGACCGCCATGGCGAAGGTGGGTGCATCCAGCTGCTGGCGGAGCAGCATAAGCGGCGCCAGGCTTACCAGAACGCCGACCATCAGCAGGCTAAAGGAAAGGACGGTGAGGAAAAAACGCCGCAGCTTAAAAAACATAAAAAAAAACCTCGTTCAGGCCGGGATGGTAGAGGCGGGCAGTAACGTCAGGGCGCCGGCGTCCGAGGTCATCTCAGCCTCCATACCGATGGGCAGAGCCAGGTTGCGCTGCCGATGGCCTGCCGGAAAGCGGGCCCAGATCGGATAGCCGGGCGGAGCCAGCTCCAGCACCCGCGCCCAGACCGCCTCTTGCAGCCGCAGATTGACCATTTGGTCATCGCCGAGGTCGAAATCGCCGAGCACCAGCCCGGCCAGCCGTTGCAGACGCCCGGCCAGCGACAGATGGGTCAGCATCCGGTCGAGCCGGTAGAGCGGTTCGCCCGTATCCTCCAGCACCAGAATGCAGCCATCCCAAGAGCGGTCCCAGGGGGTGGCCAGGAGATGGAGCAAGGTGGTCAGATTGCCGCCGACCAGTTGCCCCCGGCCGGTGCCCCCCCTCAATATTTCCAAGCCCCTAGGCTTGATCCGTTCCTCGAAGGCGCCTGTCAAGAGGGCAAAGAGCGAGGCCCGGCTATGCTCATCGCTCCGGGCAAGGGTGCCGGCCATCGGCCCGTGAACGGTGATAAGACCGGCACGATCCACCAGGCAGTTCAGCAGCACCGTCACGTCGCTGAAGCCGACCATAAACTTAGGGTATTGCCGGCACAGCTCCCAATCGAGCCGCTCAATCATCCGCAGGGAGCCATAGCCGCCGCGAATGGCGACGATGGCTTTGACCTCTTCATCGCTCCACAAGGCGTGCAGATGCGCGGCCCGAGCCTGGTCGCTGTCGGCCAAGTAGCCGTCGGTGGGTGTTGCCGGCCCTTGGAGCTTTACCGCAAAACCCGCCTCCTCGATCAGCCGGATGCCCGCCCGCAACCGCTCGGCATCGCGGACCGGCCCTGCCGGGCACAACAGGCCGATGGTCTCGCCCCGGCGCAATCTGGGCGGCAGAATCAGCTGGCTATTCATCCTTGCCCTTGCAGTTGCGCTGGTAGATCAGACGCAAGCCGGTCAGGGTCAGGTCCTGATCGATTTCGTCGATGGTGTTGGTATAGGGCCTGACCAGGCCGGCCATACCGCCGGTGGCGATGGTTTTGGCCCGCTCCTGGTCCGGAGTCAACTGGCGGCTGAGCACCTGCACCATCCGGTCGACCAGGCCGCCGAACCCGTACAGGGCGCCGGAATGAATGGCCTTGACCGTGGTGGTGCCGATGGGCTGGTCCGGGGTGACGTCGATATCTAACCGGGGCAGCTTGGCGGTACGGGTGGCCAAGGCGTCGAGTGAGATGCCGATGCCGGGATGAATGGTGCCGCCCACGTACGCAGGCCTGTCGTCGACGCAGTCAAAGGTGATGGCCGTGCCGAAATCGATGACGATCAATGGGGCGTGGTACCGTTCCCAGGCGGCCACGGCATTGACGATCCGGTCGGCGCCGACCTCGGAGGGGTTTTCGGTGTCCACCTTCATCCCCAGCTTGAGGGTATGGGTGACCGCCAGGGGCGGCTGCCTGAGCTTGGTCAGGAAAGTGCGGGCGAACTGGAGCCAGCTCGTTTCCAGAATCGGCACTACCGAGGCGACGATGAAGCCGGTAATCTTGTCCGGGTTGATGCCGGCCATCTGAAACAGGCCGTGGTAGCGGATGGCCAATTCGTCGGCGGTACGGTCCTGGCGGGACTGAAACCGCCAACTGCCCACCAATTGACCTTTTTTATAAATACCGCTGACGGTATGGGAGTTGCCGACATCCACGGTAAAGAGCATGCGACCACCTGTATGGTTGAAGGAAGAAACGGTGAGGTTTATCTTTTTGCAAAAGCGCTGGTAAGAAAGCGTTGGTAAGATAGTCCAATTTGTCTGTTTGGTCCAGCCCGAGCTGGCGCCAGCCCCACCCCTTTTCCTGAATTTTCGGAGATTGTCATGACGCCCTATATCCAGGTGATCACCACTCTGCCCGACCGGGCCAGCGCCGAGAGCCTGGCCGCCGCCCTACTGGAAGAACGACTCGCCGCCTGTGTCCAGATCAGCGCCTGCACCTCCTGGTATCACTGGCAGGGGGCCATCGAACGTAGTGAAGAACAGTTCTGCACCATCAAGTCGCGCCGCGATCTGTTCCCCGAGTTGAACGCCGCCATCCGGGCCAAACACCCCTATCAGGTGCCCGAGATCCTGGCCACGCAGGTGGAGGACGGCGGCCAGAGCTACCTCGACTGGATGGGCCAGGAGCTGCGTCCCCCCAAGGTGTGAGCCGTCATGGACCACCAGGCCAACAAACCGGTGCGGGGCCGGCGGCGGAAAAAAGAATTCCGCTGCCATTGCTGCAAACAGGAAAAACCTTTTTGCTGGAACTGCGGCTGCGGCTTTCAAATCTGCCCGGATTGCTTCGAAGAAACCAAGTGGGGCATGAGCAACGGCCCCACCTGGATCTGCCCGGACTGCGAACGGGTGCACATGATGGAGTGAGGCGGAAAGATAAGGTTAGACATGCTACCTTTTGATCGATCCCACGCTCCGGCTCAAGGTTTTAACCTTGAACAAGAAGAAGAAAATTTCCTTGATTGTAGGATTGATATTGTTGCTGACTTGTTCATTTTGGATAAAAAGCTACATAGATATCGACAGATGTTTAGATAATGGCAGCCGCAGGAATTATGAAAAAGGCGCCTGTGAAACAAGGTGAGTTTTTAATCGTTCCCACGCTCCAGCGTCTTGAATGAACGGAAAAGCGCATGGCCAAAAGCCACAATGTAAAAATATCTGATACAAGTTCAACCACCGCAACAACCGATATCCATGACGAACCACCAGTACGACGAATCAAAAATAAAGACGCTCAGTTCGCTGGAGCACATCCGCAAGCGACCGGGGATGTACATCGGCCGACTGGGCGACGGCTCCCATCCGGACGACGGCATCTACATCCTGCTCAAGGAGATTCTGGACAACGCTGTCGACGAATACATCATGGGCTTCGGCAAACGAATCGACCTCCATGTGGGCGAGGACGGCCTGTGCCGGGTCCGCGACTATGGGCGCGGCATCCCCCTGGGCAAGGTGGTGGAGTGCGTTTCGGTGATCAACACCGGCGCCAAGTACAACACCGAGGTGTTCCAGTTCTCGGTGGGACTCAACGGTGTCGGCACCAAGGCGGTCAACGCCCTGTCCACCCGGTTTGCGGTCACCGCCTTCCGCGACGGCCGCTACAAGACCGCCCGCTTCGTCCAGGGGCTGCTGACAGACGAAGAGGAAGGCGACAGCAACGAGAAGAACGGCACTCTGGTGGAATTTCTGCCCGACCAGGAGATCTTTGCCGACTATCATTTCGACCCCCAATACGTGGACCTGCGCCTGTGGCGCTACGCCTACCTTAACGCGGGCTTGAGCCTGTCGCTCGACGGCGGGCTGTACCTGTCCAAGTACGGCCTGCTCGACCTGTTGGACCGCGAGGTGAGCAGCGAGCGGATCTATCCGCCGATCCATTTCGCCGACAAGGCTCTCGAATTTGCCTTCACCCATACCGACGACTACGGCGAATCCTATTTTTCCTTTGTCAACGGCACCTACACCAGCGAGGGCGGCACCCATCTCTCCGCCTTTCGCGAGGGCATCCTCAAAGGGATCAACGACTTCACCGGCAAAAAATTCAACGGCCTTGATGTGCGCGACGGCATCGTCGGCATCCTGGCGGTCAAGGTGCAGGAGCCGGTGTTCGAGTCGCAGACCAAGAACAAGCTGGGCAACACCGACATCCGCGCGGGCATCGTCAATGCCGTCAAGGAGGCGGTGGCCACCCACCTCTACAAGTTTCCGGAGACCGCCGAGGTTTTTGTCGACAAAGTGCAGCGCAACGAGCGGGTGCGGCGCGAGTTACAGTCGGTACGCCGCGACGCCAAAGCCAAGGCCAAAAAAATCGCCTTCAAGATTCCCCAGCTGAAGGATTGCAAGTATCATCCTTCGAAGGGGATCGCCTCCAAGCCTGGCCGGGAGAATATGCTGTTCATCACCGAGGGTCAATCCGCCGCAGGCTCGATCGTCTCGGCCCGTGATCCCATGACCCAGGCGGTGTTTTCGCTCAAGGGCAAGCCGATGAACGTCCTGGGCCAGCGACTGGACGTGCTCTACAAGAACGAGGAGATGTACTCGCTGATGCAGGCCCTGGACATCGAGGAGTCAATCACCGACCTGCGCTACGACAAGGTGATTCTGGCCACTGACGCCGATGTCGACGGTCTGCACATCCGCAATCTGCTGCTCACCTTTTTCCTCCACTACTTCGAGCTGCTGATCAAGCAGGAGAGGGTCTACATCCTAGAAACCCCGATCTTCCGGGTGCGCAATAAAGAAAAAACCTTCTACTGCTACTCTGACCAGGACATGGCAACGGCCATCGACGCGCTCAAGGCCAAGGGCAAGGGCGACCGCGCCATTGAGACCACCCGCTTCAAAGGCTTGGGCGAAATCTCGCCGCCCGAATTCAAGCAGTTCATCGGCCCGGATATGCGGCTGAGACAGGTGCGGCTTGATTCCTTGAGCGAAGTCAGCCGGGTGCTGCGCTTCTACATGGGCAAAAACACGCCGGAACGCAAACAGTACATCATGGACCACCTGATTCTGAGGCCGGTATGAACGAAACCACCGAAGCCCCGCGCGGCAAGCTGCACCGCCTGTTCGACGCCAACTTTCTCGACTACACCGCCTACGTCATCCGCGAGCGGGCCATTCCCGACGCGGACGACGGCCTCAAACCGGTGCAGCGGCGCATTCTCCAGACTCTGCACAACATGGACGACGGCCGTTTCCACAAAGTGGCCAACGTGGTCGGCGAAACCATGAAGCTCCACCCCCACGGCGACCAGTCGATCTTCGATGCCCTGGTCAACCTGGCCAACAAGGGCTACCTCCTCGACCGCCAGGGCAACTTCGGCAACATCTTCACCGGCGACCAGGCCTCGGCCCCCCGTTACATCGAATGCCGCCTGTCGCCGCTGGCCCGAGAAACCTTGTTTAACCGCGACCTTACCGAATTCATCGAGTCCTACGACGGCCGCATGCAGGAACCGGTGCGGCTGCCGGCCAAGATTCCGCTGCTGCTCCTGCTCGGCGCCGAAGGCATTGCTGTGGGCATGGCCACCAA
>WRFD01000072.1 GCA_009778955.1 Desulfobulbus sp.
AAAAAACAAATACAAGCAAAGGTGAAGGGCCTTGGGTGACCACTGAATGCGGTCGGGGTTGCGCATCAGGATTTGTAATAAGAATTGAATTCCCCCCTGTCAACTTCGGCTGTTTTCGGGAAACAGGCTCTGCAGGCAGCGGTCGATCTCACCGGCCCAGACCTGATAGCCCCTGGTGCTGAGATGGACGTTGTCGGCGAGAAAGCCCGGTTGGGTGATGGGCAGGCACTGCTCGAAAAAAGGCCTGACCAAGTCGAGAAAGACGCAGCTTTCGGTGGCCGCCACCTCGGCCAACTGGCGGTTGACCTGCTCAATCTCATGGATAGGAACGGCGGGCATGGGCGTCAACGAGCAGAGGATCAACGGCACGCGGGGGTAGCAGGCCCGCAGCCGCTGCATCATGGTGGTGAAGATCGCCGGGAAAAACATGTACCCCATCAGGAGGTTATTGGTGCCGGATTGTATCAGGATCGCGTCCGGGTCGGGGCAGTCGTCGATTTCATCCATCAGCCGGACCGACAGTTCCTCGGTCATCTCTCCGGCAATGCCCCGGTTGATGACAACGACATGGGGGAGGTGTCGGGACCAGTTGCCCCATTCCACCAGCGAATCGCCCAGCATCAGCAGTTTGATCATGTGCTCACCTCGTTCATCGCGACTGCAGCACAACGCAGCCCATGTTGGCAACATTAAGGGTTTGCCCGCACTGTACCGTGTCGCCATGCTCCGGGTCAACGAAGTCTTGGGGCGGACGGTGGCTGGTGTCGATGAGCCGCGCCCAGTTTTTACCCTGGCTGGCCTCGGGAACGGTGAACTGGGCGGCATCGGTGGGACTACCGTTGAGCATGACGAAAAAATCCGCGTCCGGCGGTTGCAGGTTGGCGCCGATGAGGTGGAAGGCCAGGGTCCGGCACTCCCAGGACCAGTCCTGCTTGCCCGGCCGCAAGCCCTGCCAGAGGATTTCCAGCGGCTGCCCCTCCAACTTTTGGCCTTGACCGTCATGGAGGAAGAAATCCTCTCGCCGGAAGACTGGGTGCGCTTTGCGCAGCCGGATCAGTTTACGGAAAAAGCGTAACAGCGGCTTGTTGGCCTGCGCTAGGGTCCAGTCGACCCAACTGACGGCATTGTCCTGGCACCAGGCGTTGTTGTTGCCCTGTTGGCTGCGGCCGAATTCGTCGCCGGCAACCAGCATCGGCACCCCCTGGGAAAGCAGCAGGATCGCCGCCATGGTGCGTGCGCGGCGGGAACGGAGTTTCAGGATGGCCTTGTCTGCGCTCGGGCCTTCCGCGCCGCTGTTCCAACTGAGGTTGTTGTTGTCGCCGTCACGGTTGTCCTCGCCGTTCATCAGGTTGTGCTTTTCGTTGTAGCTGACCAGGTCGGCCAGGGTGAACCCGTCGTGGCTGGTGATGAAGTTGATCGAGTTGCAGGGCCGGCGGTTGGAATGCTGATAGAGATCGGAGCTGCCGGCGATCCGGGTGGCCAGGGCCGGAACCATACCGGCATGACCGCACATGAAGGCGCGGACATCGTCGCGGAAACGGCCGTTCCATTCGGCCCAGCGATGGTGCCGGGAAAACTGGCCCACCTGGTACAGTCCGGCCGCATCCCAGGCTTCGGCGATGATCTTGGTGTCGGCCAGGACCGGGTCTTCGGCGATGCGTTCCACCACCGGCGGGTTGGACAGCACCTGGCCGCTCGAATCCCGGCCGAGGATCGCGGCCAGGTCGAAGCGGAAACCGTCGACGTGCATGTCGATCACCCACCAGCGCAGAGCGTCCATAATCAGACTTCGGACGATGGGATGGTTGCAGTTGCAGGTGTTGCCGCAGCCTGAAAAGTTGAGGTAGGCACGGGTCCAGGGATCGAGCAGGTAATAAATGGTGTTGTCGATGCCGCGGAAACTGGTCGTCGGCCCGTCGGAGCCTCCCTCGGCGGTGTGGTTGTAGACGATGTCGAGTATCACCTCGATCCCTGCCCGATGCAGGGCCTTGACCATGTCGCGGAACTCGGTGAGCGGCGCCTGGAGATCGCTGCTGTAGCTGGCTTTGGTCGCAAAAAAGGAGAGCGGGCTGTAGCCCCAGAAATTTTTCAGCCGTTCGCCGGTTTGGGGATTGGTGAAGATGGACTCGTTCTCATTGAATTCCGTCACCGGCATCAGTTCTACGGCCGTGATGCCGAGCGTTTTGAGATACGGTATTTTTTCGATGATTCCCCCGAAGGTGCCGGGGCAATTGACCCCGGACGAAGGGTGGTGGGTGAAGCCGCGGACATGCAGTTCGTAGATGATCGAGTCCCGCAAGGGGATGTTGAGCGGCCGGTCTCCTTCCCAGTCGTAGATCTGCCTGTCCACAAGGCAACAGGGTTCGGCGCCGAGACAGGTCCGGAGATGCCCCCAATCTGGAGAGTGGATTTCCCTGGCATAGGGGTCCAGCAGGATGCGGCTGGCATCGAAGCAATGCCCGTTTTCCTGCCGGTCTGCCGGACCGTCTACTCGGTAGCCGTAGCGCAGCGGCAGGGGGGCGTTGCACAGCAGAATGTGCCAGATATCGCCGGTTTTGTTGGCCTGCGGATTCAAGGGGATTTCTATCCAGCCGCTTTGCCGCCTTGCTTCAGGAGCCATGACCAGAGTGACTGTGAAGGCATGGCGTGAGAAAAGGGCAAAATTGACTCCCTGGTGGGTAATGGTGGCGCCGAGCGGCAGCGGGGAGCCTGATTTTGTCCGGATGGAATTTTTCATATTGAAATAGGAATAGTTATTTTTATACTGAGAGAACCTTTCAACAACTTTGTATTCACTATCTAACGGTCTTGCAGATCATTTTCAACCTTGGCGGAGGTCAGGATGGGGCTCTTTAAAAAACTGGTGCAAACGGGAATATCAGCAATCGATTGGGAAATGACGCCCGAGTATACCTTCGGCACCTTCGAGAGCTGGGGTGGCCGGGAGCGGGTCCGGAGCAAGAACGAACGGATTTATTATTTCTTTATCGATGCCTGGGGCGAAGAGCCGAAGCTGTGTCTGATGGAACGCGGGATCAAGCACGCCTTGGTGATCGCCGAAATCCTGGCGCCGCCGGAGATGGTCCGCCGTTGCGTCAGTGAACAGGGCAAGGTGGCCCGTTTCGAGCGGACTCACCCTATCAACGAGGAGCTGAAACGGTGGCTGCTTGCCAATGTGGTGGAAACCGAGGACGATTCCAAGGTGATTCCACTGCTCGAATCGAGCCGCACCCCGGTGGGGGGCATCGGGCTGCCGGGACGGGAGGCGGTGTTGACGGCGCCGGAGCGAATCGTCCTGCCGCCCGAGCCCGCCGAGTTGAGTGAGGAGGATGTGACCGCCCTGGTGCTCCGTTTCAATTTTACCGAACAGGAGCGCAACCCCCAGGGCAGTTTTGTCAAGGTGCTGGTCGACAACAATGACGGTTTGACGGTCAGCGACCGGGTCACAGGATTGATGTGGCAGCTTGGCGGCACCGATATCATGAGTCATCGCTCGATGCGCCGGGAGATCGAGCGGATCAACAGCACCCGGTTTGCGGGATTTGCCGACTGGCGACTGCCTTCGATGGCGGAGGCCCTTTCCCTGCTCGAAGGCAAACAGTCTGCGGCAGGCCAGTATCTGCACGGCTGTTTTTCTGGAGAGCAGCCCTTTGTTTTTGTCGATGCGACCAGAAAACCGGGCGGTCAGTGGTTTGTCGACTTCAAACAGGGGCGGGCATTTTGGTCTTCGGGAACTATTCCGGGCGGTTTCGGGCGGTTATGCCGTCAGGAAAAAGAGTGACCCCGAGAAAAAGCTGTTGAATCGCGCCGGGACTGCTTGTAGGATATTGAGAATGCAATAAATACTGTTTTGAAATAAGGAGTGAATGGTTTTGAAACAGATACTGGTGGTCGACGACGAAGCGCAGATTCGCACCATGCTGACCCAAATGTTGGAGCAGGAGGGGTATACAGTCCATACCGCTGAAAACGGTGAGGAAGGGGTTGCGCTGGTCGGTCGCTATGCTTTTGATCTGGTCATTACCGATATGATCATGCCTGTTAAGGATGGTCTGAAGTTCATTATGGAATTGGTGCGTGATTATCCTGAGTTGAAAATAATGGCCATTTCGGGAGGGGGCGCCATCAAGGCGGAGCGTTACCTGACCATGGCCGGGTATCTCGGCGATATCGCCACACTGGAGAAGCCGTTCAAGCGGGACGCCTTTCTTGAATTGGTGCGCAAGCAGTTGGTCGCTGAACGATAGTTGTTCAAAGATAGTTGTTCAAATCTTCTTCAAAAAAAAAGGTCTGCAGCAATGCAGACCTTTTTTTTGGGCGCCGCCGGCTCTGTCAGTTCGTTCGCAAGGCTCCGCCTGAGTCGCTGGAGCTGAGTCGGGCCAGTTGTTCATCCTTTTGCTTCTTGAAACCGTATTCGACCAGTTTGCGCACGTCCACCCACATCGTTTCGCTGCCCATGAGCGCCACCACGATGGTCTGGCCGTTTCGGCTGAACTGCCCGACATAGGTTTGCCGCGCGGCGACGGTGTAACCGGTTTTGCCGCCAAGGGCGCCGTCCACCTTCCACAACGCCTTGTTATGGTTGCGTAAAACCTTGCCATAGGAGGTGGTGATGGATTTTTCCCGCATCCGCCGGGCAAACTCGTCTTGCTGCATGGCATAACGGAAGATGTTGGCCAGGTCGCGGGAGGTCGATTGCTGGCCGAGGGCCGTCAGCCCAGATGCGGTGCGGCAGACGGTATTGCGGGCTCCCCACATGCGCGCCGAAATCGTCATCAGGTTGGCGAAATTCTCTTCACTTCCGGCGACTTTTTCCGCCAGAGCAACGCTGGCGTCATTGGCGGAGGCAAGCAGAACCGCGTTAATCAGATCGTTGACCTGGTATTGTTTGCTGGTTTCAAGGAACACCTTGGAGCTAGGCATACTGGCTGCGTGGTTGCTGACTTCGACCACCTCGTTGTCCTTCAATGACTTGATCGCGATCATGGCGGTCACGATCTTGATTGTGGAGGCCGGTTGGCGAGGATTGTCAGGGTATTTGGCGAAGAGTTCGCCGCCGGTTCTCGCGTCCAGGATAATGGCGCTTCTCGCGCTGATTTGTTTTTCGATCTCCTGGGGCGCTCCGGCAGGTTCGGTATTTGCCGTGACCGGTGCTGCGGGACGCCCCGTGTTCCTCGCCGTTGCGGCTCCAGTCTTCCTAGCTTTTTGGGCTTGCTGGGTCGGCTTGGCCTTGGGAGCCGGTGCGGTTTGACGGGCGGCCACCTTGGCGGCGCCGCTCGTCTGGGAGCCGCCCTTGACTTGGGCCGGCGCAGAAGCGGTCTGGCTCGCTTTGGTTTTTATAGGTGCGGCCACGGACTTTTTTACCGAGGATGCGGAGAGCCTGACGGCCTGTGCGGGGGCCTTGGCAATGCTTATGGTTGTCCCCTGTTGCTTGGTTTTTGTCGACGACGCGGTGGGTTGTGCGCCTTGGACATCGGTGAGAGGGTGGAGAAGCAAAACGATGCTCACCACCATCAACGACAGGGTAAGAGGCAGAAATCGAGACATACGGATCGCAGATGGTTGAAGACAACTCAATAATTTAAAAAATTTACCCGCTCTCTTTCTGCCCTGTCAAGGGAATTGCCCGTTTTCTTTGAAAATCATCATCTGTTATGGTAAACAGGCCAACGATGACCTTATGCGGAATCAAGGATTGAAGGTGGAGAAAAGTATGCAAACATCGCCAGATGAAGCCGATCTGAACCATGATGGGCCCGAGGTGGTCACCGATGAGCAGGTGGTGAATTATCTGCCGGTCATCCAGGAAAACGCGGCGACCCTGAACGATTTAGTCGATATCAGCTGCCGCAAGTACTGGCACATGCCGGCCGTCGGCATGGCGCTGGACGAGCCGCTCTCCTACAAGACGATGCACGAGCGGATTCTCGCCGTCGCCGCCTTGTTGCGGCGGCTCGGAGTCAAACAGGGCGACAGGGTCGCGCTGCTCGGAGAGAATTCCCATCACTGGGGCGTCGTCTACCTGGCGGTGGTCCGGCTGGGAGCGATCACTGTTCCCATTTTCCCCGATCTTCCCGAGGCCGATGTCCACCATATCCTAGGGGAAATACGCTGCGACGTGATCTTTCTCACCCAGCGGCAGATCGAAAAAATCTACGACCTGAAGCAGCAACTGCGCCATGTCGTCACCTTTGACGATTACCGCGACGACACCGGTCTGATCAGCCTGCGGACCTTTAGCGACTTCATTGCCGAAGCGCTTGCCGATTTCGGGGAAGAGGCCCGCGATGAACCCCTGGATTTCCCGAAGGTCGCGCCGGATGATCTCGCCTCCATCCTGTACACCTCCGGCACCTCGGGTTTTTCCAAGGCCGTGATGCTCTCCCACCGCAATCTGTGCGCCAATGCCTACTCGGCCAGCGAGGTCATGCGGATCGTTCCCGGCTGGGTGTTCCTTTCGGTGCTGCCCATCTCCCACACCTACGAGTTCACGACCGGTTTCGTCCTGCCGCTGTTGGCAGGGTGCCGGGTCGTTTATGCCGGCAAGACGCCCACTCCCGCCATCCTGCAGAAGATATGCGAAAAGGAACAGCCCCACGTGATGATGGTTGTGCCGTTGATCATCGAGAAAATCTTCAAGAAACGAGTGATTCCAGCGGTGGAAAAAAGCAGGATGCTCAGCTTCTTCTGTCGGTTCGGCCCGAGCAGGAGGCTGATTTATCGCAAGATCGGCGCCAAATTGTACGCCTTTTTCGGAGGCCGGCTGCAGGTGATGGGTATCGGCGGCGCGGCTCTCAACCCGGAGGTGGAAGCCTTCCTGCGAGATGCCAATTTTCCTTTCCTGGTTGGCTATGGTCTGACCGAGGCGGCGCCGCTGCTCGCTGGCGGACCGTTCGGCGATACGGCCATCCAACTCGGCTCCTGCGGCAAACCGGTGCCCAAGGTGGAGATCCGCATCGAGGATCCCCACCCCGAGACCGGAATCGGCGAGATCCTGGCCCGGGGCCAGAACGTCATGCAGGGGTATCGCAACGACCAGGAGGCGACCAAGGAAACGCTGACCGAGGAGGGTTGGCTCAAGACCGGAGATCTCGGTCTGCTCGACGCCGCGGGCAACCTGCACATCAAGGGGCGGTCCAAGTCGGTCATTGTCCTGCCGAACGGCGAAAACGTGTATCCCGAGGCGATTGAGCACAAGCTGAACGCCTATCCTTTTGTGGTCGAGTCGCTGGTCGTTGAGAACCGGGGCCTGCTCGAGGCCTGGATTTATCCGGACTATGAATTCATCGATGGGAAAACAGCCGGTCAGAGTCGGACCCAGCGGGCCCGCTTCATCGTCGATTTGTTCGAGGAGATGCGCGTCGCCGTCAACGGGCAGCTCTCGAATTCTTCCCGCATCTCCCGGATACTGGAACGACGCGAACCCTTCGTCAAGACCGCTACCCACAAGATCAAACGGTATTTGTATTCAGCCGACAACATGCAGACGTAACCAAGCCACACCATCAACATCAACCAACATCAAAAAAAACAAGGAGGCAGGTACATGGCAAAAACGTGGGGAATGGCTGGATTGATTCTGTTAACGGCGACAGGATCGGCCTTGGCGGCGGGCTACAGTATCCCGGAACAATCAGTGAACTCGGTGGCCCTGGCCGGCGGTTATGTGGCCAATACGCCGGGCGCAGACGCAACGTATTATAATCCCGCCAATATGTCCTGGCTGGAGAACCGGACCTATCTGGAGGCAAACGGTACCTGGATCCATCTGACTTCGGTCAAGTATAGAGATGATCGAACCCCGGCCTGGAACGGCAAGGCCGAGGCGGAGAATTTTTTCATGCCCACGTTATTTGCAGTCTCGCCTGATTTCAACAACTTCCGGTTCGGCTTCTCGATAACCGCGCCGGCCGGACTGGCGAAAGAATGGCGGGATCCATATCCGGCCACGTACGCTGAAAAGTTCGCGGTCAAGGTTTTCGAGTTCAACCCAACGGTTTCCTATCGGGTCAACGACCGGTTCTCGCTGGCCGCCGGCATCCGGGGAGTGTATGTCGACGGCCAGATCATGAGCCACGGGACTGTTCCTGTTAATGATATACCGACACCCTATGGGCCCATGGATTCCAGTTCCAGGATCGGCAGGTACATGGACGGCGACGCCTGGGAGGCTGGCTACAATCTGGCGCTGAGCATCCGGCCGATGGACAAGATGAACATCGGCATTACCTACCGGTCAAAGATCGATCTGAGCGTCAAGGGCCATGCCAACATGTCGACATCTGACGTCGCCCTTCCGGCCTTGGGCGGTATCGTCGCAATCCCCGGAAGCACGTACAACGGTGATGCCGGGGTCGAAATTCCCCTGCCCGCTGTCCTGGCGGTGGCTGCTTCGTATACCTTTTTCGATCAGTTGACCGTGGAACTCGGGTATAACCGCACCTACTGGTCCTCCTACGACACGTTGGCCTTCACCTATCCGAGCCCGTTGGGCAACCCAGTCATGCAGGGAGCATTCGGCGATCCCAGGGCAAAATCATGGTCCGATACCGATACCTGGCGTTTGAGTGTTGCCTACGACTTCAAGAACAACTGGATCCTCATGGCCGGATTCGCCATCGACGAGAATCCCGCTCCGGACAATACATTGGGTTTCGAGTTGCCCGACGCGGACGCCCGCCTGTATTCTATAGGTGTCCGATACATAATCAACGACAGCATGGAGATCGGCGCAGCCTATTTGTATGACGACAAGGAAAGCCGTCATGTCAACAACCAGTATGCCGTCGGAGAGTTTACCAATGAAGCCGCCCATCTGGTGACCATCGGGTTCAGCTACAAGTTCTGACCTGGTTTCGCTGTCCAAACGGCAGACTTTCGGGGCCCGGAATTTTTCCGGGCTTTTTTTACCCCAGCAACAGGGTGTTGGAAAAACGGATGATGGGCATGATCACCGTGCCGATCACCCCGGTATAGAACAGGACCAGGAGGAGGATCAAGCCGAACGGTTCCAGTTTGGCGTAGCTGCGGGCCGCATCCGGCGGGAGCACGCCCATTAGCACCTTCGAACCGTCGAGCGGGGGAATGGGGAGGCAGTTGAACACCGCCAGCATGATGTTGATCCAGACGCTGGCCGCCAGCATGGCCACCAGAGGCTGGAGGATAAAGAAGGGCAGCAGAAACCGCAGGGCTACGAACAGATGGGCGAGCGCGGCGCTGGCCACGGCCAGGCCGACGTTGGCTGCCGGCCCGGCCAGGGCGACCAGCAGCATATCGCGTTGCGGCTGCTTGAAATAGCGGGGATTCACCGGCACCGGCTTGGCCCAGCCGATTTTCATGATGATGAAGGCCAGCACTCCCAAGGGATCGAGGTGCTTGAGCGGATTCAGGGTCAGGCGGCCGAGATTCTTTGCGGTCGGGTCGCCCAGGCGCCAGGCCACGTAGCCGTGGGCCAGCTCGTGTACGGTCAGGGCGAACAGCAGAGGCGGCAGCGTGATGAGCAGTTGCCGCATGAGGGAGTTGAAATCAAAATCCATGTAAAAAGAGGCTCCTGGAATGAGGTTGGCACCCAGATATGGCGCCAGGGGTGGGTGAAAAAATAAGGCGACACCGGGGAAAAGCGAGGAAAAAGTGCGGCAACGGTCAGTGACGCGGCTGATTGTCGACCGGATAGGTGGTGCGAATGAAGGCGAGGGCCTGGCCGTGGTCGGCGATTTCGTCATCAAGCTGCATTTCAAGCAGATGGTTGCGGATGGCCCGGAACTGGGGCCCGGGGATATAGCCCATGGCCTTGAGTTCGTCGCCGCCGACCAGGGGCGTCTTGCGGCGCAAGGTGGTGACATACTGGGAAATTGCCTGTTGGATGAAACGCTTGCGGGCAATGGTCATCAGGTACAGTAAGCCTTCGTTGTCGAGTTCTTGCAAGAGCCAGTAGATTTCGCTGGGTCGGAGAAAAGGGCGCTTCTGCATTTCTTGGGCAATGCGCTCGGCTTCAGTTTTCTGCGCAATCAGCTTTCGTCGCTGCCGGGGCGGCAGATTGAAGCGATGGCAGAAGGCGATCAGCTCCTTGGCGCGCGAGCGGCTCATGATCGCCAGCAGGTAGACCATCCAGGATTCCAGCTTGTCGGGCAGGTAGAGCAGCTTGAACCAGGAAATGGCCTGGTTCGCCTGGGTGAGAAAGTGGAGGAAGCGGCGGTCGATCTTGAAACTGGGGTGCAGATCCGGCCAGAGAAAGGGGAAAAGCTTGAAATGGGCCATTCGCCGCAGGACCGGGGTGGGATCGTCCTCGGCAAGGATCAGCTTGAGTTCGTGGAAAAAACGGGGTTCTTCGACCTGGTCGAACAGGTTGAGCTGCACCGTGTTCTTGATCAATTTCTCGGTGTGGCGGGTGATGGTGAAATCGAGCCGGCCCTCGAAGCGGATCGCCCGGAAAATGCGGGTCGGGTCTTCGACAAAGCTTAGGTTGTGCAGGGCCTGGATGCGTCGTTCTTTGAGGTCGTTCTGGCAGTTGAAGTAGTCGACCAGGGTCCCGAACCGTTGCGGGTTGAGGTGGATGGCCATTGCGTTGATGGTGAAATCGCGGCGGTAGAGGTCGAGCTTGATCGAACTGTGTTCCACCGTGGGCATAGCCGCCGGATGATCGTAATATTCCAGCCGGGCCGAGGCCACGTCAATGCGGGTCTGATCCGGAAAGATCACCGTGGCTGTGCCGAATTTTTCGTGGGGGTGGACAACGCCGTGTCGCTGTTCGGCCAGGGCCTTGGCAAAACGGACGCCGTCGCCCTCGATGACGATGTCTATGTCGGTGTTCTTGACATGGAGCAACAGGTCGCGGACAAAGCCGCCGGCCACGTAGGCGTTGCAGCCGAGCGCGGCGGCAGTCTCCCCGGTTTCGCGCAGCAGTACGATGACCTCGCGGGGCAGCGCCTGGGTCATTATGCTGGTTAGGTTGCGGGTTCGCTCGACCGAGGGCCGCTCGTCGCTGCGGAGCAGGTCGGGGGAGAGGTGGCCCGGGTCGTGGACCAGCAAGGTGAGCAGGTCGGTGCGGGTGATCACGCCCACGATCGCCTCGCCCCGGACCACCGGGATGAGGCGCTGGCGGTTTTCGATGATCAGCCGCTGGATGTCGGCCAGGGTGCCGCTCTCGGGGATGGTGGCGATTTCGGTGGTCATGTAGTCGGCCACCGGCAGGTTGCCCAGCTTGTGGAAAATGGCCTTTTCCGCCACCCTTCTCGAGATCATGCCCAAAAAGCCGATGGGCTGCGAGCCGGCATCGTGGCCGTCGTTTTCTCGGACCACCGGTAGGACGGTGACGTTGTAGCGGGTCATCAGCTGGTTGGCCTGATCGATGCTGACATCGGGAGTGACGGTGATCACCGGTGAGCTCATGAGTTCGCCGGCCACGGCCTTGGGACGGATATGGCGATGGATGAGACCGACCAGTTGCTCCTCCACCTCGGCGATGGTCAGGTCGCGGATGGTGGCCGAGGCGGCGGATGCATGCCCGCCGCCGCCGAACTCGCGGGCAATGGTGCCGACATTGACTTCCGGGATGCGGCTGCGGGCGATGAGATAGGTTCGTTCGCCCAAACTGAGCAGGGCAAAGAGCAC
>WRFD01000073.1 GCA_009778955.1 Desulfobulbus sp.
CACGCCGACGTGGTCGGCGCGATCAATATTCTGGCGCGGGGACGCCGCGTCGCAGCCTGTGGAGAGAGGGCGCGGTCAGGCCGCTTGATGAAGCAGGAACCCGCCGAAGCGATTCAGGAGGCGCTATGCCACGCCTGAACGCCGTAGGAATCCCCTTTCTTTCAAGGAGGGGAGGATGTCAAGTGAAGATAGAATAAGGCGGTGACGGCATAAGGGGCGATGACTTGCCCCTTATGCGATCACGACCCGATCAATACACACCCAGCAGATTCAGCGCCAGCAGCACCAAGCCCACGCAGGCGACCCGCTTGACCATCAAGGGGCTGACCCGTTTGGCAATCTGCGGTGCAATATAGCCGCCGATGATGGCGGCCGGAAACATGGCCAGAAAAAAATACAGGTCAAAGTTGCCGTACTGGTAATGGCGCATGGTGCTGACCGTTGTATTGAAAAAGATGGCCAGCAGCGAGCTGCCAACCACCAGATACATGGGCAACCGCAGGCCAACGGCCATCAACGGCACCATGAACGGACCGCCGCCAAAGCCGAACATCGACGCCAGGACAGCGATCAGGAAGCCGCCGATGCAGCCGATCACCATGTTTACCTTAAATTCTTGTCCCCAGAATTCTACTTTCATGATCGATTCTCCCTTGCTGGATCCTTAGTTCGCACTCTTGGCTTTGGCCGCTTCTTGGGCGCGCTTCTTGAACTCGTTCAAAATCGCCTGTTCCTTCTTGTTATTTGCCAGATAACCTGGCGTGGTCTGCCAGGCCATCAATGCGGCCAGAATGATCAGTATCCAACCAAAGGCAAATTTGAACTGATCCAAGGTGATCATCTCAGTCAACTTCGGACCGATGAATCCTCCCAGGAGCATGGCGCAACCGATAGCGCATCCGAGTTTCCAGTTGATGAATTTGATCTTCGAGTAGTTGTAGATGCCGCTCCCCTGCGAGAACAACACCGTCGGGGTCACCGTGCCGGCGACGATGGTATGGGGCAAGGCGGGAAACAGGGCCAGCAACAGCGGATTCATGATGAAGCCGCCGCCGGCGCCCATGAGCACGCCGAAAATGGCGACACACAGGGACAGCATAAAGGGATAGAAGATATTGAGGCTGGTGCCGGCGTTGTCCATGTAGACCAAAGGAAACTCGATCTTGTTTTCGAAGACCGCGGGCGCGCTCTTCTTTTTGTCCGATACGGCAACGATGTTGTACTTGCCGGGGGACAAACCATCGCGGATCTTGATCTCGGCGGTAAAGGAACCGTCCGGCTTGAGATCGATATCGGCGCCAAACACCTTGTCAATGCTCCGGAAACGGGCCTTGGTCAATTGCATGGCGCGCTTGCGGCTGTCCTTATCCTCCATGGTCGGGAGCTGATCGCCGCGGCTGCCGATGATGCTGGCCATCAGAGAGGACTGGTAACGATCGATCTTCGCCTTGGGTGGAATGCTGAAGGCGTCGCCCGCGCCCATCTCCTTCAACAACTTGGAGTAGCTCCATTTTCCCTTTAGCTTTTTCTCCTCGTCGATCTTCGCCTTCATCTCCTTCGGCACGAAGATCTTGTAATAGGCAGGCATATCCTCGGTCAGATAAAAGATATAGGGCCGCTTGTTGGTTTCCTTGTCGAGATCGCTGTCAAACCTGCTGGCGCGCACAGTGTGCTCCGTGGCCCACACTTCAAGGAAAACCGGTTTACCTGCCGGCGCACGTCCGCTGACCTTGATCGTGCCGCCGTCATTGATCACTGTTTTATCAATGGTGATCGCCACTGTCGCCGCAGCATCTTCCGCCACAGCCACACCGCTGCTCCCCATCAGTACCACCATTGCTGCCAACAGCCATGGAACGACGCCTTTCCTCATATTCATGCTTGTTCTCCTGTATTGAGTGTTCACACGATCCGGCCGGCCGCCCTTGCCGGCGCCGGCGACTTCTTTGCTTTCATATTCCAAATGCCGGCTCCTGGTTCCGCGCCAGCGTTGTTTCCCTTGCCCAAGAGCGCGAATCAGTCCTTCAGTTGCGACGCCAGCGCCTTTGCCACTTTTTCCTCCAGATCAGTCCGGTCGATGGGCTTGACGCAGTACTCGTCCACCCCCAGGCTGATGGCTTCTCGGGCGGTTTCCACGGTCGGATAGCCGGTGAGGATGAGGCTCCGTGTGGTGGGGCGAATCTGTTTCAAAGCGGCCAACACTTCGATGCCGGTCATTTTTTTCAAGTTGAGGTCAAGAATGGCTAGGTCAATCGGGTGGGTGCGGACAAACGCGATGGCTTCATCCTCTTCCGTGAAGGTATGAACCACATGACCTTTTTTCTTGAGAATCTTGCCCACGAGCACTGTGGCATCGAGGACATCGTCCAATACGAGGATTTCTGCCATGCTGTTCTCCTTGTTCTATTGCAGCCATAATCAATTGCCCCCACGCCCCTGTCCACCCCCGTGGTGAGCACCGGGAAGAAACGCGGACATATTTGGGACCCTTTGCATATCCGGCGCCAACTGACGCCTCACACTGTCACAAAATGCAACCTATTGATATAAATATATTTTAATAGAGAACAATCCGACAGGCGCCAACAAGAGGCCAGCCTGGGACACGGGCAGGTGCAACAAACATGATGCAGGGCAACAGAAAAGACGCATCACGCCGCAGGAGAGGTCGAGGCGGACAGGGAAGAAACAAGGCGGCAAGGATCAGCGAAGCTCGTCCTTCAATGCCGCTAGGCTGCGCTCAACCCGGGGCTGGATGAGTTCCAGCAGGCCGGGGTTTTCCAGATACGGGCACGGCTGGTCATAGGGAAAGTCGCGGCACTGCCGGGGTCGGGCTTCGTGCACGGTGCAGCGTTTGCACATGCGGTCGGTGGCCAGCAAGAGGCAGGAGCCGTCCTCCCTGGTCTGAAAGGTATTTTTATTTTCCAGGTAGCTGCGGCGGAACTCGCCGTCGCTGATTCCGAAATGGCGGGCGAGACGATTGATGTCCAGCGCGTCGAGATACAGGGAGGCGCCTGGCAGACGGTAGCAGCAGTAACCGGGACAGAAATTGCAGAAGGATTTGTTGCGCGCCAGGATATAGGAAGCCGGTTGCTTATCCATCGCGAAAACTCCTCGAGTCGATATTGTGCCGCCGGAGCAGCCGCTGGAATGCCTGCCGCTCCATGCCGCAGGCGCGTGCCGCCGCCGTGACGTTGCCGCTGGACGAACGAAGGGCCTGGGAGAGGTAGGCGGCGTTGAACCGGTGCAGCAGCGTATTCTTTGCCTTCTGATAGGAAAGCTGTTCAAACGACGCGGCCGCCATGTTGTCCGGGAAATCCGCTGTTGCCGCCAATTCCGGCAGCGGATCCGCCTCGTCCCAGAGATCCGCCGGCTCGATCACGCTGTGGCCGCACAGGAGCACACTCCGGTTAATCGTATTCTGCAACTCGCGGACATTGCCGGGCCAGTTGTGTTGGATGAGCGATTGGAGCGCCTCGGTGGAAAATTCCAGATGCCCGCGGCCGTATTCGCAACTGTAGCGATCCAGGAAATGCTGGGCCAGCAACGGAATATCGCTGGCAATGGCCGCCAGACTGGGCATGGTCACGGTCATCACCTTGAGGCGGTAGAAGAGATCCTCCCTGAACTCGCCCCGGCGGATCTTAGCCTCCAGGTCCTGGTTGGTCGAGGCTATGACCCGGACATCGACTCCGAAGGTCCGGTTCTGCCCCAGGGGCTGCACTTCCTTTTCCTGGAGAACCCGCAGCAGCTTGGTCTGGACGCTTACCGGGATGTCGGCGATCTCATCGAGCAGGATGGTGGAGCCGTCGGCCTCGACAAACAGGCCGGTTTTATCGCGGTCCGCTCCGGTGAAGGCCCCCCTGCGATAACCAAACAGTTCGCTTTCCAGGATATGCTCAGGCAAGGCCGGACAGTTGACGGTGATCATTGGCCGGTTGCCCCGCTGCGAAAGCCGATGCAGCGCCTTGGCCGCCAGTTCCTTGCCAGTGCCCGATTCACCCTGAATGAGCACGGTGACATTGCTCCGGGCCACCCGATGCAGCAACTCCAGCGTCTGCTGCAGCCGCCGCGAGCGACCGACAAAGCCGCAGACATACTCCTGCTCCGAGAGCTGGTCCTGCAACCGGGCGTTTTCCCGCATCAGTCGGGTCCGCTCCACGGCCCGGTCGAGGGCGTAAAGAATCCGCTCGTTGTCAAAGGGCTTTTCGACAAAATCGTAGGCCCCGTCCTTGAGCGCCTGGACCGCCATCTCGATGGTGCCGTGGCCGGTCATGAGCACCGTGGTCACCGCCGGATCAAGTGTGCGCATCCGCTGGAGAAAGGCCAATCCACTCATGCCCGGCATCTTGATGTCAGTCAGGATGGCCGCAGGCGGTTCGGTCTGCACCTTGTCTAGGGCCTCCTCGGCGCAACGAGCCACGGCCACTTCGTACCCGCCTTTCCTGGTCAGCATTTTGGCTAGGAAGGCGAGCATGTCGAGATCATCGTCAACAACCAGGATACAGGGGGGCTTGCTTGGGCTCATTGCCTCATTCTACCCGTTTTCTCCACAGGCTGCCTGGAAATAAAGCGAAACGAACTTGCCAGCAACGGTATCGGTCGAAGAAAACCGGAACTCCCCAGATATTAATCAAGAACCTGTATTTACAAACGTTCTGGCAACATCCAAGAATGTAACATTACGCAAAATCACGATATTTTCCTCTGCGGAAGAAGCTGTTCCTTCATAGCCTCCCGAGAGGCGGCAAAAACCGTTGGGTCAAGCGAACGTGCGCTCAACAATCCGGTGTTTTGACAAAACCGCCAATAAACCTGGCAGAGAAGATCTGTGATTTCTCCTTGCTGCGCTCGTCGAAATGACCTGAAAACATACTGCGCCATTAAGATGGAAATGGAATTAGCCCCCTGCCTGCTCGCGGAAATGATCGAATCCCCGATAGGCGATCTCGCATTCCTCGTAGGCGCCGTCGTCCCGCCGTTTGAGCAGAACAACGCCTTCCCCCTCGACCACGGCGCCGATCGGCGTGAGCGCCAGCCCGCATTGGCGGCCAAGTTCAAGCAGACGGTCGTGGGCTTCGGCCGGGGCGGTAAACAACAGTTCGTAATCCTCGCCGCCACTGACGGCCCACTGTTCCGGATCAGCCCCGGTCAGGCGGGCCGCCTCGATCAGGACCGGTGGGATGGGCAAGTCCCAGGCCGCGATTCGCGCCCCAACCCCTGACTGCTTGCAGAGGTGGGCCAGATCGGTGGCCAGACCGTCGGAGAGATCCATCATCGCGTGCACCACCCCGCTTTCGCTTAAGATTCGGCCCAGATCGACCCTGGCAATGGGATCGAGATGCTTTGCCAGCAAAGGGCCAAAGCCATCGCCGGCCCCGTCGAGTTGTCGGCGCAGCAGCTCCAGGCCTGCGGCGGCAAGACCCAACTGGCCGCTGACCCAGACGATGTCGCCTGGCCGGGCGCCGCTGCGGAAGATCACCCGGTCTGTCATTGCCTCGCCTATAACGGTCAAGGTGCAGTTGAAGCCTTGCGGACTTGCGACCGTATCGCCGCCGATCAGCAGGCAGCCGTACTCCCGACAACCATCAGCCAACCCCTTGGCAAAGGCCTGGAACCAGGATGGGTCGAAGGTCTTGGGCATGCCGACGGCAAGGAGCGCAAAGACCGGCCGCCCCCCCATGGCCCCAATATCGCTGACATTGACCGAAACCGCCTTGCGGCCCAGTTTTTCCGGGGGGTGGAAGGCGGGATCGAAGTGGACCCCTTCAATCAAGGTATCCATGGTCAGCAACCAGACCAAGCGGCCGTCCTTCGCCACCACGGCGCAATCGTCGCCGATGCCCTTGATCAGCCGGGCATCCTTCTGATCGGTCAAGGCGGCTATATGGTCGATAATATGGCGTTCGTTCATCCCTGATAGTACTCTTTGGGATAGAGGTTGGCCAATTCCCTGGCCAACAGGCTGCGGACCTGGTCGCAGTCGCCGCACTGCAGCATCTGCTGGGCCATCCGCCGCAATTCGTCGCTATGGCAATGGCGCAGCAACCGTTTGACCTTGGGCACGATCGCCGGCCGCATCGACAGTTCGTCCAGTCCCATGCCCATCAGCACCGGGGCGCACAGGGGATCGCCGGCCATTTCGCCGCAGAGCGAAACGGGAATGTTGCGGGCGTGGCCAGCTTCGACGGTCTGTCGGATCATGCGCAGCACCGCCGGATGGTACGGCTCGTACAGATGGGCAACATACTGATTGCCCCGGTCGATGGCCAGCGAATACTGGATCAGGTCATTGGTGCCGATGGCGAAAAAATCCACTTCCGCGGCAAAGACATCGGCCATGGCCACGGCGCTGGGCACTTCCACCATCATTCCGATTGCAACATCCCCGGCCACGGGGTGGCCCTGCCCGGCCAACTCGTCCAACACCTCGTCGACGATGCCTTTCACCTGCCGCAGTTCCGCCAACGCCGAAATCAGGGGGAGCAGAATCCGCAACCGGCCATGGACCGAGGCCCGGAACAGCGCCCGCAACTGGCTGCGGAACATGGTCTGTTCATACAGAGAAAAGCGAATGGAGCGGAGGCCGAGGGCAGGGTTGCGTTCCCGGTCCAGCCAGGCCTTGTTGCCAGGGAAACGGTTGAAAAATTTGTCGCCGCCCAGGTCGAAGGTGCGCACGGTCACCGGATAGGGCGCCATGGTGGCCAACAGTTGTTGGTAGGTGGCCGCCAACTGTTCCTCGTTTGGCGGCTGGCGGTTGTTGAAGTAATCGAGTTCGCTGCGGAACAGACCGATCCCCTCGGAACCGAAACGGAGCACAGTGGGCAGTTCTGCCAGCGTTTCGATGTTGGCGCTCAGCTGGACCGGGAAGCCGTCCACGGTTTCCGACACCAGATGGATGTAGGAATCCAGCTCGTCGGCCAGGAGGCGGTCGCGCCGGTTGCTTTTCCGCACCCGCTGGATATCGGCGGGTGCGGGATCGAGAATGATCCGGCCGCTGCCGCCGTCGAGAATGATGAAATCGCCGGTGGCCAGCAGCGAGGTGGCGTGTTCGATGCCGACCACCGCCGGCAGGCCAAGGGAACGGGCCACGATGGCGGTATGGGAGGTGATGCCGCCTTTTTCGGTCAAAAAGCCGTGCACATTGCCTTCTTGCATGCGCAAGGTGTCTTCGGGAGAGAAATCGTTGGCCACCAGGATGACCGGCTGGTCCTCACCGGTCAATGGGCTATGCTCCCGTCCGGAGAGCAGCCCGAAGACCCGGTCCGCGACATGCTTGATGTCGGAAAACCGTTCCCGGATGTAGGGGTCGTCGATTCGATCAAATCGTTCCTTGATCTCACTCAAGGCCTGGGCCAACGCCCTTTCGGCATTGACGTTACTGTGCCGGATGATCCCGATGGTCCGCTCGACCAGCATCCGGTCCCGGAGCATCAGCAGATGGGAATCGATGATTGACAGGGCATCGGCCAGATCGCCGGCCAGCTTTTCGCGCAACTGCAACAGCTCGTCCCCGGCGGCATTGATTGCGCCGGCAAAGCGCTCCACCTCTTTTTCGATATGCTCTGCCGGCAGGTGGTACCACCCGGCCCGCAGGGTTTGCCGCTTAAACACCACCACGATGGCAGCCACAACGCCTGGAGAAACACCGATGCCCTGCAGGGCGCGGATCGAAAGGGGCCGCCTGCGCTTGGCTTCCTTAACCGGACGGGTCATGACGCGCATCATCCTGGGCATTGATTATTCCGACGGCAGCGGCCAGGGCGAGTTCCGCTTGCGGGCCCTCGGCCACCAGGCCGACGGTAGCGCCCCGCGCCAAGGCCAGGGACAAAACATCGAGGATCGAGCTGCATTCGACCTTTTTCTCAGCATGACAAAGGAAAAGGCGCACATCATGACTGACCGCAATACTGGCGAGCCGGGTCGCGACCCGGCCATGGATGCCCCGTTTGTTGCCGATGATGACCATCTTTTCAGCCCGCATCATTTAACGATCCGCAGGCCCGGCCGTCGGCCGCTGTCCTTTGTCTGCTCCTTGCCGCCGGGACCGGGCGGCTGGTCGGGAGCGAGTCCGGTAGGCCTGCTCTCAAGCCGGATTGCCTGGACGAACCGTCCTTCTCCTCCCATGGTGAAGATTTCCTGGCCGGTGAACTGCGGAGTGCGCAAGGTCCAGACCACCGTCTGGATCGGCAGGGAAAGCAGGTTCAGGGTCACGTGCCACCACTCTGCCTTGCGGGTCTCGTCGCGGACGATGTCGCCCACCACGGCATAAAGCAGCATTTGCGGCTGCTTGGCGGCGATCAGGACAATATCCCCTGGCTCCGTTGTTTCCTTGAACGGCAGCATTTTTTTCAGTTCTGCAACCAATTGCTCCATAATCCACTGTTTGCCGGCACTGGCGCCGGGAAGCGCCCGGATTGGCCAGCTCAATCCCCACGCGGGGTATATTCCACTTTCATCCAGAGGGTATCCTCGCCCATATACCCCTGAAATCGGCCGGTGGCGACCTTGTTGAGCGTCGCCAGCAGCGGCAGGCCGACCTCCTGGATGAACTGCCGCGACTCGTACGACAAGATCTGCCCCCGCTCACCCGTCTCCTTGACCAGCAGGGTCAGCAGCGGCATCAACCGTTCGGCCATCTCGCCCACTCGCAGAAAAAGCGACAGATTGCACAATCCGCCTCCATGGTCCGGCGCTTTGCTTTGACGGCTATCGATGTTGTCACGCATCAAATGTCGCCGGGCCGCCTCGACCAATTCCATGCTGTCAGCCAGAATAAGGTGCCGTTCCAGCAGGGCATAGGCCGGTTGCAGCAAGCCGCCGGCCAAGATCACCGAGTCGATTTCCAGATCGTCGGACCTGGCCTTGATCACCTGGAGACCGGCCACCATCTGTTCGATCATAGCCGTCACGGCGGGACGGTCGTGCAAGGCAACCAGCAGGCCTCCCATGAATCGGGACGATTGGTGCTCCATTTGTTGTTCGGTAATCATTACTCCGAACTCCTCGCCAAAGACATCAAAAAAATCGTCCAACGATTTGCCCGTGGCTTCGGAGAGCTGCTGGCCGACCGAAGCCATCAGGGCCGAAACGTCGTCGCCGACTTTTTGTCCGACAAAATCCCAGAGGTATTTCGGTTTGAACCAGTTGGTCCACAGGGCGAACTTCACCTCCGGCGGCGGCGGATCCATCATGGGTGGTTGGCGAACCGGCGCAGGTAAGGCATGCCGGGCAAGGAAGGCGGCAGTCGATGCCGGATTGACCAGAGCGCTGAGTTCAAGCAGGTTTGCGTCCGGGGCGGCACGATAGCGAAAAGCGAGACAAGGAGGCAGCAAGCCGCCGCTTTCGGTTTTAATCGCCTGCGCCAGCGGTACCCGTCGGCAGAGTCCTTCAAAATCGATATAGCAGAAGATATCGGCTTGCCCCTTGTTGAGTTGTCGCAAACGCAGATATGCTCTGTTCATGGACAGTGTTGCCCCCTTCCGGGTCATTCGCTGCAAATTCAGGTCGATGCAGCGCCGGATCAGCGTCTGTTCGCAGGCAACGAGAACAACATCGCGATGTTGCCAATAAAAAAATTCCCGCCCATCATCGACAATCAGGCACCAGAAGGTTTCGCCCTGGTAGCTGACGGGTTGACGGGATCGGGGGCGAGCGAACACTTCCCCGAATCGTTGCGCCGCTCTGTCGTCATTGATCCTCACCGCCACCATCCACTGCCGGAACAAAGAAAATTCAGTTTGGCGGGCAGGCTCCGGCAACAGGGCGAATGCGGCGCCATGGCCAAGCAGGGAGGAGACGATCGGATGGTTGGCGAATGCCTCTCCGGCAGCGACCATCTGCCGGGTTTCGGCGATCAGGGTACTGCTTCCTCCTGCCTGCTGCAGGATTTTGTACCATGTCGTCGCCGGGATTGCCTTTTCGTCCCGGTTGAACCGCCATTGCTCGCCCGGGTGGGCCGGATGCGCCACTTCCATATAAAGCAACGTATCCTCGGGGAGATAATCGACCAACTCGATATCGGGAGCAGGATGCTCGGTCAGCAAAAAACTGCCCATCCCTATCGCCAGGCACAGCAGAAGCAGAGTCAGCAGTCGCATCATGATGATCCATGGATGAGGTACAGCAAATTGCTAGCATTTAAAGAATAGCAGTGGCGCGCCAAGAATTTGTCTTTGACATACTCCGCAATACCTGCCGCACCCCAGGCGCCGAACCTGATGCCCCTACCTTCGACATCGCCACTACACCCGACGCTGCTCAACGCCGTGCGCTTGAACTGATCAAACAAATCCGGCCGTAGTCAGAAAACCGCACCCCAATCCCGAGCCAAATCCTTGTCGTATAGAGAAAATTCGGCTTTTGTCGGCTGGATCTTCGGTTTAATGTTCAATGATGATGGATGGGCTCACTTTTGAGCGTCAGCGGCACGCCAAGCGCCCTGGTGATTTTCGTGATAGTCTCAAAGCGCGGCTTTCCGCCTGGAGAAAGCGTTTTATAGATGCTTTCACGGCCTAGGCCCGTATCCTTGGCAAGCTGAGCAATGCCCCTTGCCTTCGCTACGTCCGCAAGGGCGACCAGAAACACGTCTGGATTCGGGTCTTCCATGGCGGCAGCAAGGTACTCCGCTATCATTTCTTCGCTGTCCAGATATTGGACGGCGTCAAATTTGCTCACTTTCACCACGATTCATCTCCTCGACTTCGCGTCGTAACGCTTTGGCACGCTCAACATCGCGCTTTTGGGAACTTTTGTCGCCCCCGGCAAGCAGCCAATACAGTTGGCTTCCCTGCTGCCAGAAGTACAGGCGATAGCCAGGCCCAAAATGCAAGCGCATTTCCGAAACACCTTCCCTTACCGGAGTTGTCACAATCACCAAAATTGCCAAGCTCCGCCGACCTGATCCGCACGATTATCCGTGCCCTGGCTTTGATGTCTTTGAGTTTTTCCAGCCAATCGGAAAATGTGCCGGTTTGATGAAAAGTATTCATGGCAAAACTGTATCCATATAGATACAGAAGTCAAGAAAAAATATGTCCGGTTGGGGAGCAAGCGACCTGGAACCGAGTATGGATTCCGGAGGGACGCAATGGCTGCATCATTCACTCATTTTCTTTTACCAAAACGCATCGTTGAAGAAATTTGTGGGCACCTCTAAAAACCCAAACCGCCACACAAGATAAAAAAGGGGGCTGAAGTACGTAGTTATACTTTTATCTTATGCGCAAATAGTGTACTATCTCTTTGTAAGTATGATCAAAATTGATCATAAAGCACATAGACTCTCAAAGTAGACTACACGAGCGCCATGAAACAGCTGAATTTTTTCGCCGAAGCAAAACGACTCCGCCGCTTGTCCACGATAGGCGACCCCTTGGAAAAGATGGCCCTGACGGTGGATTTCGAGGAGTTTCGTCCGCTCTTGGAAACAGCGTTTCCCAAACGCCTCGCCGGGCAGGGAGGCAGACCGCCCTATGACGCGGTTCTGATGTTCAAGATCCTCCTGCTGCAACAATGGTACGGCCTGGCCGATGACCGGACGGAGTACGTGATCAATGACCGGCTGAGCTTTCAGCGC
>WRFD01000074.1 GCA_009778955.1 Desulfobulbus sp.
GACCCTGATGGCCGCCTTGGGCGCCATCGTCCGCAATACCTGCCGCACCCCAGGCGCTGAACCTGATGCCCCTACCTTCGACATCGCCACTACACCCGATGCTGCTCAACGCCGCGCGCTTGAACTGATCAAACAAATCCGGCCGTAGTCAGAAAGCCGCACCCCAATTTCGCGCCAACTCCTTGTCGTATAAGCGAAATTCGGCTTTTGTCGGCTGGAACTTCGGGTTATCCGCTCGGATCAGCTGAGTACGCGGCAGTGACGCTGTTCCAGGCGTATCTGTCGCTTACCCGGGATTCCTGAACAGTCTCGACAGTCTGAAGAGCTGGGTGCTGACTATCGGGGACCGGGTGCTGGTCGAACATGCGAGATACGCCCGCCACTATATCAGGATGGATAGCGGCGATCCAGAGATGGACAACACCGTTGCCGACACGATCGGCTGGCATTCGCCGTCGGCGGAAATGGAATATGAGGCGCGGCAGTGCGGAGCGCTCAGGAATTGATCATACGCCCAGCCGGTCAATTGCGCCAATGGCTGCAATTTTATGAGCATCGAGGAAATGGGTGTATTTCATCGTCTGTGAGATGTTTCGATGCCCCATGATTTCGGCCACGGTGCGAATGTCGACCCCGTTCATAATCAGATAACTGGCAGCCGAATGCCGGAGCCCATAGAGGGTGAAATTGGCAATGCCGGCGGCGCGGCAGGCAGTCGCAAAGGACCGTCTGAAATACCGGTGCGGTTGCACCAGGTCGACCTTTCCCGCAGGAAGAAAAACATAAGGCGAGTCCGTTTTCTGATCCTGCCGCATCCGGTCAAGCAGCCGCTTGGCCGTGGCCGTCAACGGAACGCGCCTGGGGTCAGTTTTGGTTTCGGACAGATCAATGATCCCTTGCGGCAACACTTGATTCCATCGCAGGCCAGCACCCTCTGACGGCCTCATGGCGGTGTGTAGCTGCAGCAGGACATAGCAGTAAAGTTTCTCGTTTTTTGAGACGCAGCACCAATCAAGGAGGGCGTCGATCTGCCTAGGTTCAAGCAGCGAGAGCCGATGCTTGGGCGCGGACGGCCGCCGTAGCTCCGCCGCCGGGTTGACGACATCCAGCCCCCATTCCACCCTCGCCATACGGTACAGGCACGACAGAAACGACAGATCCTGGATCACGGAACTTGATCCGACCCGTGAAAGGCGATAATCCTGATACTCGGCGACATCCTTGGTGGTGATGGTCAGCAGGGACTTGCCGCCAAAGTAGTTGATCAGCCGCTTGCTGATTTCGTGATCGAGACGCCGGGTGTTCATTTTTTTCGCCTTCCCGACCGCCAGGGCATACTTGTCGACCGCCGCAGTAAAATCCATGTCTCCGGCCGGAACCTCACCCGGCAGCGGCAGGCCCGCCCTGAGCAGTTCCTCAGTCTCCTCTGCCCACATCATCGATCTGGCCTTGCTGTCAAAGGTCGCGGATTTTCTTATGCCGTTGACGCAGAGTTCCGCCACAAAAACCGGCCCATGTTTTCGTTCTATTCGCCTGATCGTCGCCATGTTTTTCCGTACGTAAATCTATACGTAAAATATTAAAAACCAAAAACGATACGTAACGAATAACAACGATTAAAATCAAAAACAAGTGGAAAATTTATCGTATAATTACAGTAAATTACAAACGAGAAAGAACGCTAAGTGTTGAAATGACAAGGTAAGCAAAAAAGAAAGGGTTAGACGCCATGCTTGGCATCTAACCCCTTGTTTTTACTGGTCGGAACGAGAGGATTTGAACCTCCGGCCCCCTGAACCCCATTCAGGTGCGCTACCAGACTGCGCTACGTTCCGGTCAATGGTGGGATGTATGTAGCATCGACGATATTGACTGTCAATCCTTAGTTACGAATCACTTTTTTTTGTGCTGCCGAGCAGGGTCAATATCTCGCGGAGTTCCTGTTTAATCCAGATCAACAGCGAACCATCGGCGCTCTGTTCCGAGGTGATCGAAGCGTTTCTCACCCCTCCGGCCTGTTGATCGAATCCCAACTGTTTCAGGTGTTTTCTCGCTCCCGAGATGGTGTACCCTTCGTCGTGGAGCAACTGCTTGATCCGCAGGAGGTTGTGCACATCCTGCCGCCGGTAAAGCCGCTGTTTGGATGGGCCGCGAAAAGGCTTGATCAGCGAAAATTCCGATTCCCAATAGCGCAAAACATGCGTATCCACCCCCACTAAGTGGCTCACTTCGCCAATCCGGAAATAAATCTTATCCGGTATCTGCGGGAATTCCGGAGGTGGTTCCTTCACATCAATCAGCTCTACCTGCCTCGTTGTCATACCGATCATGCAGTCTATCGACCACGGCAATGCGAACCTCGAGCAACGGCCTCACTCTGTCTTGTTTGTTCAGTCGCTATTTATTCAGCCTTTCGCGCAGCCGCTTGCTTGGCCGGAAGGAAACCATCTGTCGCTTGGTTATGGTCATCGATTCCCCGGTCCGCGGATTGCGGCCGCGACGCGGGCTTTTGTCCCGCACTGTCAGGGTGCCGAATTGAACAAGTTTGATCGACTCGCCGTCCACCATGGTCGTCTTCATGGTGGCAAACACGGTATCGACTATTTCCGCCGCATTCCGTTGGGAAACTCCCAGTTTTTCATTGACGGAAACAGCTAATTCCTTGCGTGTGACATTCTTTTTCTTCATGCTTCGGCCCCCTCGCGATAACGGGCATTGAATTCAGTCATCAATGTGTTGACAATTTTGCCGTGGATTTTATCAACCGATTGGTCATCCAAGGTAGCGGTTGCGGAACGGTAGGTTACAGAGAGAGCTACGCTTTTATGGCCTCCCTGGATCGGCTTGCCTCGATATACATCAAATATCTCGACTGACTCAAGATATTTTTGCTGCTGGGCCTGGATTGCCCGAAGAAGATCACCGGCCGGAACCGCATCCGGCACCACCAGGCTGATATCGCGCTTGACTGCGGGATATTTGGGAAGCGCTGCGAAGCATGGTGATTTTCGGTCAACATCCAAGAGCGCATCCAGATCCATTTCAAAAAAATAAACAGCTTGCTTGATACCGAAACCTTTAAGTGTTTCCGGATGCACTTTACCCAAGGATCCGATCACCAGCTCGCCGTTGCGGATCACAACGGCACAGGTCGGATCGCAGTAGGGTTGCACCTGTTGCGGCTGGGAATCAAAGACCAAGGTTTCTTCGGCTCCGGCAATCCGCAAGGCGCTGAGGAGATTGGTGAGCGCTCCTTTGACATCGAAGAAGTCGGCTTCCTGGGTAGCAAAGTACAAGGGCTCGGCCTCGCCATAACGACGACCGCTGATCATGGCACAGAGATGCAACCGTTCCTCCGGCTGCCCGCCTCCTTGTTTGTGCAGGAAAATCTTGCCTGTTTCAAACAGGCGGATATCCGGCTGCTGGAAATTGATATTACGGCGGACGTTTTCCAGCAGGCCGGGAAGCAACAACGACCGCATGATACTCAATTCCTCGGAAAGCGGATTGATCAATCTGGTGACCTTGCGCCGGGGATCATCCTCGGCCAGGCGGCAGAGATCAAGATGCGACTCTGCCACGAAGCTGTAATTGATGGCCTCGAAAAACCCTTGAGCGACCATCGCCTGGGCCGCCTTTTGGCGCAGAGAACGCAAGGGGTCTTGCTTGGGAGAATCCATCCGGATAACGGGTTGCGAGGTAGGGATGGCGTTATAGCCTACCAGGCGGGCCACCTCTTCGATCAAATCGATTTCCCGTTCAACATCGATCCGGAAACTGGGCACCTCGACCTCTAGAGTTGTGGCGTCAAGCGGCCGAACCTTGAATTCGATGCTGGTCAGGTGCTGAGCTATCTGGTCGCGGCTGAGTTCCGCGCCCAGCAGATCACAGACCCGGCCCACACGAAGATGCAGGAGAAGGAGCGGCATCTTGCCGGGATAGACGTCAACGCCGTCCGGATCAGCCTGTGCGCCAGCGAGTTCGACGATGAGATTGACGGCGCGTTCCAAAGCGCTGTCGGCCAGATTCCGGTCGACGCCCCGCTCGAAGCGGTAGGAGGCCTCGGAGGAAATCCCCAACTTCCGCGCGGTACGTCGGATGGAAATCGGGTTGAAACAGGCCGATTCAAGCAGAATGGTGGTCGTGGACTCGGTAATCTCGGTGTCCAAACCGCCCATGACTCCGGCGACAGCCACCGGCCGTTCGGCATCGCAGATCAACAGCATCTCCGCATCCAGTTGGCGGACGCTGCCGTCCAGGGTCGTCAGACTGGTTTCACCGGCTCGTGGCCGCCGAACCACGATGGCCAGCCCATGCAGGGTGTCGAAATCAAAGGCATGCATCGGCTGGCCGCTCTCGAGCATGACATAGTTGGAGATGTCGACAATATTGTTGATCGGCCGCATGCCGACAGCTGCCAACCGTTGTTGCATCCAAAGCGGAGAAGGGCCGATGGTTACATTGGTCAGTTTCCGCGCGGCGTAGCGAGGACACAGGTCCGGTTCTACGATCACCACCTCAAAGCCAGTGTCGCGGCCAGTCAGCGGAGTGACCGAGTCCACCAGCGGCTTGAGCGCGGCCGGGGCAAAACTGCCGACTTCGCGGGCAATGCCGCGGACGCTGGCGCAATCCGAGCGGTTGGGAGTCAGGTCGACCTCGATCATGGTGTCGCGCATCCCCAGGGCATCGATCAGGGGCATGCCTGCGGCCAACTGGCCATCCAGCTCCATCAATCCCTGATGGTCGTTGCTCAACCCAAGTTCGCGCGCCGAACAGAGCATTCCCGCCGATACGACTCCCCGAACCTTGGATTTCTTGATTTTTGTGCCGTCCGGCAGCTTGATGCCGGGAAGGGCGATGGCGGTCACCATGCCCGGCCGGACATTGGGCGCTCCGCAGACGACCTGGACGGTCTCGGTCCCGGTGTCAACGGCGCAAACGGTCAGCTTATCGGCATCAGGATGCTTCTCGACCGTCTTGACCTTGGCGGTCAACACTTCCTCCAAATCGGCAAAAAGCGGGATCACGCTGTCCACCTCAAGTCCCAGCATGGTCAGGTTGTCGGCGATTTGGGCTGCGGTCAGTCCATCGGTGGCAATGAATTGATTGAGCCAGCTCAAGGTAAATTTCATACATTCATCCCTGCGTCGTAGGCAATGATGGTGCGTTTCAAGCGAGCAAATCTGGCATGGCACGCACAGTCAAAGCAAAAACACCGCCCCTCGGGGCGCCCGAAAGGCAAAAAAGAAGAACGGTTACTCAAGGAGAAACCGTTCCAATCATCATGATTGCAGCTTTCACTCGCTCCAAGCACAAAAAACGTCAAGGTACGAAAAGAAAGAGATGTGGCGGCTGGCTTGACTTAAAATTGGCAAAGAAAACGAAGGTCGTTTTCGTAGTACATCCGAATATCGTCGATGCCATATTTCAGCATCGCAATCCGCTCGACGCCAAGGCCAAAGGCAAACCCGGAATAGGTGTCGGGATCGTAGCCGACCATTTTCAGCACCTCCGGATCAATAAGACCCGAGCCGAGAATTTCCAGCCAGCCGGTCCGCTTGCACACCCGGCAGCCGTTGCCGCCGCAGATCACGCAGGCGACATCCACTTCGGCGCTTGGTTCGGTGAAAGGAAAATAACTCGGCCGGAAGCGCAAAGGCAGTTCCCGTTCAAATATCTTGTGGGTGAAACTGGTCAGCACGCCTTTGAGATCTGCAAAGGAAACCTGCCGGTCGACAAGCAACCCTTCCACTTGATGGAACATCGGGGTGTGGGTTATGTCGGAATCGCAACGGTACACTTTCCCCGGCACGACATAGCGCAAGGGCGGATCCTGGCGTTCCATGATCCGCGCTTGCATCGGCGAAGTGTGGGTGCGCAACAGGGTCGAATCCGTGACATAAAAGGTGTCGTGCATGTCACGGGCCGGGTGATGCTTGGGAATATTGAGCGCTTCGAAATTGTAGTGATCGGTTTCGACGTCAGGGCCTTCCGCCACGGCAAATCCGAGCCCTTCAAAGATCGAGCAGATCTCCTCCATTACCTGGGTGACGGGATGCAGTTTTCCAAATGGCAGATAACGTCCCGGCAGGCTGTAGTCGGTTCCGCCGACACCTTCGCCAACTGTGGCGGAAAGCAGCGCCTTCCTATCGTCAAAGCTGGTCTCAAGGCTAAGCTTGATGTCATTGGCCATCTGCCCGAGTCGCGGCCTGTCTTCAGGCGCAACCTGACCCAATTGACGGAGGATGCCAGTTAGCAGCCCGCCCTTACGGCCGAGAAATTTTACCCGGAAGGCCTCCAACTGATCGGTGCCGGCCACATGGGCCAACGCCTCTTCAGCTTCCTGCTTGAGCTTTAACAGCTCTTGTTCCATTTCAGTTTGCCTGGCCTGCGGCCTTGATCACCGCAGAGAAGGCGCTCGGATCAATGATGGCGAGGTTCGACAGAACCTTGCGATCCAGTTCGATCGAGTTTTTGGCCAACCCGCTGACCAATCGACTGTAGCTTGTTCCGTTTTGCCTGGCGGCCGCGTTGATGCGGGCGATCCACAGTTGACGGAATTCGCGTTTTTTGACGCGCCGGTCACGGTAGGCATAGCAAAGGGCGCGGTCAACCGCCTCTACGGCGGATTTGAACAGGCGGTGTTTGCCGCCACGATAGCCTTTTGCCAGGCTCAGCACTTTATTTCTTCTGCGGCGTGCTTTAAAGCCGCGGGTTACACGAGGCATTGTCTTCTCCGTTCATGAATAAATTGCCGGTCGGCTGAACGCCGGACCATGGCGCATCTGGCTACATATACGGCAACATCCGCCGGACAGCACGCTGGTCGACATCGGCGATCAGGGTGGCCTTGCGCAGGTTCCGTTTGCGTTTGGTGGATTTCTTGGTCAAAATGTGTGAGGAAAACGCCTTGTTGCGGCGAATGCGGCCGCTTCCGGTTCCCCTGAAGCGCTTGGCAGCCCCTCTGTTGGTTTTCATTTTTGGCATGGTGAACTCCCTGTATCTTCCCGGCCTGTGGTCACCGGGCTGTCTGGATTGGTTGCAAATCTGCTCCTGGCATCTCAGCTTTTGGGTCCAACGAACATAACGAGCTGCCGGCCTTCCATCTTGGGTTCCTGAATGATCACACAGTCTTCGCGCAGGGTATCGGCAATCTTGGTCAGGGCGTCGAGGCCGATGGTCTGGGCGTAGATGATTTCGCGGCCACGAAAGCGCATGGTCACCTTGACCTTGTTTTTCTCTGCGAGGAATTCCTTGATTTTGCGGATCTTGAAGGCAAGGTCGTGTTCCTCGGTCTTGGGCCGGAACTTGATTTCCTTCGTCTCGATAACGGTTTGTTTCTTCTTGGCTTCCTGCTGTTTTTTCTTCAGTTCATACCGGAACTTGTCGAAATTCATGATCCGGCATACCGGCGGATCAGCCTTGTCGGAAACCTCGACCAGATCGAGACCCTGCTCTTGGGCCGCCTCCAGCGCGGACTTAGCGCTGACGATGCCCCGCTGGGTTCCATCGGCATCAATGAGCCGTACCTCGTGGTAATCAATCTCCTCATTGACCTTGATCTTCAGATCCTGCTGCGTGGAAAGTTTTCTGACACCTCGTTTTTTAATGTTCGTTCCTCCCATCTTCTTGTTGTCGTTAGGCCAAGGCGCGTTTGCACTCGCCGATAACGAGATCGGCGAAGGCGTCCGGGGTCATGGCCGGCAAATTCTGTCCGTCGCGCAACCGCACGGTGACCGTCCCCTCTTCCTTTTCCCGCTCGCCGACAATGAGCATGTAGGGCACTTTCATCAACTGGGCTTCGCGGATCTTGTAATTCAGCTTCTCGTTACGGCTATCTTTTTCGATGCGGATGCCCAGGTTGCGCAGCCGGGCGTGGACCTGGCCGCAATAGGCGGCCTGATCGTCGGTGATATTCATGATGCGCGCCTGCTCTGGCGCCAGCCACAGGGGAAAGGCCCCGGCATAATGCTCGATCAGAACGCCGATGAACCGCTCCAGCGAGCCCATCAGAGCGCGATGGATCATGATCGGCTGGTGCTCCTGGCCGTCGTCCCCGGTATAGACCATCTCAAACCGTTCCGGCAGGTTGAAATCGACCTGGATGGTCGAGCACTGCCAGGAGCGACCCAACTGGTCCTTGATCTTGATATCGATCTTGGGCCCGTAAAAAACCCCCTCACCAGGGTCGACCTGGAAGGCCAGCCCCTTCTTTTCCAAGGCCTGTTTCAAGGCCTGGGTGGCCAGCTGCCAATGGGTGTCGGAACCGACATGTTTCTCCGGCCTGGTCGAGAGATACACATCGTATTGATCGAACCCGAATGTCTTGAGAATGTGGAGATTCAGGTCAATAATATTAAAAATTTCCTCTTCCAGTTGATCGAGCCGGCAAAAAATATGGGCATCGTCCTGGGTGAATCCGCGCACTCGCATCAGGCCATGGAGGGCTCCAGTCCGCTCGTATCGGTAGACCGTGCCCAGTTCGCACCAGCGAATGGGAAATTCCCGGTAGCTGTGCGGATCAGCCTTGTAGACGCCGATGTGGAAGGGGCAGTTCATTGGCTTCAACTGGTACATCACATCGTCGATCTCCATGGCGGCATACATGTTCTCGCTGTAGAAATCGAGATGACCCGAGGTCTTCCATAAATCCTGGCGGGCGATGTGCGGGGTGTACAGCAACTGGTAGCCGTTGCGGTAGTGCTGGTCTTTCCAGTAATCCTCAATCAGGCGGCGCAACAGGGCGCCGCGAGGCTGCCAGAGAATGAGGCCGGGGCCAATCTGGTCCTGGATGGTGAACAACCCTAGTTGCTTGCCCAGGCGTCGATGGTCGCGCTTTTTGGCCTCTTCCAGCCGGGTCAGATACTGTTGCAGCTCCTTTTTGTCGGCAAAGGCGGTCCCGTAAATGCGGGTGAGCATCTGCCGTTTCTCGTCGCCCCGCCAATAGGAACCGGCGACCCGCAGCAACTTGAAGACCTTGATCCAGGAAGAATCGGGTATATGGGGGCCGCGACAGAGGTCGACAAAGCGGCCATGGCTGTACAGACTGACCGTGTCCGAGTCCATTTCGCGGAGCAACTCCACCTTGTACGGCTCGTCGAGCTGTTCAAAATAACCGATGGCCTCGGCTCTGGGCATCTCCTGGCGGACAAAGGGCAGGCGGGCTTCGGCCAGTTCCGTCATCTTGCGCTCGATCGCCTCGAAATCCTCAAGAGAAAACGGCTTTTCCCGGTCAAAGTCATAATAAAAGCCGTCTTCGATCGATGGTCCGATGGCGACCTTGACCTGATCGCCGAACAGCTCCTTGACGGCCAGCGCCATGATGTGCGCCGTGGAATGGCGTAGAATCTCCACGCCTTCTTCAGAATAAACCGAGATAGGCGCAAGGACCAAATCGGTTTCGACAGGGGTCGACAGTTCCAGCAGCGCACCGTTGGCCTTGACAGCGATCGTTTGCTTGCGTTGCTTGCCGGAAAGCAGCTCTTTCAGCATATCCGCCACGCGGGTGCCGCAAGGAAACGACTTATTTTCACCATCTTGTATGGAAACTGATATTGCTGCCATCGTGCCCTTAAAAAGCAAAGGCTAATGAGCAGAAGTCTATTCTGCATCCTAGCCTTTGGGGAAAATTGGTAGGCGCGGACGGGGTCGAACCGACGACATCTACCACGTCAAGGTAGCGCTCTCCCACTGAGCTACGCGCCTACAATTTTTTTATGCTATCCTGAGTCTTTCGTAGCAGGGCAATATAAAGCGCCCCGTGAAAAACCGCAAGTCAAATACCAGCAACGGGTGAGAACGTCAAGAAAAAATCCCGGGAGAAATGCCCTGGAAACGATTTTCCCCACCCGGCTGATGCAATTTCCTGCCAGCCAAGGCAAACCTGAGCAGCCCGTTGGCTTGGTTTGGAACTGGACCTGCGGGAGTTTTTTTTGATTTCCCATCCGTTGCCAGCCGGCCCAAGGTCTGCGATTGTCGTTCACTAGCCGAGAAAACGGCACAGGGCTTCGGTGATATGGGCGATTTGCTCTGGACAGACCGAATGATCCATGGGATACGACCGAAAAACAACGTCATAGCCCCTCCCCCGGAGATATTCGTCCGCCCGATGGCCCAGGGCCATGGGGACCACCGGATCATAGATGCCATGATGAATCTCAATGGGCAGCGCGCGGTTGGCCTCGCTGAGGGTAATCGAATCGCTGGTCGCGAAATAGGTGGACATGGCGAGCAAACCGCCCAGCGGTTCGGGATGGGTGAGGCTGACCTGGTAGGCCACGGCCCCGCCCTGGGAAAATCCGGCGAGCACGATGCGGCGGCTGTCGATGCCGCGCTGGCGCTCGCGCTCGACCAATTGGTCGATCTTGGCCGCCGAGGCCAGCAGTTGGGCGGTATCCACTCTCCGGTTGATCGTCATGTCCATGATATCGAACCAGGCCGGCATCACATAGCCGTTGTTCACCGTCACCGCCATGGCGGGCGCATGGGGGAAGATAAAGCGGATGTCCATATCCGCCGGCAGCTGCAACTCTGGGACAATAGGGGCAAAGTCAGAACCGTCGGAGCCCAGGCCGTGCAGCCAAATGACGGCGGCCTCGGGCCGGCTGCTGGTCTCCAGTTCGATGGCCGGCAAAAGTGACATGGCAACAATGTTCCTCTCGTTTCAAGGGGACAAAGAGCGGACAACTTGTCAGCCCGCGCCTTGTATCTCTGATTGTTCACGGGTGGTGCGGCTGAGCGATCAGCACACCGCTATCCGAGAAAAAAGGAGCTGTTCCCGTCTGTCGGTCGCCCAGAGACACCTTCAATCTGTCCACATGTCCTCCTCACTTTCCATCTCTTCGTGAAGAGTACGGGATAGCGCCATGCCGCCCTGCCTAGGCCAAAATCAAAAAGCAAAACCAACCGGATAAGGCTTCCTGAAAAGTTTTCCAGAATGACTGATTCCGGTCGGCCCATAGGCTATCCTTCTGTTCAAAAAGTCAGTATTGTTCAGATAGGAATTTGCATGGAGTTTTTTGGTAAAAAAAAAATCGGTAGAGTCGAGATGCGGGGCGGCGGCCTTGGGCTCCGTTTCCACATCCCGCTCGTCAAACCGGACGTGCGCAGTTAACGCATCCGGCTTTCATTCAAGGTTCATGCCTTCGCCCACGGAAAGCTTTGCGGTTGCTTCGGCAGGCCGATAAGCCTCTTACAGACGCATATCTCCCTTGCTGCAAGGCCCCTTCCCTCCGCCAGCATTACCCGGCTTCCTCAGCGCTACGAGCCTATCCGTCGCCCTCGCGCGCCCAGCCTGTCCGTCGCCGGATGCCGGTTGGTCTGTACGCCGCAGACCACGCGGAGGGCTTCCCGTGTTGCTCCGGCTGTCCTCTTGCATGCGTGCTGCCGCCAC
>WRFD01000075.1 GCA_009778955.1 Desulfobulbus sp.
GGCAAAGGTCATGCCGACCTCGGCGTTGACGTTGACCTGATTGATGCCCTTGAAGTTGAATTCCACCGGGTCTTCCGCGGTCAGAATCTTGATGTCCTCGTTGTTGAGCGAGTTCAAGGCCGAATAGAGGGTGACGGTCTTGCCGGAACCGGTCGGCCCGGTGACCAGCAGCAGGCCCTGCGGCCTCTGGAGACACCGCCTCAGGGCGGCGAAGGTGTTCACGGTGAAGCCAAGTTTGGTCAGGTCGACATTGAGGGAGTCCTTATCCAGGATACGGAGAACAATGCCTTCACCGTGGAGGAGCGGCAGGGTGGAGACGCGAAAGTCGACCGCCCGGTTGCGGCCCAGGCGGATCTTGATGCGGCCGTCCTGGGGCACCCTCCGCTCGGTGATGTTGAGGCCGGCCAGGATCTTCATGCGGGCGGCCATGGCGTTTTTGATGGTCAGCGGCAGATTCATCGACTTGAACAGCGAACCGTCCTTGCGGTAGCGGACCTGCATGGTCTTTTCAAAGGGTTCGATGTGAATGTCGCTGACCCCTTCCTGTACCGCCTTGACCAGAATACCGTTCACCAGTTTGATGATGGGCGCGTCCGAAGCGGAAAACTGATCGTAGCCGGCTTCATCGATGCCGCCGCTGTCGAATTCGAAATCTTCGGCGGCGTCGGACACCAGGGCGCCGAAGTCGTCCACCTGGGTGACCGACATATCTTCGGTCTCGGCTTCGAACTTGAAGAAGGATTGATATTCCTCGTCGCTGATCTGATAGAATTTTTTATATCCGTCGATGATGTCTCTGGCGGTCGAGACGCAGACATTGAGGCTTTTCTGAACAATGTCCTGTAGCTGCTCGACCTCGTTGGCATCGGTGGGTTCGGCCATGGTCACCTGGAGGGTGTTCCCGGCGAGTCTGAGAGGCAGACACATGAACTGCTTGGCGGTTTCGTAGGGGACAAGCTGCAGGGCTTCCTTGCTCGGCGCCTCCTGGTCGAGCGAGACCAGGATGTAGTTGTGCATGCGGCTGAGGAAGTTGGCGATGGTATCCCGTTCGATGACGCCGTTTTCCAGCAGAATTCGGCCCAACCGTTCCCCGGTTTTCCTCTGGACCGTCTTGGCCTCTTCAAATTGGGTCAGGGTGATGTAGCCGGCCTTGCTCAGCAGCTCGCCGATCTTGAGTCTGCCAGCGCCAGATTGATCTTTGACCGTCCTTTTCATCGAGCTTCTTAGGGCATCCGATGAGGGGTGTACTGGTTTGAGAGCCATATGTGCGTCTTATTTCTGCAATAGGAGTGGAATATAATGTTTTTTCAGCATTGTATAATAAATGTGCGGGTGGGTCAAAAAGAAGAAATATTTTCAAAAAAGAAGCGGGGGGCGGAGAAAAAGACGGGCTTGGGCCGAAAGTGGCCTCGCCGGCCGGATCTGGTCCTTCGTCCTCTTTGCGAATCAGGGAAATACGGCCGGATAGCGACGCTCCAATTCCTGGGCCAAGGGAATCATGACCTCGCGCATCGACGGCTCGGCCGCAGGCGACGTGCGGAGGGCGAAAATGTGCTTCCATTCGGCGAGATTGGCGTAGACGATTATCTCGGTTTTGCAGGAGTTGGGCAGCACGGTCCGGGCCGCTTGCGGCGAGGAGGTCTGCAGCAGCCGGAGGTATTGGGCTTCCATGGACTCCATCGCCTGGCGCCACACCGTGAATTCCTCGCTTCCTTCCTCGAAAAAGACCGGTTTGATGAAGGTGACTTCGTTACCAAATTTGTCGGCGGAGTAGCGGCAGTAACGTTGGCTTTCCTGGAGAAACGAGCAGGGGCGGTGGCGGACCAGTTCGTGGGTGACTGCGCGGCTGACGATGAATTTGACCGCCAGGAATCGGTGTCGGGCGCAGAGCGGCGGGGCAAGCCGCTCCACCTCGGCGAGTTCCAGCTTGTCGATGGCCACGCCTGTGGGCGCCGCCGCATCCTCGGGCGTGGCCGGCGGCTCGAAAAAATAGGGATGGCGGCCGCTAAGTGACCGGGCAACGGCCTGGCAGACGCCATCGTTGGGATGGAAGAGCCGCATCTCGCGAAAGGCGCGGATAGAGCCGGTGATCAGCAACTGATGGTCCGACAGCCGGTCGATCTGCAGGAATTTCGGTTGACGGAAAAAGAGGGCCTGGATGGGTTCCGGGGTGGCGCAGGTGGCAATCAGCGTGACCACCCCCATCTCCAGCACGGAATTATGCCCGCTGGTCGCCATTTTTTTGACAAAGGGGATAGCCGAGTCGCTGTCGATCCGGTCCTCGCTTTTATAGCAGATCCGGCCACAGTATTCGATGCGGACCGGGAGGGGCTGTCGATCGAGTTCATCAAGGATGGCGAAGCTTGGTGCAATAATGCGCATGGCGGCGTAACGGAAATGGGGAGCGGAAAAAGGCGACGCCGGTCGGAGTACGGCGGCGCCTGGAAACAACGCTTGTTATTGGTCCTCCCAGAAGGGGGACAGGGCACGCAGCTTGGCGATGATGCCGGGCAAGGTCGCCAAGACGAAATCAACTTCTTGTGCGGTATTGTAGATCGAGAGGCTGAACCGGATCGAGCCGTGCGCCGCGGTGAACGGCACGCCCATGGCCCGGAGGACATGGGAGGGCTCCAATGAGCCGGAGGTGCAGGCCGAACCGGAAGAGGCGCAGATATTGTACTGATTCATGTGTAATAAAATGGCCTCGCCCTCGACATACTCGAAGCTGATGTTGGCGGTGTTGGGCAGGCGCTGGCTCGGGTGCCCGTTGAGCAGCGATTTGGGAATCGTGCTCAAAAGCCCCTGCTCGAGCTTGTCCCGCAAGGCCCGCACCCTGGTGTTTTCCTCTGCCATCTTCTCGGCCGCTAGGACGCAGGCCCGCCCCAGGCCGATGATCGAGGCTACGTTTTCGGTGCCGCCCCGGCGGCCGTGTTCCTGATGGCCGCCGTTCATGAAGGGAATGTAGGGTGTGCCCTTGCGGACATAGAGGACGCCCACCCCTTTGGGGGCATGGAGTTTGTGGCCGGAAAGGGAAAGAAAATCGATGGCCGTCTCCTTGAGCCTGATCGGGATCTTGCCCACCGCCTGCACCGCATCGGTATGGAAGAGGATGCCTCGTTCCTTGGCGATCCTGGCCATTTCCTCCACCGGGAAGAGCACCCCGGTTTCGTTGTTAGCCCACATCACGCTGACAATGGCGGTGTCGTCGGTGAGGCTCTCCTTGAACCGCTGCATGTCCAGGACGCCATCGGCGGCGACCGGCAGGCGGGTGACATGGTATTTGCGGCCGGTAAAGCTCTCCAGATTGTCGCACAGGTTTTTGACCGCTGGATGCTCCACCCTGGTGGTGACCAGGTGGTTTTTTTCGGGATTGGTCTGGAGGGCGGAAAGAATGGCGGTGGAATCGCTCTCGGTGCCGCAACTGGTGAACACGATTTCGCTGGGCTCGGCGCCGAGCAGGCTGGCGATTTCCTGCCGGGCCTGGTTGATCGCCTGGCCGATCTGACCGCCGAAGGTGTGCATGGATGAGGGATTGCCGTAGAACTGGGTCAGATAGGGCATCATGGCGTCCAACACCTCGGGCGCGACCCGGGTGGTGGCGTTGTTGTCCATGTAGATGACCTGTTCGGGTAACACAGCCATTATTTGTCCTCCTCGACGATCAGGCTCTCCAGAACCTGTTCGCGCAGTTTTTTCTCCACATATTCCTTCAGGGTCGTCCGCGAAGAAGAACAGTTGGCGCACGCTCCCCGCAACGAGACGGTGACGAAATCGCCGTCCACGTCGACCAGTTGGATGTCGCCGCCGTCCTTTTTCAGGGTGGGCTTGATCTCCCGCTCAATGACCTCTTCAATTTTTTTGATTTTTTCCAAGGTGGTCATGCGCTTCTTCCTGGGCGCACCGGCAGGCAACCCGGCCGTTCCCTCCACCGTTTCGGCCAGCAAGGCCCGCAGCTTGCCCTCGCACTTGCCGCAGCCGCCGCCGGCCTTGGTGAAATTGGTGATGTCCTCCACCGAAGTCAGCGAGTTCTCCCGAATGGCGCGGATGATTTCCAAATCGGTGACGCCGAAGCATTCGCAGACCACTTCGCCCTGGGCCATGGGCAGGAGGGCGCCGGTATAGTTGGCAATGGCCGCTTCCAGGGCCTCGCGGCCCATGACCGAGCAGTGCATCTTTTCCTTGGGCAGCCCGCCCAGGGCCTTGGCGATGTCGTCGTTGGTCAGCTTCTTGGCCTCTTCCAGTTTCATGCCTTTGAGCATCTCGGTGAGCACCGAGGAAGAGGCGATGGCCGAGGCGCAGCCGAAGGTCTTGAACTTGGCGTCGGTGATTATCTGGTTGGCATCGACCTTGATGGTCAGGCGCAGGGCATCGCCGCAGGCAAGGGAGCCAACGTTGCCCACGCCGTCGGCGTCCTCGATTTCGCCTACATTCCTGGGGTTGATGAAATGGTCCTGAACTTTATCAGTATATTCCCACATGACAATTCTCGATAGTGATGGTTGTTGAGGCGTGCAACTCCCCTGTTGTCCGAAGGAACGGGGAGGGGATCCACCCTGCTACATTAGGGCAAGAGTCCTATTTCGGCAAGCATCGATTTGGCGCTGGTCACCAGCAGGGCCGTTTCTTCTTGGCTTCGGGCCTCGACGTAGAAACGGATCTTGGGTTCGGTGCCCGAGGGGCGGATCATGATCCAGGAGCCGTCGCTTAAAATCATCTTGCGGCCGTCGATATCGATCACCTCGGTGATGGTCCGCGTTCCCTTGCCGACCTGGACCTCGCTGCCAGGGCCGTAGGTTTGCAATTTGTCCAGGGTGCGCAGCAGGCTTTCCCCCTGCTGGGAAACGGTGACGCCGTCGCGGTCGGGATAGTAATGGCCGAAGCGGTCCTCGATTTCGGCAAGGTATTGGCCCAGCGGCATGTTCAAGGAAAGCGTCATGTCAATGGCCAGGATCAGGCCGATGAAGGCGTCCTTTTCCGGGGTGTGGCCGATGACGGAGATGCCGTCGGATTCCTCAAAAAAGACCAGGGCCTTGTCGATCACCGGCTTGAATTCTTTGAAACCGACCTTGGGTTCGAAGACCTCCTCGTCCAACTGGATGGCCAGGGCGTTGGCTAGGTTGCTCGAGGCCACGGTCTTGGCGACCATGCCTCGCTTCCCCTTGATTTCGTGGAGAAAATGGTAGGCCATGGCGCCGAACTGATTCATCGAAATCTCGACTGTGCCGTCGGTGAAGCGGATGCGGTCGCCGTCGGGATCAATGATCGCCCCGAGTTTGAGCGGCTCGGGCCGGGCCGCAAGCGCCGCCAGCACCGACTGCATGTTGGCCGAGGAAGGTTCCGGGGCAATCCCGCCGAAGGTGGGATCGGCGTCGGCCCGGAGCAGCGCCAGCCTTTCGGACGGGGGATTGTTCAGGAGGCGGGCCAGATAGCCGCGGGCGGCCCCGTGGACCGCGTCGACACAGACGACCATGTTGCTGTTGCGCGCCAGGTCGGCCAGCAGCCGGTCGTAGTCGATGCCGTGGAGACCGACGTTGGTGCGGACCAATTGCTGCCAGCTGGCCAGGGCGTCTTCGCGCACGACCTCCGGCAGGGTTTCCGCCGGGGTGTCGAGGTCGAGTTTTTTCGGGATGAGGTCTGGAGCGCCCGATTCCATGTATTTCCCTGCCAGGCGGGTGATGGTGTCGGTGAGGATCGGGGCGGCCGGGCCGGCATCGGCGGCGTTGTACTTGAAGCCGCCGTATTCCAGGGGGTTGTGGCTGGGCGTGAGGTTGATGGAAAAGGCGGCCCGGTGGATGAGCACCGAAGCCGAGAGCGCGCCAGTGGTGGCTTCGCCGGCGTAATGGATCTTGACGTCGTTGACCCGGAGAACAGTGACCGCCGCCCTGGCCAGCAGGGGGCCGCCGAAGCGGTTGTCAAAGCCGACCACGCAGCCGCGCCGTTGCATCTCGGCGAAATCCGCCACACCCAGGGCCTGCCGGAGCGCCTGATCGTCTTCCGCTTCCCGGTACATGCCGAGGATGGCGGCGGTGACGACCGCCACCGAATGCGCGAACAGATCCTTACCTAGCGTGCCCCTCCATCCCGAGGTGCCGAAGGCGACGGCTTTGGCGGGTTTGCCGACTCTGGTGCGGATCTCGTCCTCGATCAGTTGGTAGAGGCTGTCGATGCCGGCCTGCCACTGCTGCCGGTCCGCGGGCGAGGTCGCCGCGTTCCGGCCCGCGACCAAAGGTTTAATCGCCTCGAAATAACGGCTTTGCTCATGGTTTCCGGTGACGATGCAGTCGGCGCTTACGGCGAGGATCTCGTTGGCAATGGTCATGGCGACTCCGTTTCAGTACACCTGCTTGATGAGGGAAAAATAAATATATTTTCGTTAATATAGCTCGTTAGAGCAATCTTGGCAAGCCTCTGCGGCGCACGGCCCGCTCGGTCGCGGCGCTCCGGGCGCGCGGGGGGACGTTTCAGTTGACCAGGATACATTTTTTTTCTACAATTAATTTTTTGCAGATCATGCGTCGGTTGCCGACAACAGCGTCGGTAGCCAAATAACACAGGGGCGCCAAGTGGGCCCGTGCCGATCGACATCTTTTTCGAGGGGGCAGGTAATGAATAACACACACGAAACATCGCTCATTCTCTGGTTTGACGATATCGGCATCGAGGACGTCCCCCGGGTGGGCGGCAAGAATGCCTCTCTAGGCGAGATGCACCAGAAGCTGACCTCCAAAGGGGTGGCGGTTCCCAACGGTTTCGCCATCACCGCCTATGCCTATCGGTATCTGCTCAAGGAAGCCGGAGTCGAATCAGCCATCCGCGCCGCGTTGGCTGGGCTGGACACCCATGATTTGTATAACCTGCAGGAGCGCGGCGCCAAGGCCCGCGAGATCATCCGCAACGCCGAGTTCCCGGCCGACCTACGCCAGGCGATTCTGAGCGCCTACCAGCAGATGGAAGCGGACTACGGCGCCGGGGTCGATGTCGCCGTCCGCTCGTCGGCGACCGCCGAGGATCTGCCCGACGCCTCCTTTGCCGGCCAGCAGGACACCTACCTCAACATCCGCGGTCCCGAGGCCCTGATCGACGCCTGCAAGCGCTGCTTCGCCTCCCTGTTCACCGACCGCGCCATCTCCTACCGCCACGACAGGGGCTTCGGCCAGTTCGACGTCTACCTCTCCATCGTGGTGCAGAAGATGGTCCGTTCCGATTCCGCCTGTTCGGGCGTCATCTTCTCCATCGACACCGAGTCGGGCTTCAAGGACGCGGTCTTTCTCACCGGCGCCTGGGGCCTAGGGGAGAACGTGGTGCAGGGCGCGGTCAATCCCGACGAGTACTACGTGTTCAAGCCGACCCTCAAGGCGGGCAAGCGGCCCATCGTCGGCAAGCGGGTGGGCAGTAAGGAAATTAAGATGATCTACAACACCGATCCTGGCGCTGAAGAGCCGGTGAAGAACGTGGAGACCACCGCCGAAGAGCGTGGCGCCTACATCCTCAGCGACGACGATATCCTCCAGTTGGCGCGCTGGGCTTGCATCATCGAGGATCATTACGGCCGACCCATGGATATAGAATGGGCCAAGGACGGCGACGGCGCGACAGTGGGTACGGGCAAGCTGTTCATTGTCCAGGCCAGGCCGGAGACCGTCCATTCCCAGGCGGCCAGCAAGCGGACCATGGAGACCTACGTGCTCAAGGAGAAAGGTGAGGTGCTGGCCAGCGGCCAGGCGGTGGGCGCCAAGATCGGCCAGGGCGTGACCCGCATTCTGAACGATGTCAGTCAGATCCACGAGTTTAAGGCCGGCGAGGTGCTGGTCACCGACATGACCGACCCTGACTGGGAACCGATCATGAAGACCGCTGGCGCCATTGTCACCAACCGCGGCGGCCGCACCTGCCACGCGGCGATTATTTCCCGCGAACTCGGCATTCCCTGCGTCATCGGCACCGAAAACGGCACCAAGGCCATCCAAAACGGGCAGCAGGCGACGATCAGTTGCGCCGAAGGCGAGACCGGCTTCATTTACGATGGCCTGCTCAAGTTCGAGATCGAAGTCCTCGACCTGGACAACATTCCGACCACTCGCACCAAGATCATGATGAATGTCGGTCTGCCGGAAAAAGCCTTTGTCGAGGGGCAACTGCCCAACGAAGGTGTCGGCCTGGCGCGGGAGGAATTCATTATCAACTCGCACATCGGCATCCATCCGCTGGCCCTGATCAACTACGAAAAACTGCGGGAACAGGCCGATGACGACGATGAGATTAACGACATCGTCCAGAGCATCGACGCTCGCACCACGGCCTATCCGACGGATAAACAACAATATTTCGTCGACAAGCTGGCCGAGGGCGTGTCCAGGATCGCCGCTGGTTTCTATCCCAAGGACGTGATCGTCCGCCTGTCGGATTTCAAATCCAACGAGTATGCCAACCTGATCGGCGGCCATCTCTACGAACCCGAGGAATCCAACCCGATGATCGGCTGGCGCGGGGCGTCGCGCTACTACGATCCGCGCTACCGGGCGGCCTTCGACCTTGAGTGCAAGGCCCTGCTCAAGGCGCGCAACGACATGGGACTGACCAACATCAAGCTGATGGTGCCTTTCTGCCGTACCCCTGAAGAGGGGCGCAGGGTCATTGGAGTGATGCGGGAAAATGGATTGGTGCAGGGTGAAAACGGACTGGAGGTGTACGTGATGTGCGAGATTCCGTCCAACGTCATCGCCGCCGATGCCTTCTGCGATGTGTTCGACGGTTTTTCCATCGGCTCCAACGACCTGACCCAGTTGGCGCTCGGCCTTGACCGCGACTCCGATTTGGTGGCGCACATCTACAACGAACGCAACGAGGCGGTCAAGACCCTGATCAAAATGGTGATCTCCACCGCCAAGCGGCGGGGTCGCAAGATCGGCATCTGCGGCCAGGCGCCGTCGGATTTTCCGGACTTCGCCACCTTCTTGGTGGAGGAGGGGATCGATTCGATCAGCCTGGTGTCAGACACCGTGGTCAAAACCCGCCTGGCCATCGCGGCCAAGGAGCGCGAGTTGGGAATAACCCCCTGACTTCGGAGAGGCGGCCTCAGAAAATGGCAAAACGACGAGACGGATGCATCCAGCGGCATGCAAGGCAAAGTGGCGCTTGCGGCGCTGGCAGTGTCGCATCCCAATCAGATGGGGCCACTGCTCTCGAAGAGTTACATGGCCGGGTTGCAGGCGCCCTGCCAATGCTCGACCCTCTTTTTGACGGACCAATTCGTGAAATATATAGGCAAGGCTCTTCCGGAGTTGACCATAGAGCTTTTTTTTTCCGGTAGTTCGGTATCCACACCACATGGGACTCGCATCCCATTTCGTGAGACTTAAACATTGCATGCCTTTCATGAAGCCTCCTTATTCGTGACTTTGACCGGTCCACGAATTTGGCGGCTTATTTATTTTTCAGGAACCGTCAAACTTTGATTGTCCCCGGCAAAGCCGGGTTTTACCCAAAGGAAGCATATGCAAGGTGAACAAGTCAACCATGCCATCGCTGGGATAACCCTGTCAAACTATGTGATGCATCAAGACGACAGAGGAACGTTAGGCGTTCTTGAATCAGGCTCGGGCGTATCCTTTGCAATTAAACGAGTTTTCTATATAAAGCCAACCTCGACCGCCACAGTTCGCGCCGAGCATGCCGTGTCGGCCACTCAGGCCCTGGTTGCGCTGAGCGGCAGCGTTGCAGTCGATGTAGACAATGGGAGCGAACAGCAAACGATCATGCTGCATCCCGATCAGTCTGTGCTGACCATCATGCCTGGCGTATGGTTAAGGTTGAGGGATTGTGCACCAGACAGCATCGTGCTGGTCATCTCATCCCTTGCCTATGCCGAGACCGCATATAGCAGTGTTCCTTATTTCCATGAGATAGATAATGGGTGAGCCAGGCATGTTGCCGAGTATCCCTCAGGCTGATCCTGCCAGGCGATTTGCACGTTTTCTGCCAGCGATCCATGAGGCAATCGCGAGTTGTCTCGGAAGTGGGAGGTATATTTTAGGCCCGGCAGTAGAACGTTTTGAGAACGATTTTGCCGAGTATCTCGGAGCGTCCCATTGCGTGGGGGTTGCATCTGGAACCGACGCCCTGCTTCTTGCCTTACAGGCTGTTGGGATCGGTCCGGGAGATGAGGTCATTACCGTCGCTCTGACCGCCGCTGGCACAGCCCAGGCCATTTTGCTCTGCGGGGCGCAGCCGTGTTTTGTGGATGTTGATCCGCTGACCCGCTGCATGGACCCAAAAGCCGCCGTCGCCGCTATTACTACGCGGACTGCGGCCATCCTGCCTGTGCATCTGTACGGCCAGCCGGCGGACATGTCTGCCCTGGTTGAGATAGCCAAGCGGTATGGATTGGCTCTGATCGAAGATTGCGCCCAGGCGCATGGGGCTCATATTGCCGGCCGCAAGCTAGGGACCTTCGGACAAGCGGCCGCATTTTCATTATACCCGACCAAAAATCTCGGCGCCCCCGGCGATGCTGGCGCGGTTATCTGCTCTGACCCAGCAACAGCTACACGCTTACGCGCGCTCAGGTCGTATGGTTGGGAGGACGGGAGCCGGATCAGCAGCCTGACGGCTGGAAATTCGCGCTTGGATGCGCTGCATGCCACTGTTCTTTCAGTCTTGCTGCCGCATCTTGATGAGCACAATCAGGAGCGCAGACACCTGGCGCGGGCCTACTTCAGCGCCTTGCAGGATCTGCCTTTTGGCCTCCCCCCTGACGACGAGGGGGCGGTATATCACCAGTTTGCCCTAACCTGCGAAAAACAGGAACAATTGCGCCTCCACTTGTCCGCTCGCGGCATCAGCACCGCAATCCATTATACGCCACCTTTACATCTGCAGCCGGCCTTCATGGGAAAAGAACAAGACGCGCTGCCTGTCACGGAGTCGCTTGCCCGGACTCTTCTGAGTCTGCCTATTCAGCCGGAAGTGGCCTGGCCTCATCTGGATTATATAATCAAATCAATTACAACGTGGGGGTGAGCATGTTCGGAGTGCTCATTTACGGCACAGGCTCGCCTGTCCTTGTCGATATAGAAGAAAGTCTGTTCAGAGCTGCTGTGCCGATTGTGGGAGCGGTGCAAAACCGTCCGGGCGAATGCTATTTGACTGACAAGAACCTACTTGTGGACGAAGCAGGTTCGGCCCAATTATTGGGCATCCCTTTTATCATTCCGTTGTTCACGCCCGGGCATCGCAAGGTCGCGCTGGCAGAGGCGAAAGCCAAGGGATACGTCACGCCTTTCAGCCTGATCGACCCCACATCCATCGTGCCCA
>WRFD01000076.1 GCA_009778955.1 Desulfobulbus sp.
GCGCTCTCACGGCCTGGCCTTTTTTACCGCAACGGTGGACGCTTTCGCAGCGGAATGAGTGGCCATTTTCGTCGGAATCCGCACTTCTCCTCAAGCTCACGAATCCGCAGCTCATCGGCGCGCTGCTTGCCAGCTCGATCCGTACGGGCAAACTCTGATGCGCCTTGCTCGTGGAGGATCGGGTCAAGCTGCGCGAGCAGATCGCCGCAACCAAACGGTTCGAAGGCGCGGTCGGCAGGGTGAGTTTCCTCGTAACCGGCGATCCTGAAAAGTGTACCGTTTTGATCAAGTTCGAAGACAGCGGCGTGTTGGCCGCCCATGAGAAGTTTTGTCCCGGGGGATGACCGACGCCTTGAAATCGTCGGAGGAAAGCCGCCCGACCACAACTGTCACGGTTGGGCGGCTTCCTTTTTTTGCACGATGAGCATGGCCGGCAGGATGATCGCGATCCCGAGCATGGTGTGCCAACTGGGGAGTTCCCAGTGCAGGAACCATTCGATCAGCACTATGAGCGGCGGGTATAAATACGAATAGGCCATGACTCTGGTGGGGCCGAGGTGGATGGTGGCCCACTGGGAAATGAAAAAAGTGACAATGGTCGTGAAAAACGCCAGATAAGCGATTCCGAACCAAACGACCGGCGGCACAGTCTGCCAGGCTATGATCGGCAGCTTTGCCGCCGAGAAAAGCAGAAGCCAGCCGCAACCGGTGATCAGTATCCACAGGGTCATGACAGCCATGGGCTCGCCCCGGTGAAACAGCTTGACCAGAGGCATGTACAGGGCCATCAACAGACAGCCGCAGAAAAACAGCAGATCGCCGCGGTTGAGCGCCAATTGCCGCACCCGCTCCGGATCGCCCTCGAAGATCACCCACAATGCGCCGACCATGGCGAAAAGCAAGGCCGTTATCCGGCACGCTCCCAAACGTTCCCTAAGAAGAAACCAGCCATATATTCCGGAAATGCCCGGCACCGTCGTGAAGATGGCCCCGGTGTTCAGGGGGTTGGTCGTCTTGAGCGAAGCAAACATGAGCCAGAAGAAGCCGGCTAGCGAGCCGCTGATCAGGCTGTAGCGGACGAGCGCTCCACGGTCGGGAAGGCGCATGCCGTAGCGTCGGCCGACATAGGGAGCAAACAGCAGGGCGGCAAGCACGAAACGTACCAGGGTCAGCACCGCCGGATCGAGGAAGGGGGTAATGGCCTTGCCGACCGGAAAAGAGGTGGCGACCAGGGCTGCCGATATGAACATGCAGCCATGAATCGCCCACAGGGGAAAGGGGCGGCCGCCTGGTTTTCTCATCGGATCAGGGGCAGCAACTGGGGGTGCAGGATACCGTTGCTGGCCAGGATATCGGGCGAGGAAGGATAAAAAGGGGCGCCGGCAAAGGTGCTCGCCATGCCGCCCGCCTCCTGGACCAACAGGATGCCTGCGGCCGTGTCCCATGGTTGCAGATTCATTTCGTAAAAGGCGTCGAGACGACCGCAGGCCACATAAGCCAGGTCAAGCGCCGCCGCGCCTGCCCTGCGGAGATCGCGGACCCGGGGCAGCACGGTTTGCATCTGGCGTATGACCATGGGCAGGGTCGCCTCCACCTGATAGGGAAAACCGGTGCCGACCAGCGCCTCGATGAGGCGGCTGGTGGTGGTGACCGAGATGGTCCTGTCGTTCAATCGGGCGCCGCATCCGCTGACAGCAAGGAAAAGTTCATCGAGCAGGGGAGCGTAAACAACTCCCACCACGGGTTTGCCGCAGTCGAGCAGGGCGATGGAGACCGCGAAAAAAGGAAAGCCATGGGCGAAGTTGGTGGTGCCGTCCAAGGGATCGACAACCCAGAGTCGCTCCGCCACTGTGGCATGGCTTGCAACGGTTTCCTCGGCCATGACCGGCATGCCGGGCGTATCCGCAGCAAGCGAGGCGATGATGGCGGCCTCGGAAGCCACATCGGTTTCAGTCACCAGATCGATCGCGCCCTTCATGGCAATGGTATGGGGCTGCTCATAACGTTCCCTGATGAGGCTGCCTGCGGTAAGCGCGGCGCGGCAGGCAGCCGCGAGCCAGGTTCGCTGATCATTCTCGGTGCAGAGCGAGAGAGAATTCTGTATTCTGTTCATGGGCGAAACCAAAGATGTGTCAATCGCTTCAAGTCAATACGGATTATTTGGGCCTGCTCCCGTTCTCGGGACGATCTCCTGCCAGACGGCGAGCGCCTTCTTGTACACCTGGGAACGGGGAAGATCAAGATCCGCGGCAATGCGTACAACAGCCTGTTTGAGGCTCGAATGCTGTTCGTCGCGATACCAGCGCAGCAAATCGTCAAGGTCCTCGGGCGGCGGCGGTTGGCAAGCGGCTCCATGGACGATGAGCACCAACTCGCCCTTGACGCGGTCTTTGACCTTTTCGTGCAGAACCGAAAGCGGGCCCTCCAGGCACTCCTCGTGAATTTTGGTCAACTCGCGGAATAGCAGGGCCTGCCGGTCGCCAAGCGTTGCCGCCATGTCGGCAAGGGAGGCCCTGATCCGGTGGGGTGCTTCATAAAAAATCAGCGGATAGGGCAGGGGAGCGAGGGTGTTGAACAACTGTTTCCGGGCGGTCGCACTGGCGGGAAGAAAGCCGCCGAAGAAGAAGTCGGCCAGGGGCAAGCCAGCGATCGAAAGGGCGGCGGCCAGTGCCGAAGGGCCCGCAATGGCGACGATGTCAATGCCGGCGGCTCTGGCCTTGTTGACCAGAACGGCTCCGGGGTCGCAGATCGCCGGTGTGCCGGCATCGGAAACAAGGGCGATTTGCTTCCCCTCGCAGAGGAGTTTGAGCAGCGCCGTTGCTTTTTCCTGTTCCCTTTCTCGAAAATAACTGACAAGAGGTGTGGTGATGTTCAGGTGACGACAGAGTTTTTTCGTGTGCCGGGTGTCCTCGCAGGCGATAAGATCAACCGAGGACAAGGTCTGGATGGCGCGGAGGCTTATGTCGCCCAAGTTGCCGATGGGGGTGGCGACCACATAAAGCCGCCCCGGTTGTTGGGCAGCAGGTGTCGGATCAGATGGACAATGAGTCATGGTTGTAGGGCACGATGAGGTTGCTCCGCCAAAAAAGAGGAGGGTGCGTTGCAAGCAGATCAGATAAGCGCATTGCGCAGGTATGGTCACCGGATGGGAAGAAAATGATATCCTTGAATGATAAGATGTTTGCGCGGTCAAGCATTCCGATGATGCTGCTTGATATTACAGCGCTACGGGAAAAGTGTAAAGTGATTCAGAAGATATCTTTGAAAGATATTGATAAATATCTTTGCGAAGAATTCTATATGAAGAAAAACTTAGATTATTTTATTAAAATCAGTGCGACTAATCAATCGTTTCTAAAGTTGTTCGATATAGATGATGTGTCAGATGTTGATATAAACGATAAATATTTGGTTGATTCTGTATATAATTATATAAAGAATGTGATTATCAGTGAGATTTTCAATGGAAACGTTGATGTAATTCGTGAATATAACAACGATGATGTTTATTATAAAGACTTAAAGTTAAAAATTTATATTAATTTTATTGACGATAACGATGGTTGCTTTGCGGCTGTTTCTTTGATTGATATTTCAAGTTATAAAAAATCTGAATCAATATTAACTGGATTTGTTGAAAAATATTATCTTCTGTTAAAATCAATCAAGGACGCGATATTAATCATTGATGTTTCTACTGGAGGCATTCTTGAATCGAATGACGAGGCAGTAGAATTGCTTAAGGATTCTCGAGAGAATATTATTGGCAAGCCCCTTTCTTCTTTTGTATGCCAGGAATACCGCCTGAAGTATGAACTCTTTCTCAATAAAAAAATATATAGTGAGGGTGACGGCGATGAAACCATGACCTCCTTTGTCATGGTCAGCAACGGCGACCGCATTCCGGTCGAGATCGGAGTGACCATCGCCTTGATTGGCAATTCCCGGGTAGCTCAGGTGATCCTGCACGACATGAGCAACCGGTTTAAGATGGAAGAGGGACGAAGGCTGCTGGCGACAGCGGTCGAGCAGGCTGCCGAATCGGTCATCATCACCGATCTCGACGGCAGCATTCAGTATGTCAATCCCGCCTGCGAAGATGTCAGCGGCTATTCCTTGACCGAGATGCTGGGTAAAAATCCCAAGATGCTGCAAAGCGGGGATACGCCCGCCTATCAATACAAGTTGATGTGGGGAGAGCTTGCCAAAGGGAATGTCTGGCGGGGGATGTTTGTCAATCGGAAAAAGAATGGTGAGATTTACCAGGAAGAGGCCACCATCACTCCGGTTAAAGACAACAACGACAAGGTCATCAATTATGTCGCGGTCAAACGCGATATCACCCAACATCTCCTCCAGGAAAATCAAAGTCGGCAATCCCAGAGAATGCAGGCGATCGGCACCCTTGCGGGCGGCGTGGCGCATGACTTTAACAATATCCTGACCGCCATCATGGGATATGCCGAACTCTCCCAGTCCCAGTGCGAGCAGGGATCGCTGCTGTACAGCAATCTGGCGGAAATTATCCGGGGAGCCGAGCGGGCGGGTCTATTGGTTGATCAGATTTTGAAGTTCAGCCGGCAGAGCGAAAAAAATGTATCGAATCTGCAACTCGGACTCATCGTCAAGGAGGTCATCCGTCTGCTGCGCGCGAGCCTGCCGGCAAATATAGAGCTTCTCTATGATTTTTCAGAAGATTTTTTTGTCAAAGCCGACCCGACCCAGATGCATCAGATCGTGATGAATCTGTGCACCAATGCCTATCAGGCCTTGGAAGGCAAAGGCGGGGTGATTAAGTTGCGGTTGTTCAGAAAGACCCTGAGCCCCAGGGAAGGGGTGATCGCCGGCAACCTTCCGCAAGGCGCCTATGTCTGTTTGCAGGTCGAGGACAACGGCACCGGCATCTCTCCGGCATACCTGCAACGGATTTTCGACCCCTATTTCACGACCAAAAAGCCGTCCGAGGGAACAGGATTGGGGCTTTCCGTGGTCCACGGCATCATCAGCGACCACCGTGGTGCGGTGACCGTCGAATCCACGCCCGGACAGGGGAGCTGTTTCACTGTTTTTCTGCCGGAAGCCAAGGAAGAGGCGGAAGAGAGCATCAGTGCCGAGACATTCGTTCCCACTGTATTCGAAGGCAAGATCCTGTTGGTCGATGACGAGCCGCCCATCACCTTTTTTCTTGTGCAGGTGCTGGAACATTTGGGCTATGAGGTCAAAGCCTGCCTGTCCAGCGAAGAAGCGTACAAGGAGTTCCTCAATCGGCAAAATTCGTTTGACCTGATCATTACGGACATGGGGATGCCTGGAATGACCGGTCTGGAACTTGCCGAGAAGATCAAGGCGGTCAATCCCGACGTGCCCATCATGCTCTGCACCGGCTTCAGCGAGCATGTCACGGAGGAGAATTACCACCAGATGGGCTTGGCCGGTTTTATCGCCAAGCCGTTCAACGCGGAACTTCTGGTCAAGGAGGTGAGCCGGGTCATTGGCGAGGCGCGCGGCGCCCGAGCCGCGAACCAGGCCACGGGAACCAACGAACGGCCAGCCTCGGATAATTAGAAAGGGAGTCTCGCATGGGATGTGCGGGCATCATGAACGGAAAAAAGAACGATGCACGAGACCTTGCACGCATGTGGGCGGACCGCTGCCGTTGTTTGCGCCCCTGTGCCCCTGCCGTCGGAGCCATGCCATGACAAGACGCCCTTTGCGGCTTTCCACCGAGGCTTTCTCCCTCCTGGTCGAGCAGGCCATTGCCCGCATTCCCGAATCCATCCGGAGCTACCTGGACAACATTCTCATTTCGGTCCAGCAGCGGCCCACTCCGGAGATCTTGGACGAGTTGGGCTTGCCGCCGGATGAGCCGCTGTTCGGCGTCTATTCCGGGATTCCCCTGATCGAGCGCAGTGCGGTTGAGCCGCCTCTCTACCCAGACGCCATCTTCATTTTTCAGGAACCCCTGGAGGAGGCGTGCTTCAGTCGCGAACAGCTCATGGTAGAGATCGAGATCACCGTGGTGCACGAAATTGCCCATTTGGTCGGGTTTACCGATGAGGAATTGGATGCCATGGGGTATGGTTGAATCGCGTTCCGTGTCTTTTTCGGAACGACGCTGTCCGGAGCCATAGGCCGTCCTCGACCGTTCCGGGCAAAGCCTTTACTGTCAACCCGGACGTTCCGAAGCGTTTTATGCTGAAATTTTTGAACATTTTGTGCGCCTTTCTGTTCGCTGCCCTGCTTGCCGCCTGCGGAGAGGATGAGCATCCGATCAAGGTGTCCCTAGGCAACCGCGAGGAGATCACGGTCAAAGCGCCGCAACCGGCATACACCTACGCCTATCTTCCCCAATATTCGCACACCGAGTCCTTCAATCGGCACCAACTCTTGGTGGCCTACCTGGCCGAAGAAACCGGGCTGCCCATCCGGCAGGTATTTCCGGACACCTTTGCCCAACACATCAGCATGTTCGGCCAGGGCAAGATCGATATCTCGTTTTCCAACCCCTTTGTGTATGTCGATCTGGCCAACCGCTTTGGCGCCAAAGCCATGGCGAGGATTGTCGAGAAAGACGGCCGGGCGGAATTCCGCGGCCAGATTATCGCCCGGCGGGACAACGAGGCCATCCAGTCCGTGGAGGATTGCCGCGGCAAGTCCTGGGTGGCGGTCGACCCATCTTCTGCCGGAGGCTATCTCTTTCCCTTGGCGCTTTTTGACGATCATGGCCTGACCCTGCGCGATTTCAAGGAAGTGGTCTTTTCCGGCGGCCGGCAGGAAAATGTTATTTTGGGCGTCTATACCGGCCTGCACGATTTCGGCACGATCCGCGAAGGCGCGTTGAAAGTGGTGGAAAACAAGATCGATATCAACCAAATCAGAATAATAACCACTACCAGACCCTATCCGGGCTGGGTGTACGCCTACAGTCCGCGCCTTGCCCAGAGTTCGGTGGACAAGATCAGGGCAGCCATGCTCAAGCTCGATTATGCGCACAACCCCCGGCATAGAGCCATTTTGGACGCAGCCTACTTCATCGGTTTCGTCCCTTCCGATGACCGGGATTTCGATCCTATCCGGGAACTGACCTGGAAGGTGGAACGGGAAAGTGAGTAAGTATTCGCTCAAGGGGCTGCTGCATAGTCTGCGATTCAGAACCAAGATCACCGTGGGTGTGGCCCTGATGCTGATCTTTAGCGGCTTGAGCATCGGTCTGCTCCTGTCCGCCATGTCCTCGAGGGCGCTGCTCGACGCGGGCAAGGAGCGCGGCATGGCCTTGACCGCCGGGCTGGCCTTTCGCCTGGTGGAGCCGTTGCTGGCCATGGATTTCCTCCGGATGAAGAATCTCATCGACAATAATTATGACCAGTACGACGATCTCCTCTATATTTTCTTGACCGACACCAACGGCAACGTCCTGGCCCACATCTTCTCCGGGGGCTTCCCCACCGACCTGCTCAAGGTCAACCAGGATAGCCGACAGCCCCAGCCGCTTCTCCTCAGCACCGAGAAGGGGGCGGTGTACGATTTCAATGTCGACATCATTCTCGGTCCAAGAAAGCTGGGTTCCGTCCGCCTAGGGCTTGCGCGGGCCAAGATGGAAAAGCAAATCCAGCAACAGCGACTGATCAGCCTGATATGCACCTTGGGGGTCGTGAGCCTGGGCATTGTGCTCGCCCTCTGGTTCGGCCGCACCGTGACCTTGAGGCTCAACAGACTCAGGGAATCGGCGGAGGAGATCGTCAAAGGTAACCTCGACGTGCAGATCGGAATTCCCCTAGAGAGAAATTGCTGGGACATCATGAAGTGCGATAATCGCGATTGTCCGGCATACGGAGACAGGCGGCGGCGCTGTTGGTATTTGGCCGGCACCATGTGTCCGCAGCACAGCGAGGGCATGGCGGATTCGCTCAACGTCAAAAGCTGCCAAGATTGTCCGGTGTTCAGATGCAATTCCGGCGACGAGATCCAAGATTTGGCCGAGGTCCTCGACATTATGGAGGTGACGGTCAAGCGACACATTGAGGAGGTGACCGAGCGGGGGAAGACAATCGCCCGGCACCAGGGACTGCTCAAGACCATAATGAACGTGACCCCGGATTTCATCACCCTCCAGGATAAAACACTGGCCTACCGGTTTGCCAGCAAGGCGTTTTGCGATTATTTCGGTATTGACGAGGAAGAGATGGTCGGCAAGACCGACTTCGATATTTTCTCCGAGCGGCAGGCTCAACTCAATTTCCACGAGGACAAGCAGATTCTCCTCTCCGGCCGTTCCCTGGCCAAGGAAATCACCTTCAGGCGTCCAGACGGACAACGGTGGCTTCATATCGTCAAGGTGCCGGTCTACGACCAGGACGGCGGCATCATGGGTCTGCTGCTGACCGCCAGGGACATCTCCGTGCTGAAAACGATTCAAGAACAGCTCGTACAGGCGCAAAAAATGGAGGATCTGGGGCGGCTTGCCGGCGGCGTGGCCCATGAAATCAACACTCCTCTGGGGATCATTCTGGGCTACACCCAGTTGTTGATGGACGACATCACGGATCAGGAGCTTCTGGGAAATCTCCAGGTCGTCGAAAAGCAGGCCAAGATTTGCCGGAAGATCGTCGCCGACCTGCTCGGTTTTTCCCGCTCCTCCCAATCGGTGCGAGAGACCGTGGATTTGAACGAATCCCTGCGGGAAGTGGTGCAATTGGTGGAACATGCCATTTCCCTCAAGGGCATCAACATTGTCCAGCAACTCGACCCCACTGTTCCGCCTCTGTCCGGCGATAAGGAGCGGCTCAAGCAGGTCTGGCTGAACCTGCTCAACAACGGCGCCGACGCTATCGGCCAGGACGGAAATATAGTGATGCGGAGCTGCTGGAATAAGAGCGGCCTGATCGAGGTCAGCGTGGCCGACACCGGCGAAGGGGTTTCGCCGGAGCATCTCGACAAGCTTTTCGATCCCTTCTTCACCACCAAACAGGTGGGCAAGGGCACAGGCCTGGGGCTGTCCGTGTCTTTCGGCATCATTAAGGAGCATGACGGAACCATCTCGGCCCAGAGTCCGGCGCCGGCTAAATATCTGGCCGATGCTGCTTCGCCTGGCGGCTCGTCCGGGCCGGGGACGGTCTTTGTCGTCAGACTGCCCGCCGAAAAAAAGAGCATCAAGTAAATTGATCCGAATGCCAATGCCCCGATTGCCTCTGCGCCGGGGCGGCGCGGGGCGGCGCCGAAAACGGCTGCCAATGTGAAAGGAACCTCCATCATGGCGCAACAAGCAGCAATCGGCAACACCGCCGCCGCCCGTCCAGAGCGCATCGCGCTCAAGGTTTTGGCGGCAATCGGCATCTCCCATTTTCTCAACGATCTGATCCAGTCGCTGATCCCGGCGATCTACCCTCTGCTCAAAATCGATTTCCATCTCAGTTTCACCCAGATCGGGCTGATTACCCTGGCCTTCCAGTTGTCCGCTTCCCTGTTGCAGCCCCTGGTCGGCCTGTACACGGACCGCCATCCCCAGCCCTATTCTCTGCCCTGGGGCATGGGCTGCACCCTCATCGGCCTGATCGCCCTGGCGTTTGCCCCCAACTACGTCCTGTTACTGCTGGCGGTGGCTCTGGTCGGCACCGGTTCGGCGGTTTTTCATCCAGAATCCTCGCGGGTGGCGCGCATGGCTTCGGCCGGACGCTATGGCCTGGCGCAGTCGATTTTTCAGGTTGGCGGCAACGGCGGCTCCGCGGCTGGGCCTCTGATCGCCGCCCTGATTGTCATTCCCCATGGGCGTTCAAGCCTGGCCGGGTTTTCCCTGGTCGCGTTCCTGGCCATGGTCATTCTCTGGCAGGTTGGCGGGTGGTATGCCACGAAGCAACGGCAAGGCCGGCGGTTCAGTGTGGCGGCTCTAGCCAGCGGCGCTCGGGACCGCTCTGAGGCGATCTGGCCGGTGACGGTGCTTCTGGTGCTGATGTTTTCCAAGTTTTTTTACACCTCCAGCCTGAACAGTTATTTCACCTTTTATCTGATGCACAAGTTCCAGGTCTCGATGCAGACAGCGCAATTCCATCTGTTCATCTACCTGTTCGGCATGGCCGCAGGCACCATGCTCGGTGGACCGATCGGCGACCGTATCGGCCGCAAGCCGGTGATTTGGTGGTCGATTTTCGGCGCCGCTCCCTTTACCATGGTTCTGCCCTATGCCTCTCTGGCCTGGACCGGACCACTCACCTTTGTCATCGGCCTGCTGATCGCCTCGGCTTTTCCGGCCATGGTGGTCTATGCCCAGGAGCTGTTCCCCGGTAAGGTGGGCATGATTGCCGGTCTTTTCTTCGGGTTGTCGTTCGGTTTGGGCGGAATCGGCGCCGCCCTGCTGGGCCGCTTGGCCGATGTGTACGGCATTGATGCGGTCTACCAGATCTGCGCTTGGCTGCCGCTACTGGGATTGGCGGCGGTGCTGCTGCCGGACCTGAAACGGGATGCGAAGGAAGAGTGAGGGTATCTCACGGATAAAAATATCGAGATAACCTTGAGATAGGTGAATGGAGCCACAGGGGACGCTCAAATCGGTTGATGGCGGAACACAAGCCGCCTGTCCAGCGCCAGAGGCGCGGGCATGTTGACCTGGGATGCCATCCAAGCAAACGCCATCGCTTTCTCAAAGCGCTGGCAAGGCGCGCGGAATGAAGAAGCGGAGTCGCAGTCTTTCATGACGGATTTTCTGCATGTTTTTGGTGTCGACGATCCGGTGCGGGTGGGCGGTTTTGAGCATAAGGCGCCGCTGGCCGGCAATCGAACGGGCTACATCTATTATCTGTGGAAAGGGCGGATCGCCATTGAAATGAAGTCGCGGGGCAAAGACCTGACGACGGCGTTTGAACAGTTGCGCACCTACATAATGCTCTGTCCCAACCTGTCTGCATATACTGGCGACCTTCCATTGCAGGTTCGTTCTTGGGTCTGTCCAGAATGCGGCGCGCACCATGACCGTGATCTGAACGCCGCCCGTAATATTCACCGGGTCGCGAGGCATCGGCTCGTGAGGGAAAAGCCGTAAGACCGGACTTGTCCGGCAGGCTATGTTGATCTCAGAATCTCCTTGTGAGGTGGGGGAGTAAGTCAAACGATCCCTTAACCATGCCGCAGGAACTGCTCAAGGCGCGCAAGGCTCTGGATGCGGCGGTGATGAAACTCTACGGCTTTCTCAAAGACGCAACCGAATCCGCCATTGTCGCCGCGCTGATGGAGCGGCATCAAAATGTAGTTTTGAAATAGTTGACC
>WRFD01000077.1 GCA_009778955.1 Desulfobulbus sp.
ACTGAACGGCAGCGAAATCGTCAGCCTCACCGGCATCGACGCTGACCTGACGCCGGGGCAGCAGGTTTCGCTGCGCATCGACCGGGTCGACGGCCGCAGCGAAACCGTCCAAGTCCGGCTGCGGCTCGACAATGCCATGGAGATCGACTATTACCGCCAGGGCGGCATCCTCCACAAGGTGCTCAGGCAGCGGATGCAGAGGTGATGAACGGGGGCGGCGGCGTTCCCGTTGGGCCTGGGGAGGGGTCCGCCGACATCTCCCCGGCCAACATCACTTTGCCGGAGATGCGCCGGGCGCTGGAGCAAAGCCAGTTCGACATCAATACTGCGATATTAAGCTCGTCGTTGCGAGAAGCCTCCTGTCCCATTCGGTTGTACGGTACAGGTTTGCGGGCGGCAAAATGCCGCCTCTACAGGAAACGCTGTGGCGCAGGGGATCGTAGGGGGGAGGGGCATCCTGCCGCCCGCTCCGTTTTGAATTACTTCCCACTGCCCCTTGCGGTTCGCAATGACGGATGCCGCTAGAGAAGTCTTGATTGAAAAATGGCGTTAGCCCACCATGCCCGACATCGTCCTTGCCACCATCAACGCCCGCTACATCCACGCCAGCCTGGGGCTGCGCTGGCTGTTCGCCAACCTGGAAGAATTGCAGCCCCAGGCGGCCATCCAAGAATACTGTCTCACTGACCGGCCTGGTGATATAGCCGAGGCCATCCTAACCACAAAACCAACCATCATCGGCATCGGCGTCTACATCTGGAACGCGGACGAAGTGCGGCGGCTGGTGGGTGTGCTCAAGCGGGTGGCGCCCGCTGCCACCGTTGTGCTCGGCGGGCCAGAGGTCAGCCACTTGCCCCTGCGGGTGGACTTGAGCGAGGCCGATTATTTGCTCCAGGGGGAAGGGGAACACAGTTTCCGTGAACTTTGCCGGGCCGTGCTGGCCGGCCAGCCGCCGGCAGAACGGATCATTCCCGCCGCTTTGGTCGAGCCCGGCAGCCTCAAGCCGTCCTACCGGTTCTACACCGACCAGGACTTGGCCCATCGCATAGTCTATGTGGAGGCGTCCCGCGGCTGCCCCTTTGCCTGCGAGTTCTGTCTCTCCTCAATCGACAGGCGAGTGCGGCCCTTTCCGGCCGAGGCCTTCCTGGCGGAGTTGGAAACGCTCTGGGAGCGGGGGGCGCGAACCTTCAAGTTCGTGGATCGCACCTTCAACGCCAACCCGGCAACCGCCGCCCGGATTCTCGATTTTTTCCTCACCAAAGATCCGCCTTTCCACGTTCACTTCGAGGTGATTCCCGACCATTTTCCCGACAGCCTCAAAGAGCGAATCGCCCGTTTTCCGGCCGGCACACTGCAACTTGAGGTAGGCATCCAGACCTTGGATGCGCTGACCGCGGCCAACATCAACCGGCGGCTCGACATGGACCGCATTCGCGAGAATTTGTTTTTTCTGGAGCAGCGGACCAAAGCCCATCTTCACCTCGACCTGATCATCGGCCTGCCCGGCGAGTCCCTCGAACGGTTCGGCCACCACCTCGATACCCTGGTGGCGCTCACCTCCGGCGAGATCCAGATCGGCATCCTCAAAAAACTCTCCGGCACCGCCATCGACCGGCATGACCGGGAGCACGGCATGGTATACGCCCCCTGTCCGCCCTATGAAATTTTACACAACGACCTGATCGCCTTTGGAGAAATGCAGGAAATGAAGCGGCTGGCGCGGTTCTGGGATCTGGTCTACAACAGCGGCAACTGCAAGCGCGTCGCCCCGCTTCTATGGCCGGATGGCGGGGTGTTTCGAGGGTTTCGCGCCTTCAGCGCCTGGCTCCATGCCCGGACCCGCGCCACCTGGCAGATCGGCCTGCCGCGCCTGGCCGAGTTGCTGTTCGACTATCTCACCGCCGAGCAGGGCCGGGACCAGGCCGAGGTAGCCGACGCCCTGGCCGCCGACATCCTGGGGATCAAGGGCCGGGTGCTTCCACCTTCGATCATGGCGCATGTCACCCAGCGGCACGACGGTCGCCGCGACCTGGGCGACTCGCTGACCCGGCGTCAGAGCAGGCACCTGCGGTAAAAGGGAAAACCGCCCACACCGCATGCGCGGGGGCTACAAATAGTGATTGCATATAATCGACGCAACAAACAAATTCTGGCCGACATCGTCAAGACAGCGGAGGCGCGGCAGCCTGCTCAACTTGCCTTGGAAGGCTTCAAGCCGGACATTGCGGCGGTGGCGGCTCAAACCACCCAGTTTGCATGCGAGCAGACCATCGATATTCCGCGCATTCTGGTGGTTCCCAAAGGCGCGGTACAATCCGGATTCAGACCCTTTGCCATCAGCCTTGACAGCTTCAACTTCCCACCAGTATCCGAGGATTTGCGGGTGCAGTTTCTTCGCACCGGAGAGGGCATGGCCGTGACGCTGGCCCGGGGCTTGAACGAGGAACCACGGATGCGAGAATTACATCGTCCGTCGCCTGATGGATTTCAGCGATATTTCCTACGATGATCGCGCGGACCTGCTTTACGATTTGGCGGGCAGACAGTCCGTCATTTTGCGAGCTATTTGCGGCCGGAAGAGGTCATTGATGTGGTGCGTCGCCATCAGCACGACATCGCCCGTTTCATTCACGCCCAGATGCAGGAACTGTATTGGGAGGAGGTCTCAGAGTATGAGGTCAGGGCGAGCAAAGGATTCGCCAAACCGATGCCCAGGGCCTATAGACCTGCAAGGCAGGTAAACCGCCAGCCGATTATAAGGTCTCACCGGCGGATAAAAGCACTCTGTCCCGTTCTCTCTTTGGCGGCTTTGCGCGCTGCCTGTATCCGGTGCAGAAATTCGATTCGGATGCCGAGCGCAAGCTGGCGGTTATTCTTGAGCGGGACGCCTTGAAATGGTTCAAGCCAGCCAAGGGGCAATTTCAGATCTTTTACCGCCATGGTGCGGATCATCTGGAACACCAACCCGATTTTGTTGCTGAAACGGCGGATACGCGGTACATGCTGGAAGTTAAGGCAAATTATCAGATGCATGATCCCATCGTGCTTGCCAAAAAAGAGGTTGCCGCCAAATGGTGCGTGCATGCGACCCAATACACGAACAGCCACGGTGGAAAACCGTGGCGCTACTTGCTGATTCCGCACGATGAGGCTGACGCCAATAGGACGCTGGACAGATTGGGGGAGCGCTATGGCTCTTGAGGGAGAGGGGTGAACCTGTATCAGGTGTTCAGCCATTCCGGGCCGCTGGCCGGCAACAACCAGCGGCAGCGCCACTGCCCGCAGTGCGGCCTCCGCTTCCCCGACCAAGTGATGGCCAGGTTCGAGCGGCAGCGGTGTGGCCGGTGCGGGCATGTCCATCATCTCAATCCCGCCCCCGGCATCACCATGCTCGTCAAGTCGCCGGCCCGCGAGATCCTCATCGGCAAGCGCCGGGCCACGGCCGACTACGGCGGCAAGTGGTGTCTGCCCGGCGGCTACATCGAGTACGAAGAGTCGTTCATCGCCGCCGCGTACCGCGAAGTCCAGGAGGAGACCGGGCTGACGGTGCGGATTGAGGGAATCGTCAATGTGGTGTCCAACCATCTCGACGATTGCCACCATACCCTGGTGATCGTGCTGATCGGGGAGGCGCTGGCTGGACAGCCCGAACCCGGAGACGACCTGGAGGCGCTCAAGTGGATCGACCGCCAGGCACATGCGGGCATCGACTATGCCTTCGAGGCGGATCAACGGATCATCGATGGATATTTTACCGGCAATTTTCGACAGTTGCCGATCGACGTCAGAATCGAACCAAGGTGAACTTGTGCGGAACGGAACGGCGAGCAGCGTCAACTGCGGTTTATGAAGGAGCGCGTTGCTCACCGAACATTGCCCAGGTCTTTTTCTGCCATTTCGATGAACGCAGCGAAGAGAAATTTTTTCCCGGAGCGATGCGGCGAGAAATTCTGCTAAGATTTCCGTGAGTTCTCGCGCAAGCCTTAGAGATTACCCCCTGTGGCCGAAATGACGCGTTCGCTTCGCTCAGTGCAGGCTCCGCAAAGGATGTTTCGGTAATGAATGACCGTACTCAAAAGGGAGGGACATATAACGATGTTTGAATCAGCGGAATTGGGCCACAAAATCAAGAAATCGGTATATGACGAAGAGGTGCCGGCTCTGCGGGAATCGCTGCTCGATGCCCAGATGGAACTGGTGAAATCAGGGGCCTTCCAGGTGATTATCCTGATGGGCGGGGCAGACGGCTCCGGCCGCGGCGCCACGGTCAACCTCATCAACGAATGGATGGACCCGCGCCACATCCAGACCCATGGCATGGGCGAGCCCTCGGACGAGGAGCTCGACCGGCCGATGATGTGGCGCTTCTGGAGGGCCCTGCCGCCCAAGGGCAAGATCGGCGTTTTTCTGGGCTCCTGGTATACCTGGCCGATCCTGAACCGGATCAAGGGCATCACTAAGGACGCCGATCTCGACCAGAGCCTGGAGCGGGCCGTGCAACTGGAGAAGATGCTGGTGGACGAAGGCGCGCTGGTGCTCAAGTTCTGGCTGCACCTGTCCAAGGCAAAGCAGGAGAAACGGTTTAAGGAACTGGAGAAGAGTTCTTTGGTCTACGGGAAGACGACCAAGGGCGACTGGAAGGATTTGATGAAGAATTACGATGCATTCCGGGCCGTGCATGACAAGGTCATCAGGTACACCAGCACGGCCGAGGCTCCCTGGTTGGTCGTCGAGGGCACGGATGCATGCTATCGCAATCTGACTGTGGGCAAGATGATCCTCAAGGCCATCCAGGATCGGCTGCAACTGGAGACCTCGCCGCAACCCAGGATACTGGCGCCCCCGCTGATGATGCCGTCCATCGACAACATGCATCTGCTGAAGTCCCTCGACATGACCCAGACGGTTGACAAACAAGACTACAGGGGCAAGCTGGAAAAACTGCAGGACCGGCTCAACGATTTGATCCATGATCCCAAGTTCAGGTATATATCGGTGATTGCGGTGTTTGAAGGCAACGATGCCGCCGGTAAAGGAGGCAGCGTCCGCCGGATCACCGGCGCCCTGGACGCCCGCACTTATCAGGTGATCCCCATCGCCGCCCCCACCGAGGAGGAGCGCGCCCAGCCCTATCTGTGGCGGTTCTGGCGGCATCTGCCCCGCAAGGGCCGGGTGACTATCTTTGACCGTTCCTGGTATGGCCGGGTGCTGGTGGAGCGGGTCGAGGGCTTCTGCTCGGAGTCCGACTGGATGCGAGCCTACAGCGAAATAAACGAGTTCGAAGCCCAGATGAGTCGCCACCGCCTCCTGGTGATCAAATTCTGGCTGGCCATCACCAAGGATGAGCAGTTGCGGCGGTTCGAGGAGCGGCAGCAGATCGGCTTCAAGAGGTTCAAGATCACCGATGAGGACTGGCGCAACCGGGAAAAATGGGAACAGTATGAACAGGCGGTCTGCGACATGGTGGACCGGACCAGCACCCTGCATGCCCCATGGACGCTGGTAGAGGCGAATAACAAGAATTTTGCCCGCATGAAGGTGCTAAAAACGTTATGCGACAGAATTGAGGCCAAGCTGAAGGAATTGCACGACGCAGGGATCAATTATCTGGACAAGCCCAAGAAGAACCGCTGATAAGACCGTCGTTCGCGGGCGGTGCGCCATCGGTGGCGCGGGGCGCGATGCGTGGAGTCGAGGTGGGCATGGTTGCATCGATCGAACAGTTCAATCCGATTTTGCTGGCCTTTTGGGCGACCCTGTTCACCTGGGGGGTGACCGCCGTCGGTGCGGCGGTGGTGTTTCTGCAACGGGAGATCAGCCCGAAGCTGCTCGACGGCATGCTCGGGTTCGCCGCCGGGGTGATGATTGCCGCCAGCTTCTGGTCGTTGCTGGCGCCGGGAATCGAGATGGCCGGGCAACTGGACCATACCCCCTGGTTGACAGCCACCATCGGCTTCATGGGCGGCGGCATCTTCATGCGACTCACCGACAAGTTCCTGCCCCACCCGCATCCGGGCCTGGCCGTGTGGAGGAGAGCGAGGGCATCAAGACTTCGTGGCGGCGCTCAACCCTGCTGGTGTTGGCCATAACCCTCCACAACATCCCCGAGGGCTTGGCTGTGGGCGTGGCCTTTGGCGCGGTGGCGGCGGATCTGCCTTCGGCTTCCCTCGGCGGGGCCATTGCCCTGACCATCGGCATCGGCCTGCAGAATTTTCCCGAAGGGGCGCGGCATCCCTGCCTCTGCGGCGTGAAGACTTAAGCCGTGGGCGGGCGTTTTTCTTGGGCCAGGCCTCCGGGGTGGTCGAGCCGATCGCCGGGATGTTCGGCGCCGCCTTTGTCCTCAAGATGCAGCATGTGCTTCCCTATGCGCTGTGCTTTGCTGCCGGGGCCATGATTTTCGTGGTGGTCGAGGAGTTGATTCCCGAATCCCAGCGCCAGCAGGCCAACATCGACTTTGTGACCATGGCCGCCCTGGTCGGATTCACCACCATGATGATCCTCGACGTCGCCCTGGGGTGAGGGCGTGTTGCCGGTTGGCGCAGCCTGGCCGCCCCAGGAGGGACGGATGGAAAGAGACCGCAAGATCGCCCTGCTCGTACTGTCATGCATCTCCACACTTGGCTTGATCTTGAGCGCCTGTTGCTGCTCTGATTGCCACAAGACATCTGCCGCTTTACCTGCTCCTGACATTAAAAGAGGGCTTCGCCAATAGCGATCAATTCGCGCTCGGGTTGGAGCACCCGCTTAATGCGCCCCAGGCCCTGTTGCTGGAGGTCCGGCGCCGCCATATATCCAATGCCGGCGCCGAAGGGCCCAACGAACCTCTCGATTCGATCAAACTTCTGGTCGAGGCGACATGTTAGCGGCCTCCCCCGGGAGACAAAGGAGGACTGACGGCAGGGCCAGGCTGATCGTTGCCGGCACAGCCCGGCATGCATCCGGTCTCAAGGTTGTGCCAGCAGGTCGGGTCTGAGGCGAGATAATCGCCGGTCATTTGATAGGCCGCGCCCCGGCAACCGTAACATTCCCCGCTTTTCTCGCACGACCCGCAGGATCCCTTGATCATCTCCCGATAATTTTTCAGATTTCTCATCACCTCGCTGTTCTTGAGAATATCGGCCAGCCGCAGGTCTCGGATGTTGCCCAAGGGAATGGTCACACCGACGCAGGGCATGACATCCCCCTGAGCGGTGACCACGCAGGAGACCTGGTGGCGCATGCACCGGTTGCCGACCAGGGGCGGCTGCGGCTCCCATTCCCGGCCGAACCGTTCACGGTCCAAGGCGGCCAACTGGGTGAACAAGGCGTGCAGCTCGGCAGTCGTCACATCAAGCCACTTGTTTTTCAAGGCGTTGGCCTGCGGGGTGATGACCTCGAAGTAGGGTTCGATGCGCTGCGATCGCAGCCATTGCCACAAGTCGACCAGTTCCGCTATGTTCTGCCGGCAGATCACCGTGCTGGCGGCAAGAAAAAGCTCCTCCGAGGGATACCCTGCCCGGCGCAACCGTTCCAGGGCCTGGGCAATGATCTCAAAGGCGCCTTTTTTCCCGGCTAAATGGTTTTGTATCGCCGCATCGCGGGAGTTCATCTTCACCGCCACCCGTACCCGCTCCTCGGCCAGGACCTTGGCCAGGTGGTCGGTGACGCCAGTGCCGTTGGTGAACATCTCGATCTCCAGCCCAAGTTCGCCGAGAAAGCGGAGCATCTCCTCCAGGTGCGGATAGATGGAGGGCTCGCCGCCAAGGATGATGATCTTGCGGGCGCCCAGCTCCCTGGCCTGGAGAATGACATCCTTGCTCTCCTGTCGCGACATCTCGCCGGCCGCCGCCGTTCGGTCTTCCACATAGCAGTAGACGCAGCGGAAGTTGCATTCCCGGCTGAACTCGATCTCCATGGACAACAGCCGGTCGGACGCTGCAGCGGCACGAATCGCCTCTTCGGTGAATTCCAGATTGTAGAGCTGCATCCTTCAGTATCCTTCGAGATCCGTAAATGTGTTGATCCGTTCCCAGCGCTGCACCTCCCGCTGGTAACGGCCTTCCCAGCCGCCCTTGCGCATGATCCTCCAGTAGTGCATCTTGAGATAGGGTTTGAAGATAAAACGCCAGATCGAAGTCCACAGCCGGCCTTGCCTGCGGGCCGGATCGGGCGGATTCCACCAACCGAGCACCAGTTGCCGCTGGAGCCAGAACTGATACTGCAAGTCCTCGGCACTCAGGTGGTGGGTGCGGATATTGGCCCAGAGACCGCTGTATTTTTTGTAGTCGGTCTGGTTGACTATCAACCCCTGTTCAAGCAACTGTTCGCGCATCCCGGTCTTGGGGTAGGGGGTCAGCGTCTGGCAGTAGGAGGCATCGGCGCCGATGCTGACAAAAAATTCGTAATTTTCCCGGATCGAATCCGCGTCGTCCTCGGGAAAGCCGAAGATCAGGCCCCCGATGACCATCATCCCGTACTTATGGCAGTTTTCGATCGCCTTTTTCGAGGCGGCGACGATATCGCCCTTGCCAGCCGCCTTTAAATTTTTCTGCGATCCGTTCTCGATGCCGAGAAACACGGAACGAAAGCCTGCCTGGGCCATCTTCGCCACCATGGGTTCGTTGCTGGCCATGGAAATGCAGTCTGCCTGAACCACCAAGTTGAGCCCCTGGTAGTTACGGGCGATGATGGCGTCGCACATCTCCATCACCCGTGCCGGGTTGAGCACCATGTTGTCGTCGGTGATGAACACCCACCTGGTCTTGCGCTGGTAATAGATGTCATCCAGGTCCGCCAGCACCCTGCTGATCGGGTAGGTGCGGAAGGTCCGGCCGTACATGTGCTTCATGCTGCAGAAATTGCACGAGCGGGTGCAACCCCGCGAAGTCTCCAACAATTCGATCTTGGAGTAGATGATGTGGTAACCCCAGGTCAGGCGACGCTGGTCGCGGATGGGCAGCTTCAGGGTGGACAGGTCGAGGTTTTCGCCTCGAGGATTGTGGATGAACTGGTCATCCTGCTTGTACGAGAGTGACGGAATGTCGGCGATCCGGTCGCGACCGGCCAAGGCGTTGACCAGCCGGCGGCAGCATTCCTCGCCCTCGCCTCGGATGATGAAGTCGATCGATCGAGACTCGGCGGCATCGGCGATCTCTTCGGCCATCAGGGTGGCGTGGTAGCCGCCGAGGGCAATCTTGACCTGGGGCCGAAGCTCCTTGAGCAGATGGGCGATCTTGATGCAGGTGTCGTACTGCCAGGCCATGGCAGACAGTCCGATCAAGTCCGGCTGGATGCGGTTCACCACCTTAGTCAGGTATTTCTTGATTGAGCGGCGCTTACGGATCAGATCGATCAGATAGACCTCGTGGTCCGCATCGATGTTGCCGCCCACGCAGGCGATGCCGTGGTTGGGCATGTGCACTGCCGTCTCGTGGATGATGATCGGCACCACGTCCGGCATGGAGATGAGGATGATCTTCATCGTGTGCTCTCCGAAAAAAAGGGTGGGGATGGTGGGGCAACCTCAGAACTCTGCGGTCCGGGGCCGGCTTGGCTGCGCTCCATGGCCTGGCGGACGCGGTTGCCAAGATCGGCCAGGCTGGGCTGGAGTTCTGTAACCGAAATCGTTTCGATCAATTGCAGGCGGATGAGGTTGGGCGTGCTGGCGGCAAATAAAAAAAAACCGGGAGTGAACAGACGATCCGTGTTCACAAGGCTCAGAACATGCATCGGCGCCCGGCATTGGCGGGCAATCTTCAAGGCCCCCTGGTTAAGGACGCCCATCTGACCATCGCGGCTTCTCGTGCCTTCGGGGAACACAAAAAGATTGCCGCCCGAGGCGAGATAGGCGGGCATCGCCTCCATCCGGGCCAGCATCAACCCAGCGAACCGGCCGGTGGCCGTGGCCGGCAGGTAGCCGGCGGTGCGGATGACCCAGCCAAAGATGGGCAGGATGAAAAAGGTCGACTTGACGATGGTGGTTGCGCGTTCGAGATGGGCGATCAGGAGCAGGGGGTCCAGATAGGAGCGGTGGTTGCAGACGATCACCGAGCCGCGGAGGGAGGCGATGCGCTCATCGATCTGCCAGCGCTGCCGGGGCGCGATGACCTGGAGGAGGAGAAAAAAGCCGCGATAGAAGGCGCGGTTGTATCGCTGGAACGCCTCCTCTTTGCGGGAGGAAAAAAGACCGCTCGCGATGTACAGGGGCGCAAACAGCACGATGAAACCCAAGGTGAAATAGAGCCAGCAGGTCAGGGTGACGCCCAGATCGAACAACCTGTCCGCACTCCGCCGCCGCACGTCTACTCCACCTCGCGACCGTTTCTGATCAAGAGACAGGTGTTGACCCCGCCAAAGGCGAAATTCTGGATCGAAGCAACGCGGGTCGTGGCCTCGATCACCCCCGGCGTATGGTTGAGCATGGCGCAACGGGGATCCACCTCTTCCAGGTTGAGGGTGGGGGCGAGGAAGTTGTCGGCCATCATGTAAAGGGTCATGATCAGTTCGATTGCGCCGCAGGTGCCCATGGTGTGGCCGGTGTAGCTCTTCAGTCCGGTGACGTGGGGTCTCCGGCCATAGACCGCTTCTATGGCCTGGGACTCGATGATGTCGCCCATTTTGGTGGCGGTGGCATGCGCACTGACATAATCGATCGCCGCAGGCTCGATGGCCGCATCCGCCAGGGCAAGGCGCAGGGTGGCGGAGATGCCCTTGAGGTTGGGCAGGATCAGGTCGTTGCCGTTGTTGTTGCAGGCAAAGCCGATGATCTCGCCTAAAATGGTCGCGCCCCGCTTTTTGGCGGCCTCGTACTCCTCCAGCAGGACAGCGGCTCCGCCCTCGCCCACCACCAGACCGTCGCGCTTTCTGTCGAAAGGTCTGGGGGTGCAGGCCGGGCGGTCGTTGTAGCCGACCGAGCAGGCCAGGAGATTGTCGAACACCGCCACCGTGGTGGTGTCGTATTCATCGGCGCCGCCGCAGAGCATGGCGTCCTGCATACCGTACTTGACCATCTCGTAGCCGAAGCCGATGGCCTGGCTGCTGGTGGTGCAGGCGGTGGAGGAGGCGATCACCCGGCCGGTAATGCCGAACATTCGGGTGATGTTGACCGCGGTGGTATGGACCATGGAGCGGAGGTAATCGACAGCGCCGATGGAGGAAAATTCGGTATCCAGATGCTGGAAAAAGGTCTTGTAGATCTCCCGCTGCACTGTCGGGCTGCCGTGGGTGGAACCAAAGGCGACGCCAAGCCGTCCGGACTCGATGAAC
>WRFD01000078.1 GCA_009778955.1 Desulfobulbus sp.
AATCAGACCCCAACCCCGCTACGGCTCGCCGGGTATAAGGCCAAGGGCGAATCCTGCTGGATTGCCGCCAGCCGCTTTGACCTTGGCGCCGAACAGATTGCGCTGCGCTGGTGATGAAAAAGTTCTTTGCCTGGTGGAAGCGGCGTCTCAAGGTCTATCTTCTCATCTCTAAGCCGCCATGGCCTCATGATCCAGATGCTTGCCGGCTTGATCACCTCCATCCTTTTGGCCATCCACTGCCATGATGAGCACGGCGAGCCGGTCTCCATCCGCCGGGTCCGCCAATTACGCAACCAGATCCTCAACGAATCCAGAGCAGGATGCACTGAATCGACCATGCAGGGACTGCCAATAGCCAATACCCAATATCATGCATGCAAGTCCTTAATCGGACAGTACTGCCTTTTTTGGAACTGTTATCGAGATGTGGTTGTCGAACAAATGGGTGTCGGGCGCCACCAGTTTCAGGTGTCCGTCTCCGTCGCATTCATATAAAAGACGTTCGGCATGGTGCCGGCATCCGGACGAAGCACCCAGAATTCGTTGCCGGGAGTATGGATCAGCTTGTAGGCCGGAGTGGCCGGATCGGTGAGATCGCCGAAGATCCGGGCCTTGGCGGGGCAGGCAGCGCTGCAAGCCGTCGTCTTGCCGCCGCTTGCCATGAGCTTGGTGTCGAAGCAGAAATTGCACTTATCGATGGCCCGGTCCTCCTCCTTGAAGTAGCGGGCGTTGTATGGGCAGGCGGCCATGCAGGTCTTGCAGCCGATGCATTTATCCTGGTTCATGAGCACAATGCCGTTTTGGGCATCCTTGTAGGTCGCGCCGGTAGGACAGACCCGGACGCAGTGCGGTTCGTTGCACTGGTTGCAGAGAATGGGCATGAACATATGGGCTGGCTGGCCTTGCGCATGGGGAATGCGGCGTTCCAAGATCAGGGTGCGATAGCCGTAGATCGGGACGCTGTTGGTGGTGCGGCATGCTTCCAGGCATAGCTCACAATCAACGCAGAAGTTTTGCCGGATGACCATGGTGTAATGCGGGCTGTAGGGATATTTCGCCGGTTGGACCGGTTCTTTGATCAGGGCGCCTTGCACGTTTGCGGCAGAAGTTAAGGAAAGAATCGATCCTCCGGCAAAGACGCCGGTAATGGTCAAGCCAAATTTCATGAATTTCCGGCGCTCTTCAGAATCAATCGATTCAATCCTCTCGTTTTTCATGGCATTAAACTTGAATATTTTCATGAAGCTCGATCTCTACTCTTGTATGTCTCTGATAAATTGTAGATAAATGACTATTTCGTTGTGGTCAATAATTGCCAGGTTTCTTTAATGGTCTGATTGTTTACATTATGCCCTTCCTCAAGGTAAGGGCGCATTGCTCGCTATGTTTGATAATCTTGGCTAATATCTCTTGCTGATCCACTTCATTTGTTGCCATTGCCTTGGAATCCATGAGCAGTTGCGCATAGTTGATGATGCCGTTTATTCTGTTGGTCGCCTCATTGATAATTGTCGAGAACTCAGCCTCCCTTCTGCTGTTTGCCAAGGAATCGTCGCTGTCTTCAATGGCGCGCTGCGACAGGTGATTCATGGCGCTGAACAGCGAACGCACTTCCACGCAGTCCTTGCCGGAGATATCCATGTTGAGCGGGCGGCCGTCCCGCAGGGCTTGTTCAGCGTGGGCGGAAAGTGTGGTCAAGGGTTTGACCGATTTCAGGTACAGCACGGCTAGGCCAAAGCAGGCCAGGGAAATGATCGCGCCCATGATGATCAGCGCCGTTTTCTGGTAATCCATGACCCTGCTGCGCATCTCGTTGACAACGATGCGGTCGAATTGCAGGAACTGTTTGTTGATGTGGCGCAGTTGCCCCATGATTTGCGTGGTCAGTTCATCATTCCCCGGCTTGTCCGCCAGGGTGCGCAGATTGACGATGACGCGCCCCAGATCCAGCCCCCCCATGAACGAGAGCTTGTACTGGGTGGAGATCAGGGCGTTGTCGAGCAGAGCCGTGTATCTGCTTTGCAGCTGTTCGAATTCCTTGGCCGCGGCGTATAGCTGCGAACGATCGCGCGACAGCAGGCCTTCCATGGCCTGGTCCTGAACGGTGGTGTAGAGAAAGATGGTGCTTTCGCTTTCCTGAACAATGGCATCGTAGTCAAAAGCCATGTTCTGCTTGCGGAACCCGGTCGCGACCAGGGCGGCCAACAGCAAGGCAATGATGGAGAAGAGAGCGATATTGAATCTACGTAGAGATTGCATCGATCACCTTTTCAACCATGGACTGATTGACGCTACAGTCCTGCCTGGGATTGAGGTCGCCATGCTCATCTTGTTCTTTGGCAAGGATGGATTCCTTTTGGGCGCTGCAATTGACAATGATGTCGAACTCGTCGCCATCCAGCGTTTCAACCTGAAGAAGAATTTCGGCCAGATTATCAAGGAGGATCTGCTTATTCTTCAGAATTGAAAGCGCTTCTTCATAGCATTCGGTCAGCAGTGCGTTGATTTCCTGATCGATGATCCTGGCCGTGTCGTTGGCCATGGGCAGACGGCTCCCATCGCCGCCGATGAAGCCGCCGCCGTCGACAGAGAACACGTGCGGGCCCAGGTTCCGGCTCATTCCCCATTTGCAGACCATGTTGGTGGCCAATAGGGTCGCGGTGAGCAGGTCGCCTTGGGAGCCCGTTGTCTGTTGCTTGAAAATCAGCTCTTCCGCAGCCCTTCCGCCCATCAGCACAATGATCTTGCTGCGCAGATATTCCATGGAATAGGCAGGATGGTCGCTGATCGGCACCTGCTGGGTCTGGCCGAGCGCCATGCCCCTAGGCACGATGGTGATCTTGTGCAGGGGGTCGGTATGCGGCAGGCTTTTGGCTAGAATGCCGTGGCCCGCCTCGTGATAGGCGAGTAGCCTGCGGTCCTGGTCGCTCATGACCATGCCCCGACGCTCGATGCCCATCAGGATTCGATCGCGGGCTTTGTCGAAATCCTCTTTGACGATCTGTTCCCGGACGTTACGCGCTGCCAGCAACGCCGCCTCGTTGACGAGATTCGCCAGTTCCGCCCCGGTAAACCCCGGGGTTTCCTTGGCGAGCTCGCCGAAATCGATGTCCGGATGATGGACTACCTTGCGGCTATGTACTACGAGAATCATCTTCCTGCCTTTGAGATCGGGAGGGAGAATGTTCACCTGCCGGTCGAATCGCCCCGGCCGTTTCAAGGCCGGATCGAGGATGTCTGGCCGGTTGGTCGAGGCCAGCACGACAACGGTATCTTCGGTGTCGAATCCATCCATTTCCGACAGTAGCGCATTGAGGGTTTGGGCGCGTTCTTGCTGGCCTCCGGCGGAGGAGCTGCTTGATCTCCTGGCGCCGACAGCATCGATTTCATCAATGAAAACAATGCAAGGGCTGTTTTTCTTGGCTTCCTTGAACAGGTCTCTGACCCTGGAGGCGCCCACCCCGACAAACATCTCGACAAAGTCGGAACCGGTGAAGCTGTAAAACGGCACCCCCGCTTCTCCGGCAAGCGCCTTCGCCAGCAGGGTCTTGCCGGTTCCCGGCGGCCCCTGAAGCAAGATGCCTCTGGGAATGGTTGCACCTATTTTTTTGAAATTTTCCGGATATTTGAGTGCAGTAACAATTTCCTCCAGCTCGGCCAGTGCCTCCGGAATGCCAGCGACGTCGGCAAAGGTTACCCCGGCATCAGCCCCTTTATGTCTGACGAGTTTGTCGCTGACAAAGGTGCTTTCCTCCTTTTCCTTGGCCCGTAGGGACCACCAGACCACCATGAAAAAGGAGATGATGAAAAAGGCGACCACGGTCACATAGATCAGGTTGAACCGATCTTCCTTGACAACGATCCGGATATTCTTGCCGTGAGTTTTTTCGAGAAAGCGATTGACGTCGGGCACCGTGGTCATGAAGGTATGGTTGCCGCGATCGGTAAACTCGACACTGTTGCCGGTGATCTCTAATTTGGTGATTTGGTCGTTGTCGAGTTGTTCAATGACTTTGCTGTAATCCTGATTTGGCAACCTGTGCTCAAGGAACCAGAATAGTACGATGGATGCGCACGTGACGGCGAAGAGGCAGAAAAAGAAGAGGTTGCGAACAAGAATTGCCATGTCTGATGTTCGTTTTTAAATTAATAATTTATAAATTAAATAATTAATCCATAATAATAACAATTAAATTTGGTGTTTTAATCAAATATACAGAGTTCAATATATAGCGACCAATTTGATGATAATCAAAATTGGTCGCTATATATTGAATAACATCGATTCAATTTACATTGTAAAAGGAATAACAATTACATTCCTGTTACAGCTTTGAACCAACTTCCGATCAGTGCAAATGGTCCTCCTGCATGATACATAGCGCTTCCAAGACATGCGAGAACCCATACTCCGATAAGACTTGTGAATCCTATGAAACTGCGAACAACGATCTTGTCAAATACAACATCTGATACTTCTGAAGCAGAGTTGATGTCTTGAGATACACTCTTTGTTTTTTCGGCAACCATTGTTTTAACGCTCATTGTCTTTCCTCCTGAAGATATAATATTGATCAATGATGTATAGTCGAACTGATCAGTTATTAGCATAGTTGATGCCAGTTTATTGCCTTGGCGGGAGATGAGATTGTGTTTTGTTGCAATTATTTGTTTTAACTGCATTTTTTTTAACACCCCGCGTGGGGCGCTTTCGGGACGGTTTTCTGATTTTGCTGGGAAGTGTCCCGGTTGTGTCGCACTCCTGTCCCGCATCGTGTTCCATGGTGTTTCGCTAGTGTCCCGCAGGAAGTGGCAAGCTGCAATGTTGGGACAGCGTGGACAGGGTTCGGCTTTGGCTCAGACGGTTGGGAGACAATCTTGTTGTGGCTGGCAAAATGCAATTGCCCCATTCCGGCAAGTAAAAATGGCTCCCATTTATCCGTTACAGCCGGCTCAAGAAGTTGGCACGAAGACAAAGGAAGAGCGGAAGGAATTCGGATTACTGAAGAAAAAAGGGAAGGGGATGGGGGATATTCCGAGACGCGGTTTGCAAATACCTGCGATCGCCAGGTGATGAACTGTGTAACCAGGGCATGGGGAAAGAGACGGAACAGAAAGCTTGATCCTTGCAGGTGGTAACTGGAGAATCGCATCAAAATGTCACACCCATGCCGCGTTTGCCGATGTCCGGCAGGAATGCATTCACGGCCTGGAGAAATGGTGCGTCGCCCGACTGCGCTATTTGCTCTGCGCTGGTGCCAACAGCTTGGCAGACATTGCGCCATGAAGCAACAGGCAACAAGGAGATCGCTTCATTCGATCGGAATGGAATAACGCCTATTCGCTGCCGCGCTCTGCGGTTCGAATCAGGTCTTGGGCGAATGGACAGGCAGGGGAACGAGGCAGCGGCATTGATCCGTGCTCGCTGCCGGTCTTCTTGGACAAAGGTTTGGAGGTCTGCCAGGTAAAATGCAAGGCCAGGGTCTGACAACTTTCAATGCAGACGCCGCAATTCCAGCAGTAGGCAGTGCGGGTTTCGCCCAGGTTCGGCCGTAGGCCCAGTGGACAGGCTTGGGCGCAACGGCCGCATCCGGTGCAAAGGTCCGTTTGATGCGCAACCAGAAGGCGTCGTTTCGACCCGACCAGGGCCAGCAACGCTCCCAGCGGGCAGAAATAGCGGCAATAGAATCGGCGGGTCAGCAGTTCCAGCAGCAGTATCGCCACCACCAGGATTCCTTCCCAAGCAAGACGGTGCGAATAGACGGCCAGCATCAGTTCCCTGCCCACCAGCCCTGGTGGGGAGAGAAAGACAAAAATCGGCGCCCCTAGAATAAGGGAGAGCAGCAATTCGCCGATCAGCGCAAACCAGAGCAGCCTCTTGGCGAGCACCAGCCGGTCGTGGAATCGGTTTTTTCCAGAAATCCGCACCCGCAGCGTCGCAACCGCTTCCGCCAGGAAGCTGATAGGACAAACCCAGGAACAGAAGACCCGCCCCAGCAGGGTCGCAAGCACCAAGGGCGCCAACATGCCGACCAGCAGCGGCACGTAGATCTGGCGGCTGACCAGCATGCTTTCCAACCCTTCCAAGGGGGAAATCAGTCGCAGTTCGCCGATGCCCAGGGATTGGTACCAGCCCTGGATGAAGGTGATGCCTGCATAATAGTTGAGCATGGGCGTCAAGATGAGCAGGAGAAAGGCTGCGGCAAGGAGGCAGCGGCGCATTGTCCGCAGGGATCGGCCGCTCCTTTTGGACGATGGTGCAGGCGGCGTGTCCTTCATGCGGCTGCGCCCTTGGTCGGCGGCTCGATATTGATCGCCTTGGTCTGGTCCGGCGCGGTGATCGGGCAGGCATGGGTGCAGAGCCCGCAACCGGTGCAGGCTTCCCGGATGACGATCGGCATCAGTTCCCGAAGGACAATGGCCTTTTCCTTGAACGGGCAAGCATCGTAACAGGTCCGGCACAGGGCAAGGCCCAACCATGCCCCACAGGTGAATTTGTTGATCACTGCGGTCCCCATGCGGGTTGCCTCCTGGGCGACCGGTTGCAGAGTCCCAGTGGGGCACACCTCGACACAGCGCATGCAAAGGTAGCAGGGAATGTCAGCAACCGCAATCAATGGCGTGCCCGCATGGACGCCATGGCGGATGTCGAGCAGGTCGATGCAGTGGTAGGGACAGCTTTCCACGCAACGGCCACATCGGATGCATTTGCCGACAAAGACCTCTTCGGCCACCGCGCCCGGAGGCCGAAGGTGGTTGGTCCGCACTGGGGAGCGAAATAAACCGGCCTGCACTTCATGCAGGCCGGCGGTCAGGGCGGTGGTGGGCAACACCGCCAGCAGTTTGAGAAATGAGCGCCGTTTCAACGGAATGTCCCGGAATTCAGCCCCTCGTCGTCAACAACGTCTTCCATATTGAGGTAGGTGATGCCGGCGTGGAGGACCAGGGGGCAGGCATTGACCGTTTTCAGCAAGTGCTCCATCTCCCCGGTGGTGCGGGTATCGAAAACCGCCACAATATTGCCCTGGTCATCCGCCCCATGCACCTCCACTCCAACGCAGGCGGCGAGAAATCGTTGGGTTTGATCCAGATCTTCAGGTCGGGTGGTGATGACGACTCCGCTGATGGGCATACTGTGCGCCTCCGCGAAAGGGTCCTCAACTGACGATGAAAGGCGTCAGCGGTTTCGGGCCGGAAATCCGTTTGATCTTGACGGCGCAAATTTTGAACTCGGGCTCCTTGGCGCTGGGATCGTAATCGTCTTTGGTAACCTTGTTGATCATGCGGTTTGCTTCCTGATCGTGCCAATACGCAAAGACTGTCCCCTCGATCGGCCCCTCATAGACCTTGGCCGGGAGGACATTGGTGCCCCGCCGCGAGGTGATCTCGATCATGTCCCCGGGTTTGATGCCGAGTTTTTCCGCATCTTTGGGATTGATCTCCACAAAGGCATGGGGATTGGCGCGCAGCAATTCCGGGATGCGGCCGGTCATGGACATGGTGTGCCAATGGTCGATGATGCGGCCGGTGGACAGATAGAACGGATACTCCGCATCGGGAATTTCGGAGGGATCGGCCTGGGGACGCAGCCAGATCCACAGTTTCCGGTCCTCATGGGCCGGCCCGTAGAACTGATAGGGTAGATCGTTTTTTGACTCGCTGTCAGCCATGGGGTCTATGCCTTTGACGAATTTTTTCGCCGTGCCGCCGGTCAGGGCGAACTCCTCGGTCGGCGCCGGCCACTGCACCCCATCCGCCATCCTCGCCAAAACCGCATAACTGACGCCCCGCAGATCGTTATCCCGGCCCTTGGTCAGTTTCTGGGTATATTCATCCCAGATGGCCTGGGGCAGGGCAAAGTCTTCTTCCAGCCCTTCAAAGGGCTTGATGCATTGGGCGATGACCGGGTCATTCAATTTGGCTGCCAGCCGCTTGGCCCACTCACGGGCAATCCATACCTCGGGTTTGGCCTCCCCCGGGGCCTTGACGGCCTTGCGCGTCAACTGCTGCCGCCGTTCGGTACATCCATACACCCCGGTTTTTTCAAAATGAAAGGCAGCGGGCAAGATCAGGTTGGCAAACTCCGTGGTCCGAGTCTTGAATATATCGGTGCAGATGGTGAAACAGTCGTCCGTGGCCAAGCCTTTATTGTACAGGTTACAGTTGGGCAGGCTCTGCGCGGGGCTGGTGCAGTTGATCCATATCGCCTTGATCTTGCCCTCGTTGATGCCGGTAAACATACTCATGGTGTGCATGCCCGGTTCCGCGGGGATGCGACCCAGCGGGACTCCCCAGGCCTCTTCCACCTGATTGCGCATTTTTTCCTTTTCCACCGGGCGATGGCCCGGCAGGATATGGCACAACCCTCCGGCCTCGCGAACCCCGCCACAGGCGTTAGGCTGACCGGTCAGCGAAAACGAATCCGCGCCTTCTTTCAGCAATTGGCCGGTCAGGATGTGGAGATTGTGGATGAGGTTGTTGGCCCAAACCCCCTGTTTCCGCTGGTTGATACCCATGCACCACAGGCTCATCGTGCCCTTGGAAGTGGCAAACCAACGGGCAACCTGGCGAATATCCTCGGCGGTGATCTTGCCGCCGCAGGTCTTGGCAGCGGCCTCCGGGGTATAGGGGGCAACGAATTTGGCGTACTCCTCAAAGCTGGCGTCCTGCCCTTCCTTACCCTGTTTGAAGGCGACGTAGTTGGTGAGGAATGCCTGGTCGTGGAGTTTTTCCTCGATAATCACATTGGCCATGGCATTGAGCAACGATAGGTCGGTGCCCGGTTTGAATTGCAGATGCTTGTCGGCGATGCGCGATGTCTGGGAAACGCGCGGATCGGCGTTGATGACCTTTACCTCGGGGTTGTCGAGCTTGCGCCGCATGATTCGGCGGAACAGCACCGGATGGGCCTCGGCGGTGTTGGAGCCGATGATGAAGAAACAGTGGGCCTTTTCCAGGTCTGCATAGCTGCCGATAGGCTCGTCCGCGCCGAACGAGCCGAGATAGCCGCCCACGGCGCTGGCCATGCACAGCCGGGGATTGCCGTCGACGTTGTTGGTCTGCAAGCCCCCGCGCATGATCTTCTGGAAAAGATAGGTTTCCTCGGTCAGGCACTGGCCGGAACCGTAATAGGCCACGGAATTGGGGCCGTTCTTTTTGACCGCGTCGGCAAATTGGCTGGCGGCGATATCCAAGGCCTTGTCCCAGCTGATCTCTTTGAAGGGGTCCGACTTTTTGGCCCGGTACAGGGGTTTTTTCAGCCGTTCCTTATGGCCGAGGCATTGCCAGAAATGCATGCCCTTCATGCAGAGAAAGCCGTAATTGGTCCGGGCATCGGCCACCCCGCGCAGGGCAAAGGGCACCCCGTCCTTCATGCCCAACTCCAGCCGACAACCCACCCCGCACAGGCGGCAGGTGCCCCGGTGCCACGCTTCGGCATCCTTGGCGTGGGCAAGCTGTTGCTCCTGGAGGGGGAGTTGAACGCCCACAAAAGAGGCGGCGGAAAGCGCGGCGGTCATTTTTAAAAAGTCACGTCGTGTCTGAGCCATGATGACATCTCCTTAGGATCTGGTCCTGCCGCGCCTGCGCCTGAGGTCGTCCTTCCGGCACGGCAGCGAACCAACAAAGAGTTTGGATGGTTATTTCTTGGTCGTCTTTGTCTTAAAAGTGTGGGGGATATGGCACTGCCAGCAAGCCTTGTCCTGCGGACATTTTTTCATCATGTTTTCGTGGCAGGATGCGCAATCCTGGCGGGTAGGCGTTACCCGGAAGGTCTCGAAGGTGCCGTGACACTGGTAGCATTTGACCATGGCCAGGCCGTGGAGCGAGGCAAACCATTCTTGATGCACTTGGGGGGTGGCCTCGGTGTGGCACTGGGCGCAGTCGATGTACTTCTCCTGTTTGGACAGCTCCGGATGGACCTGTTTACTTGACTTGGCCGGGCCTGACCAGACAAGGCACGGGTACAGCGCGATCAGTACTACGGCCAACAGCCCATGAGCTATTCCTGTGATGTTTCTTTTCACTTTTCCCTCCTGCGATGATCTTTGGCGCCTTAAAACGATGGGCGATACCTGAATAGTAGGAGAAATGCAACATCCATTCCAAAGATAAAATATCAATTTTTCAGCATGATATCTTGTTGATCATTGGGGAGTGTTACCGGTTGGTAGCGTTCGGCTTCATCCGTGTTACCGTATGGCTCCTGTCACGCCCGGTTGATGTGTTGTTCAGTAAGAAGCCGAAGGCGATTGCGGGCCTCAATCGTGCCGCTCCGGACTTGAGCCTTGGGAGTCAAAAGCCTGGGTGGTCAACGACGCGCTTTCAAGTTTCGGTTGTTCCCGTGTCTGCCAGCACTTGCGCATTGGCGGCTTGGCGCGAACGCCCTTTAACGTAAACCAGTATGACCAAGATGCCAGCGGCGACCAGCATGGCGCTGCCGGCAAGCGGGCGGAAGCGCAGCCAGGCTAAGGATACAATGACAAGCGACCAGGCAAGGCCCAGCAAGGCGCTGACAATGCCCGTACCCGCACCAACAATGCTGCCAAGGAGGGGAATGAAGCTGGCTAATATTTCCAGAGGCGCGGCAATCATTTTCAAGCCGAAGACGACAAGCAATAGACCGACAAGGCGTAAAATCCAGGTCTTTGTCGTATTGGCGGCTTGGGCGTCTCCATACATGTTCTCCGGGCTGTGAGTGCCCATGGAGAGCATATCGACCGTTTCCCCATTGCTGGCACGATACTGCTCGAAAGTGTTGCCGTTGATCTTGGCAAGAATACTCACCACACCAGGTTTGGTCTCCTTGAAAGTGATGCGCACGTCGCCAATTTGCGG
>WRFD01000079.1 GCA_009778955.1 Desulfobulbus sp.
CCTGCCGCGGCTTCACGGGTGTGACAGAAAAAGCCGCTTAACTGTGTGGTTTGTTGGAAAACATGGTATAGTAATACAATGATTTGCGCATAATTTTTTTATGCGAGTCTTGATTCTTAGGTGGGGAGATCAATGCCAGCTTTTCTTTTTGGCTCCATTCGGAAGACGCTGATCGTGCTGGTGTTGTTGGCGGTGTTGCCGGCATTGGCCATCCTGCTTTATACCGGATGGGAGTTGCGTCGCCAGGTGGTCCAGGAGGCGGAGGATTATGCCCTGCGCCAGGTGCAGGCCATGGCGGCCCACCACGAACGGGTGGTCGACAACGCCCGGCTGCTGCTGATGGCCCTGGCCAAATCTTCCGAGGTGCGCAACCTCGATATCGCCGCCTGCCGGGCGCTGCTGCCCGAAATTCTCGCCAACAATACCGCCTACCTCTCCTTTTCCCTGGCCGATGCCAATGGCCGGGTGCTGGTTGCCGCTCCGGAGGCTGTTGACGGCAACATCAGCGACTCTCCTTTTTTCCGGACCGCCATGGATAGCGGCTCATTTACGGTGGGCAACTACACCTTCCTACCAACCAAACACCGGGTCGTGGTCCATTTCGCCCAGCCGGTCATCGGTTCTGATGACCGGATAGCCGGGGTGTTGGTGGCCGATTTCGACCTGAGCTATTTCGGCCGCATTTTTTACGATACCCACCTGCCGAAGGCGTCGGTTTTTACCCTGACCGATGCCAAGGGCATGCGGCTGACCCGGTTTCCGGAAACCGAAAAATACACCTGGGTCCGTGACTTGCCGCAGATGGTGGAGCGCATGTCCGGCCATGAGGTGGAAGGAACCTTTCTCGAAATCGGCGTGGACGGAGTCAAGCGCCTCTACAGTTTCAAGCGGCTCCATTTCCAGGGGGCCTCCTTTCCCTATCTGATGATCCGTGTCGGGATTCCAGTGGAGCAGGCCTTGGGCGAGGCCCGGTCCGTGATCTACCGTAATGTCGGTCTGCTGGCGCTGGCCACGATCCTCGCCCTGATGACCGCGTGGTCTGTCGGTGAAGTGACCATGATGCGGCGGCTAAACCTTCTGATCGAAGCCACTGGCAGGGTCAAGGCGGGCGACTTGAGCAGCCGCATCGGCGACGAGGCCGGTTCCGGAGAGTTGGGGCAGTTGGCCTCCGCCTTTGACAGCATGGCCGAGGAGTTGGAACGAAAGGAGCGCGAACGTGTTCTGGCCGAAGAACAGTTGCGTTCTCTGAACGAGGAGTTGGAAGAGCGGGTGGCGAAACGGACCGAGGAGTTGGCCGGCGCCAACCGTGACCTCCTGCAGACGCTCGACGACTTGCAGCGGATGCAGAAACAACTGGTTCTTGCCGAAAAGCTGGCAGCCCTGGGCGAGTTGGTGGCGGGCGTTGCCCATGAAATCAACACCCCGGTCGGGGTGGCCCTGTCGGCCAGCTCGACCCTGGCTGAGAAAAACCGGACCCTGGCCGAACTTTTTGACCAAGGGGAGATGAAGCGGTCGGATTTGACGCAATTCCTTGAAGATTCCCGCGAAGGCGCCAATATGATCCTGATGAACTTGGATCGTGCTTCCAACCTGATCCGCAGCTTCAAGATGGTGTCTGCCGATCAGGTCTCGGAGCATCGGCGGACCTTTGGCGTGAAAAAATACATTGAAGAGATCTTGCTGAGTCTGCGGCCAAAACTTAAAATCGTCAATCCCAGCATTGAAGTCGTCTGCGACGAAAATTTGGTCGTTGAAAGTTATCCCGGCGCCTTTTCGCAAATTTTGACTAATCTGATCATCAACACCCTGACCCACGGGTTTGGCCTGGAGCAGAGCGGCGCCATCCACATCGAGGTGCACCGCACGGACGAGAGCCTGGAATTGCGCTACGCCGACAATGGCAAGGGCATGGCCGCTGAGATCCGCGACCACATCTTCGAACCCTTTTTTACCACTGCCCGTGGTCAGGGATCGACCGGCCTCGGGATGCATATTGTCTTCAACATCGTCACCCGGACTCTGGGCGGCAACATCACCTGCGAGAGCGCGCCGGGGCAGGGGACTGTGTTCGTCATGAACATGCCGGTGTGATGCGAAGGAACTATGTCTGATTTTGACGAGATCCTGTTCAAGGACGAACCCTCCGAGCCGACCCGCAGTCCGGACCCCCCGGTGACGATCCACGATAATCAGTGGAAGATCCTGATCGTCGACGACGAGGCTGACGTACACAGCGTCACCATCTACATGATCAAGGGAATTGATTTCCTGGGCCGCGGTTTTACCTTCTTCCACGCCTACAATAGCCGGGAGGCGCGGGAGATCCTGCGCGAGCACCAGGACATGGCGGTGATCCTGCTCGATGTGGTCATGGAAACCGAGGACAGCGGCCTGCAGTTGGTGCGCTTCATCCGGGAGGAGTTGAACAACCACACGGTGCGGATCGTGCTGCGCACCGGCCAGCCGGGCAAGGCGCCCGCAGCCAAGGTGATCGTGGAGTACGATATCAACGACTACAAGGAAAAAACCGAACTCACCTTGGACAAGATGCTGGTTACGGTGATTTCGGCGCTGCGCAGCTACCATTTCATCTCTACTCTCGAAAACAACCGCAGGGGCCTGAAAAAAATCATCAACGCCTCCTTCAATATTTTCGAACACCAATCCCTGCACAAGCTTGGCTACGGCGTGTTCCAGCAATTGACCTCGATCCTGCAACTCCAAGATGACGCTATCTGTAGCTTTGCTTCGGGGCTGGCCGTATCGAAGATCGAGGGTCAGCGACTGGTGCTGGCAGGCACCGGCGCCTATGAGCAATATGTCGGGCGGTCGTTTGCCGAGGTGGAAACGAAGCTGATGCAAACCGCCCTGGATCAGGCGCAATCCCGCCCGCACGGTTTTTTCTGCGAAGGGGGAAAATGCGCCTGGTACTTCAATCGCCAGACCGGTTCGGAGAATTTTCTCTATTTCGAGATCGGCAAGGAGCTGGATGAAAACGACCGGGATTTGCTGGAGTTGTTTTTCACCAATGTCTCCCTGGCTTACGACAACCTTTTTCTGCACAAGGGGATTGAAGACACCCAGAAGGAGATCATATTCCACATTGCTGAAACCATGGAATGCCGTTCCGCCGAGACCGGCAGCCATGTCCGGAGAGTGGCCGAGTACGCCCGCCTGCTGGCCCTTAAGTGCGGTTTGAGCGAAGAGGAGGCCGAGATGCTCAAGCTGGCTTCCACCCCGCACGACCTGGGCAAGATCGGCATCCCGGATTCCATTCTCAACAAGCCCGGCCCCCTGACGCCGGAGGAATACAAGATCATCAAAACACATGTCTATCGCGGCCATGACCTGTTGATCAATTCGCCCAGCCCGATCATCAAGGCAGCGGCCAACATTATCCTCCAGCATCATGAACGGTGGGACGGGCAAGGCTATCCCCAGGGGCTGAAGGGAGAAGATATCCATATCTACGGCCGCATCATCGGTGTAGCCGATGTGTTCGACGCCTTGTCCAACGAGCGCGTCTATCACGAAGCCTGGACCTGGGAGGAGGTGTTCGCCTATTTCCGGGAGGAGCGGGGGCGCCATTTCGACCCCAAGCTCGTGGATATCCTGATGGAAAATCAAGAGGAGTTCAAAGCCATTTGGTCGCGCTACAACTCTGTCGGCGTGCAGTTCATGTAAGGCCGTTTAACGGGGAAAACAGGCTTCCGTCAGAGTGGTTGTTCGCTTATTGTTGAATTCTTTCATCCAGTTATGGTAAGAATGGGGTTGCGAAGGTAACAGCGGTTCGACACCATACCAAAAATTGGAGAGAAACGGTGGGAATGGGAAAAATAGGGAGAAATCAACCCTGCCCCTGCGGTTCGGGCAAAAAATACAAGCATTGCTGTTTGCCTGTCCAGCAGGCGGGGACAAACGACAATCCGACGGATCCGATGGACCAGATGAGGGTTTCGCTGATGGCGGCCATCGAAAAAATCCAGGGCCAGGCCAGCGAAAAAAAGGCGGTCTTCAACGAACTCGGGGTCTTCCTGTTTTATAGTGACCACGAGGGCGACGCCTGGCTGCTCGAGGCCACAGAATCCGACGCAGTTCAGCTTTCCCGGAGTGGTGAACGGCTGGATGTGCCCATCGACGAGAATACCGAGACGATAGAGATCAACTTCAGCCACACCTTTGCAATCCGTGACCGCCAACTGTTCCTCACCTCCTATGCTGACAAGATCGAAACCAGGCTTGACCAGGCGCCTGCCCAGCAGATCCGTGCGGCCGTCCGCCGTCTCTACCGGCGGTATCCCAAGGAAATGCTCGCCCAGATGCACGTGGAGTCGGACGACACCAAAACCGAGACCTGACAGCCTGGCATGAAACGACTGAACAACGGCTATCGCCTGCTTCCCTTGCTCCTGGTCATGGGGGTGCTTTTCTATCAGTCAAACCAGTCGGGGGACAGCTTCACCCTCCCGGATATCGACAATATCGACAAACTGCTCCACTGCCTGGCCTACGCGGTCTTGGGAACCTCTTTTCTTTTTGCCCTGACGCCGCAATGGAGGCAGCGGCGACCCGTGCTGGCCGGTGGGGCGACGATACTGTTCTGTCTGCTGTACGGGATGTTCGACGAGTTCCATCAATCGTTCATCCCCGGTCGTTTTGCCGGTCTTGACGATGTGGGGGCCGATGTCGTAGGCGGTGTGCTGGCGGTTGCCGGCAACTGGGTATGGCGGCAGTGGATGATCATGAAGACCCGGGGAGGTCCCGATGAGCCATCTCGTTTTGGGTGAGCAGCATCGGCTTTATTACGAGTTGCTGGCCGGCGACGCTGATCGCCCCTGGCTGGTGTTCCTGCACGAAGGCTTGGGCACTGTGGCCCAGTGGGGCGCCTTTCCCCAGGAATTATGCCGCCGGACCCGCTGTCCGGGCTTGATCTACGACCGGCTCGGCCACGGCCAATCCTCCGCGCTCGTTTCCCCCCGTACCAGTCGTTATCTCCATGAATATGCTCTGGATGAGTTGCCCAAGGTGCTCGCCGCCCTGATTCCCGGCCAGCGCTTCGTGCTGATCGGACATTCCGACGGCGGCAGCATCAGCCTGATTTTTGGAGCTGAGAAGCCTGCCTACCTTTTGGGGATCATCACCGTGGCGGCCCATGTTATGGTCGAGGAGGTGACGGTCGACGGAGTGCGTAAGGCGCTGGCGGCGTGGAAACAGGGCAAGCTCAGAAAAGGGCTTGCCCGCTACCACGGCGAAAAAAGCGAAGCCCTGTTTCAGGCCTGGGCCGAAATCTGGACCAGTTCCCTGTTTCGCTCCTGGTCCATCGAAGAACTGTTGCCTTCCATTGAAGCACCGTTGCTGGTCCTCCAGGGCCGGGACGATCAATACGGCACGCCGGCCCAAGTGGAGGCCATCGTCACCCGGTCCGGCGGCTCCGCCACCCCTCTGCTTCTGGATGACTGCGCCCATTCTCCCCATCTCGACTTTCCGGAATTGACCTTGGATCTGATGACCTGCTTCGTCAACCGGGTTGCCCGGTAATGTCATTTCCCCTGCAAAAACATCGCGGGGTGGAAGGTATAAACTTCGCAGGCCGTCGCGTGTAGCGGGCGACCGACCCGGTCGCCCGCGCCGTTTCCCTCTTTGCGAGGAGCGTAGCGACGCGGCAATCCAGGAGTTGTGTCACAAGCTTTTTGGTTCCCGCGACAGTGGAGAACTCAAGTCGCTACCCCTCTTCGTCTAGGATCGCCACCGCATAGCTGGCCTTGTGCACGTCAACCCCGATCCAGCAGCTCTTTCCCTCAAAATTGATTTGATTACGCTTTCCCTTGATCCTTTCTTGTTGCCTTGCTCATGATGTTGGCCTCCGAAGCCAAAGGCCGCGGGTTCGAATCCCGCCTCGCCAGTAATAATCACTTGATTTTGTTCGGTTTATTGGTTTTGAAATCGGCCTGAATGAAATCAGTCCTGGGTGACTCAAAAATCACCCTCAACGCCACATATCAATAGCCCCGTGGACTACATCCTCGGGGCTATTTTTTTCCGGGATTTCCATAGGTGCTTCCCTCTACTATTTCCTGCACAATCTTTTGAATACAGGGATATCTTTCCTCAATACATTTCGGTCCACCGCCTGGCTTCCTCACTCTTCCAGTTTCCAGATCGGTCCCTCGCCGCAATTCTTTCTTGCCAGCTGTGATTGTGTTCAAGGAAACGCCCGTTATTTCATGAACGACTGTTGCAGCACTGCCATATCCATAGGTCATCGCAAGAGTGGCCGCATATTGTCTCCGTTGCATTTCGTTGAGCTGCGTTTTCATGCTGTCCCAGAGTAAGCGTATCTGATTTTTTTCCATACTGCTTTACGGTAGGAGATCTGGCGTGTTGTTCAGTAACAGCCCCTTTTTTATAGCATGAGCAATCCAGTTATTGAGGCTCATGCCCTCAAGCGCGGCGGTTTGAGCTGCTTTTTGATGCAATTCAGGATCAATACGCACATTGAAACGCCCGGAAAATGGTTTTTGAGGCGATTTTTCAGCCTCTTTGCACAGGTCAAAATAATCTTCAATGGAATCAGCCAATGCCGTTTTCAACTCGTCAATGGAGCGCCCCTGAAAAGTAATGACATCTCTAATGTGCAGCACATCGCCGTGAAAAATATCGGCGTCCGGATCGTATTCAAAACGACCCTGATAGCCTTTATAGATGGTATGCTCATGGTGTTATCCCTATCGCCTTAAAAAAGCGACGTACACATTTCACCGCTCCCTTATCCGTATCAGGCTTTGGATGTGGGCGGTGGAAAGTAGCCACGTCTTTACTCATCATAAACCAGACGCGGGAGCCTCTACCTTCTTTTATGACGCCGCCGCAAGCTGTAAGCAGGCTCTCAATATCCCTCCAGGCAATTGCTGGGCTAACCGGATCGGTAAAAATCGCCAGAAGTGTCTTGCGTTGGTTGTTATTTACGAAGGAATGGCACTGCTTTATGGTTATTAGTCAAGTGTCAGTTCTGCTATTATCGTTTCTGAGGGACTTGCGCCCCTGTCTCGCGCCGCATGACGGCCTCTTCGGAGTCCGCCATGCCCTCTCGCAATACGGCCTAGGAGATGATAAGCCCCTCAAAAGCCTCCGCTGGCTTTATCTATTTCACCTTCGCCAGCAGCCGGGCCATATCTTTGGCAAAATAGGTGAGAATGAGGTCGGCGCCGGCGCGGCGGATGGAGATCAGGGATTCGGCCATGACCCGCTCGCCATCGATCCAGCCCTTTTCGGCAGCGGCCTTGATCATGGCATACTCGCCGCTGACCTGATAGGCGGCGACCGGCAGGTCGAACTCGTCGCGCAGCCGGCTGATGATGTCAAGGTAGGCCAGGGCCGGCTTGACCATGAGGATGTCAGCACCCTCCTCGACATCGAGCGTGGCCTCGCGCAAGGCCTCCCGGCTGTTAGCCGGATCCATCTGGTAGCCGCTGCGGTCGCCGAATTGAGGAGTGCACTCGGCGGCATCGCGGAACGGCCCATAAAAGGCCGAGGCGTATTTGACCGCATACGACATGATCGGCACCATATGAAACGAATGTTCGTCGAGCGTGGTGCGGATCTCGCTCACCCGTCCGTCCATCATGTCCGAAGGGGCCACCATGTTGGCCCCGGCCTGGGCGTGGGACAAGGCGGTCTGGGCCAGCAGTTCGAGGGTAGCGTCGTTGTCGACCTCGTTGCCGGCCAGACAACCGCAGTGGCCGTGATCGGTGTATTCGCACAGACAGACATCGGTCACCACGGTCAGCTCCGGCGTCTTGTTCCTCAGCTCGCGGATCGCCTGCTGGATAATGCCGTTCTTGGCGTAGGCGCCGGAACCGAGCGCGTCCTTCTTCTCCGGCAGACCAAACAAGATGACCGACCGGACTCCCAGGCTCAGACACTCCTTGGCTTCCTTGGCCAATTGGTCGATTGACAGGCGGAAAACACCTGGCATGGAGGGAACTTCCTGGCGCTGGCCTTTGCCGGGAAGGACAAAGAGAGGATAGATCATCTGCTCCGGCGTCAGCCGGGTTTCGCGGATCATGGCGCGGAAGGATTCGGTGCGGCGCATTCGGCGTGGCCGGTATTCGGGAAAAACCATGGGACACCTCGATCAAGAAAAAAGGGTTTACGGTTTATGTCTGTTGGGGTTCGGAAGGCGGACCTGCGGATGCGGTTATTTGACCGCAATGCCCAAGGCCTTCACTTTTTTGTGCAGATGGCTGCGCTCCATGCCGATCTGTTCGGCGGTTTTGGAAATGTTGCCGTCGTTTTCCTCAAGCCTGGCCAGCAGATATTCGGTCTCGAAGCGGCGCCGGGCCTCTTTGTAGTCGAGTTGCCGGTAGAAGAGGGCGACAGGCGGAGAGGGTGGCCGCAGCAGGGGGGCCTTGCCGAGAAACAGGGCCACATCCTCGGCATCGATCTCGTCTTTCGGAGTCATGATCACCAGCCGTTCCACCAGGTTGCGCAGCTCGCGCACATTGCCCGGCCAGGCATGCCGCTGAAGCAGCAGCAGGGCCGATGCAGAGAACCGCTTGCCGCCGAGGCCTTTGCGGCTGAACTGATCGACCAAATCGGTGACCAGCAGAGGGATGTCCTCGCGGCGGTCCACTAGGTCGGGCACCATGATGGGCACCACGTTGAGCCGGTAGAAGAGATCGGCCCGGAAGGTGCCCTTTTCGATCTCCTCTTCCAGGTTCTTGTTGGTAGCCGCCAACACCCGCACATCGACCTCGATGGTCTGCGAGCCGCCGACCCGCTCGAACTTCTGCTCTTGGAGAATACGGAGCACTTTGGCCTGGCTTTTTAAGCTCATGTCGCCGATTTCGTCGAGGAAGAGGGTTGAGCCGTCGGCCTGGTCGAATTTCCCCTTTTTATTGTCCGTGGCCCCGGTGAAGGCTCCCTTGACATGGCCGAACAGCTCGGATTCGATCAGTTCTTCGGGGATGGCGGCGCAGTTGACCGCCACCATCGGACGGCTTGCTCGGCGGGAAAGACGATGGATGGTTTGGGCCACCAGCTCCTTGCCCGTGCCGTGACCGCCTCGAATCAGCACCCAGGCGTCGGTGGGAGCCACCCGTTCGATCTGCTGCCGCAGCTGCACCACCAGCGGGCTCTCGCCGGTGATATTGACCGGCGCCGGACCGCTTTCCCGCAACATCTGATTTTCCCGCTCCAGTCGCGCTAGCTGCAACCCTTTTTTGATCGACAGAATGGTTTTGTCATAGGAGAGCGGCTTTTCAATGAAATCGAAGGCGCCGTCACGGGTGGCCTGCACCGCAGTTTCGATGGTCCCGTGGCCGGAGATCATGACCACCGGTAGAGAAAAGCGCTGCTTGATCAGTTTCAGAGCCTCAAGGCCATCCATGCCCGGCATCCAGATGTCGAGCAAAACCAGGTGCACATCCTTTTCTTCCAGCAACTGCAGGCCCTCTTCGGCGCTGGCTGCGGTCAAAAACACAAAACCTTCGTCGGCCAGGATGCCGGCGAGGCTGTCGCGGATGGCGGCCTCGTCGTCAATGATCAGAATGGTGTCGGGCATGCGATGGGTGCTGGGAGAAAAGAGTGGAGGAGGGCTACAGGCCGGGGTTCGCGGCAGATCGCGGCAGATTGCCTGGCCAGACAAGGCGGCATCATATCAGGTATCCAGCGGCAGCTCAACCGCAAAGACCGTGCCGGCGGGGGTGTTGTCGCCGACCCGGATCGTGCCGCCGTGTTCGTTGACGATGGTGTGGGCAATGGCCAGGCCCAGACCGGTTCCGGATTTGCGGGTGGAAAAATAGGGTTCAAAGATCCGCACCTTGACCTCGCCGGCAATGCCCGGACCATCGTCGGCCACCACCATCCGCACCAGGTCGGCCGTGCCGCCGAATTCGAGGGTGACAGTGATGGCGCCGCCGTCTCCCAGAACGGAAACTGCATTGTCGAGCAGATTGATCAACACCCGTTTAAGCTGCACGCCGTCGAAAAGAAACTCCGGCACCGCCGGATCGATCCTACAGGCAATGGTCAAATGCCTGTGCGCCTCCTGATAGAGGATGGCCACCTCTTGGATGAGCTGCCCCAGGTTTTTCCGTTCCTTATTCAGCTTTGGCATGCGGGCGAAGTCGGAAAACTCGCTCACCAGCTTTTTGATCTCGTCGACCTGATTGACGATGGTGGCGGTACACTGGTCAAAGATGTCCCGGTTATCGTCGATGCTGTCCAGGTAGCGCTTGCGCAGCCGTTGGGCCGACAACTGGATGGGGGTCAGGGGATTCTTGATCTCGTGGGCGATGCGGCGGGCCACTTCCTGCCAGGCGGCGAGCCGTTGCGCTTTCTCCAGGTTGGTCAAGTTGTCGAAGACGATGACAATGCCGATGGGCTGCTGGCGGTCGTCCACCATCCGGGTCACGTTGACCTGGAGCGACAGGGTTTCCCCCCGGCGGATGGTCACCCGCAGGTGGCGCTCGATAGTCGGTTTGCCGCTGGTCAGCAGTTCCTTGATGAAACTCTCGACGATCAGCACATGCTGCTTGGGCAGGGCTGAATGGAAATCGCGGCCCAGAAAGGCGGCCGGTTCGATGGCCAGCAGCTCCTCGGCAAAGCGGTTAATGGTGGTGATCCGGTTGTTTTCGTCCAAGGCGATGACCCCGGCCGCCACATTCTCGAGGATGGTTTCCAGGTAGCGGCGGCGCTGCTCCGACACCTCGTTGCTGTCGCGGAGCGCCTCGTGGGTCCGTGCCAGTTGCCGGTTCGAGGCCAGAATTTCCGCGGTCATGGA
>WRFD01000080.1 GCA_009778955.1 Desulfobulbus sp.
AAGGGCGCCAGGCGGAGCGCGCCTTGGTTGAGCTGCCGGGTCCGCTCGGCCAGGAGGGCGTTCAGGCCGCGTTCCAGGCGCCCGCGCAACTGGTCGAGCCGAAGCCTTAGCCGGTCCAGGGGGTAGGGCATGGCCATGAGCCGTTGGCGGGCCAGCCGCAACCCTTGTTCGCTCCGGTCGATCCTGTGGCGCAGGTTGCGGCGCATCTGGGCGCGCAATCGACCTATCTGGGCGTGCAGGATCTCACAGTCCGGGACCAGCAGTTCTGCTGCCCCGCTGGGGGTCGGGGCGCGGAAGTCGGCGGCCAGATCGGCGATGGTGAAATCTATTTCATGGCCGACAGCGCTGACCACTGGCACGGCGGAAGCCCGGATCGCCCTGGTCAGCGATTCGTCGTTGAAGGTCCACAGATCCTCGGCCGAGCCGCCTCCTCGGCAGAGGACGACCAGGTCGGTGGCCAGGCGGGAGTTAATGGTCGAAAGGGCCTGGCTGATCTCCGCCGCTGCCCGGTCGCCCTGCATGGCCGCCGGATAGACCGCGATGCGGATCGGCGGAAAGCGCCGGGTGGCGATGCGGATGAAGTCATGGACCGCAGCTCCCTGGGGAGAGGTGATCAGGGTGATGTGAGCCGGGAAGGGCGGCAGGGGGCGCTTGAGATGTTCGTCGAACAGGCCTTCGGCGGCCAGCCGCCGCTTCAGCTCCTCGAAGGCCCGGTGGAGCTCGCCCGCACCTTGAAGCTCCAGAGCGTCGGCAATCAACTGGTACTCGCCTCTCGGCTCATACACTGAGATCCGTCCCCGGCAAACCACATGCATGCCGTCCTTGGGAACATGGGCCAGGTACCGTTGCTGCATCTTGAACAACACTGCCTTGATCTGGGCGCCGGCATCTTTGAGGGTGAAATAGAGATGGCCGGAGGAGGGCCGGTGGAGATTGGAGATCTCGCCGGCAACCCTGACAAAGGGGAACCGTCCCTCCAGCAGGCTGCGGATGGAGCTGTTCAGTTCGGTGACGGTGAGAACGCGGCGGTCATTCATCACTGGCCCGGGAAGCGGAACGACCGGGCGCGGGCGCATGGCGGCGCGGCGGCCGGAAGAAAGAATAAAGTGGTCGTGCCATTGAGGTGCTCGGGTCAAAAAAACGTGCGGCCAAGTCAGCATCCGCAGTCGAAGGCTTGTGGCAGGCCCCGCAGCGGGTCGGTTTTTGCGGGATGGTCGCCTTTGCCTGATGCTTTTTTTTTTCGTCGGGGTATAATCGGCGCACAGTGCACCAGGACAAAAATATTTTCTTTTGTACCGGTATGACCGGCTCTGCGCAACGGGTATTTTGCCGGCGCGGCGTCGACGCCGAAGGGCGCCGGCCAACCGGTCCCCCCTTTTTCAGTGGCCGTATGGGGCCAGAAACAGAACAATCATATCAGGGAGCTCGTGCCGCATGGCGGACCAGAATTCCATCGACCGGGACGCAATCAAACTTCAACCCCTCACCCCTGTGGGATTGCTGGAACAGTTCAACCTGTCTCGCAAAACCATTCTTTTCATCCGGCGGAACCTGTGGATCATCTGGCTGACGGCTGCGGGGATTCTGACGGTGGTTCTTGGCACGGCAGGGTTTTCCACCTTTCGCGAATACCGTGAGGAAAAAGGGGCTGCGGCCTTGGATGCCGCCCTTGCCGCCAAACAGGACAACCGGAAATTGCTTGAACAGGTGGACCAGGATTTCAGATCGACCGCTTCGGGACGCTGGGCGCGGATCGAACTGGCATTTCTCGATGAGAAAGAGGGGCAGCGGACCCAGGCGATCGGCCGGCTGACGGAAATCAATGCCAATCTGGCGTCAGACTCGCCGATCAAGCCGCTGGTGCTGACGAAACTGGCTGGCCTGTGCGAGAACGACAAGCAGTTTGACAAGGCCGTTGCCTTCAATACCGAATTGGCCGCACTGGGCGATAATTTTGCCGCAGCGGCCTATCAGGCGCTGGGGCGATTGAACGAACAGATGGGCAAGAAGGACGAGGCTGCGGCCATGTACACTAAATTTATGGAACTCACTGCCATCCAGCCGGGACAGGGCATGGCCAACCCGATGCGGGATATGGTGCAAGCACGGCTCAATCAATTGAAAAAATGATGGATATTTTTCAACAACCCGAGGAGATGCAGGCGTGGTCGAAAGCCCGGTTCCGGGAGGGAAGGACCATCGCCCTGGTGCCCACCATGGGTTTTTTTCACGAGGGGCACCTCAGCTTGATGCGGCGGGCGGCAGAATTGTGCGATACAGTGGTGGTGAGCCTGTTCGTCAATCCCACCCAGTTTGGACCCAACGAGGATTTGGACCGCTATCCCCGCGATTTTGAGCGCGATATGGACTTGGTCCGGAAAGAGTCGGTAGCTGCGGTGTTCTCCCCGACCCCGGAGTTGATGTATGGTGCGGGCTTTCAGACCGAGGTGCGGGTTGCTCGGCTGTCCACCTATCTCTGCGGCGCAAGCCGTCCGGTTCATTTCGCCGGGGTGGCCACGGTGGTGACCAAGCTGTTCAACATCGTCCGGCCCGAGGCGGCAGTGTTCGGCGAGAAGGACTTCCAGCAGTTGGCGGTCATCCGCCGGCTGGTGGCCGACCTCAATATCCCGGTGGAGATTGTCGGTCATCCCATTGTCCGGGAAGCCGACGGCCTGGCCATGAGTTCCCGCAACGCCAACCTCGACCCGGCCAACCGGGCGGCAGCGCTCAGCCTATCCGCCGCCTTGCAGCTGACGCGGGCCGAGGCGGCTCGTGGCGTGCTGGCCACGGCCGAGTTGGGGCGGATGGTGGCGCGCCATATCCATTCCTTTGCCGGCACGGCCATCGACTATGCCAGCTTTGTCGATGGCGAAAGCCTGGAAGAGGTCGAGACGGTCGATGCGCGGACGATCCTGGCCCTGGCTGTGCATGTCGACGGCAAGGCCGGCAAGGTGCGCCTGATCGACAACGGTTTCGTCCTGCCGCGATAGCGGCGCGATACGTGCGGCCGGGCAGACGTGCGGCCCGGTTTTTCCTACCAACAAAAAGAGGTTGACTGTGCCTGGTTTCGAGATTTTTGGCGCCGAGGAAAAAGCGCAGGTGATAGAGGTTCTGGAGAGCGGTGTGCTCTTTCGCTATGAGTTCGCGGCCCAGCGCAAGGGGATGTGGAAGGTGCTCGAATTCGAGCGGGCCTTTGCCGCCTACACCGGGGCAGCCCATGCCCAGGCGGTCACTTCGGGAACCGCTGCCCTCAAGGTTGCCCTGGCGGCGCTCGGCGTGGGTGAGGGTGACGAGGTCATCACCCAGGGCTTTACCTTTGTCGCCACCTGGGAGGCGATTCTCGACTGCGGCGCCGTGCCGGTGTTCACCGAGGTCGACTTGACCCTGAACATGGACCCCGCCGATCTGGAGAAAAAGATCACCCCCAAGACCAAGGCGATCATTCCGGTCCACATGATGGGCGCTGCGGCGCGCATCGAGGCGATCAAGGCAGTGGCCGACCGGCGCCAGATTCCAGTGATCGAGGATACGGCCCAGGCGGCCGGCGGCCGGCTGCACGGCCGGCATCTCGGCACCTTCGGCGCGGTGGGCGCCTTCTCCTTTGACGCGGTCAAGACCATGACCACCGGCGAAGGCGGCATGTGCATCACCAACGACCATACCCTGTGGCGGCGCATGTCCGAATACCAGGACCACGGCCACGATCATGCGCCCAATCCCGGCGGCCGCGGCGGCGAGGGCCGTTCCTTCATCGGCTTCAACTACCGGATGATGGAGATCCAAGGCGCCATCGGCCTGGCCCAGCTGGCCAAGCTGGACGGAATCGTCACGGCCCAGAAAAAGAACAAGGCCTTCTTCCGGGAGGCAGTGGGCGTGCTTCCCGGCGTCCAATTCCGGGAAATCTTTGACGAGGAGGGCGATTCGGCCACTTTTCTCACCTTCCTTCTGCCGGATGGGCAGCGGGCCACTGCGGTGAACCAGGTGTTGCGCGAGGCCGGTGCGGGCGCGGTGCGCTGGAGCGAGAACGGCTGGCACTATTATCCCAATTGGGAGCATCTGCTCGCCGGCAAGACTCATTGCCAGGGGGGCTGGCCCTTCAGCGTGGGAGGCAAACGGCGGGTGATCTACGATCCGCAGGCCCTGCCGGCCTCGGCGGCGATCATGGAGCGGGCCTTGACCTACCAAGTGCCGATCCTGCTGCCGGAAGAGCAGAAAACGAAGGTTGCTGCGGCGCTGAAAAAGGCGGCCGCCATCTGAACCACCCCCTGCGTCCGGTTGATGCTGGCGTCGGAGCAGGCCGCGTCAACCGGAAGATTTCTCCTTTCCCTTCCCCACATAGACGTCGAACCGGACGGCCTTGCCCCTGCGGGTGTAGCTAGGGGCCAGGGCCGCCAGGGCCGCCGCCTTGAGCGGCCGTTTGACTACCACCTTTCGAGCCGAAACGGCCAGGGCTACGGGCAGCAACTCCTCGGGATCACTGTTCTTTTGATCGAGCAGTCGCAGCAGCCGCAGTTCCTGCCCGACCAAGGCGGCCTTGGTCCGTTCCGGGAACATGGGGTCAAGAAAGACCACGTCCGGCGGCTCGGGCAGCCGGGGAAGATGCTCGCGGGCATCTCCCACGGTCAGCTCGATGCGCCCGGCCGTCGCCGCCAGCGCGGGGCTGTTCCGGGCCCGTTCCAGGCCGTCGGCCAGCAGGGCGGCCACCACCGGATGCAACTCGATCATCTGTACCCGGCACCCGGCGGCGGCAAGCAGAAAGCCGTCGCGGCCGAGACCGGCGGTCGCGTCAATGACCAGCGGCTGGCCGCAGCCCCGCACCTTGGCGGCTTGGGCCAGCAGCTCCCGACCGGGATGGAGCAGGCGGCGGCGGAAGTCCGGCGCGGAAAAATCAGCCCGCAGCCGGCCCGGAAGCAGCGGATCGCCCGGCTTGACCAGCGAAAGCCCATCCGGCCCGAATTGGAGCAGGAGCGTTGCGGCCCGTGGATCCTCGACCAGGGGGATGGCAAGAGTATCGGCCAGGCGTCGGAGTTGGTCTTTGCTGCGATGCGGGTCGGCCATCAGGGCGAGGGGAAGAGGAGCGGGCATCAAAGGAGGCGGAAAAACGGATGGTTGTCGATTGCCTTTTAGGTGTCCGCACAGTATCATAGAAGACCACTGAAAAGCAAACCAATGTTGGCACGTTCCTGAACCCCTGGTCCAAGGGCGGTCAGCGGCGCGGACCCTGACGATGTCCCCGCGATGAATTCTGTCTTCCCGCATAATTGCACAAGAGTCGATGAGTCGTGTTGAACCCAAGGTGATTGCCATTATTCCGGCACGTTACCAGTCAAATCGTTTTGAGGGCAAACCGCTGGCCTTGATTCAGGGCAAGCCCATGATCCAGCATGTGGTCGAGCGGGCCTGGCGGGTGCCCATGCTCTCCCAGGTGGTCGTGGCCACGGATGACGAGCGGATCGCCAGGGCGGTTGAGGGGTTTGGCGGCACGTGGGTGATGACCCGGAACGACCATGCCACCGGCACCGATCGACTGGCCGAAGCGGCGGAGCGCATCGGCATTGCGGACCAGGACGTGATTGTCAATATCCAGGGCGATCAGCCGCTGTTTCCTCCGACCATTGTCGAGCAAGTGGCCGGGCCGCTGCTTGCCGATCCCTCCTTGCCGATGGCAACCCTGATCTACAGGATCGTCCGGCCCGAGGAGATCGCCGACCCCAACCATGTCAAGACCGTGTTCGACTGCCACGGCAACGCCCTCTATTTTTCTCGTTCACCGATCCCGTTCCAGCGTGATCCAGGCGAGCCGCAGCAGCCGACCTATTACAAACACCTGGGCTTTTACGCCTATCGCAAGGGATTTCTTCTCACTTTTGTCGGCCTGCCTGAAGGGCAATGGGAGCGATTTGAAAAACTGGAACAGTTGCGTGCCTTGGAGTTCGGTTATACTATCCGGGTCGTGCTGACCAGCCACGATTCGGTGGAGGTCGACACCCAGACTGATCTGCTGAGAGTGGAACAACTGCTCCTGACGCAAGCGACATAGGCATGGACATGGGCATCCGAAGCGGGGGAGCCGTGCCCCTTTTTCTTTTTTCCCGGAGCAAGCGCATATGGTCGGGCGGCAACAGTTCAAGAACCATCTGCAAGTCCTGACCTCGGAAGGATTTTCCATCCTTGACGTCCTTCCGGAAGCGACCTTGGAGGAGAAGGTCACCTCCATTGTCCTCGGCAGCACCACTAGCGGCCTGCCCCCGGGGATCTCCTCTCTCTTTGCCAAGCTGAAACAGAAGATAGAGGCGCTTGACGCCAGCGCGGTCCGGATGGTGGTTTTCGGCGGCGGAACCGGCCTTTCCAACATCGTCGGCGGCGATTCCCGCCGGCTGGGCTGGGCGCGGCATCCCTTCGGCGGCTTGAAGGAGATCTTTCCCCGGGTCAACTCTGTGGTCTGCGTCACCGACGACGGCGGCTCCACCGGCGAGCTGCAGAAAGATCTGCCGCTGATCGCCTTGGGCGATATTCGCCATGTGCTTATCTCATCGATTCGACGTGAAAATCTCATCAGGTCCTACAACCTGGACCGCACAAGCGCCCTCCGTTGCGCCGCTGCACTCTATGCGGTGTTCAACTACCGGTTCATCTCGCCGCCCGCCTCGGCCGCGGAGCTGTTGCGCGACACCGGCGCGGCCTTAAACGACCTGCCCGGCCCCATCCTGACCTACCTTTCGGAACTGGCCGAATTGCTCACCCACGACCCCCGGCTCACCCCGACCCTGTACCGGCCCCAATGCCTAGGCAACCTTTTGCTGGCCGCCGCCATCTACCGTCAGTTGGATACTGCCCTGACCTCCACCGACTTGCTCGCCTCGCACCAAGTGGTCCGGACGGCGACCATCCGCGGCCTGGGCGAACTCTCGGCTTGCCTTGGGGTGCTGCAGTATTCGGTTCTGCCATGCACCACCACCTTGTCCCAGTTGCAAGTGCTCTACGACAACGGCGTCCTAGTCACCAGTGAACACAAGTCGAGCAAGGCGCGGCGCGGCTATCCGGTGGACAGGGTGCTGGTCGAGTTCAGCCAGGAACCCTTTCTCCCGCCGGAGGTGGTGCAGCTGGTGCAGCGGGCGGATATCATCCTGTTTGCTCCGGGCAGTCTGTACACCTCGATCATCCCCATTCTCCAGATCCCCGGCCTGGCGGGCGCCATCCGCGCCAACACCACCGCCCTCAAGGTGCTGGTCGCCAATATCTGGGTGCAGAAAGGGGAGACCGACGCTATCCACGACGCGCCGGACCGGAAATTTTACGTCTCAGACCTGATCCGGGCCTATCACCGCAACATCCCCGATGGGGTGTACGACCTCTTTTCCCATGTGGTCGCCCTCGACATGAGCGATATCCCCGGTTCGACCCTCCAGCGATACGCCTTGGAAGACAAGGAGCCGATCTATATCGACCGCAACCGGGTGCGGGCCTTGGGATTCGGTTCGGTGGAGGCCAGGATTTTCAACCATGACCTGTTGCAGCAGCGCGGCGCGATCCAGCACGACCCCGATGCCCTGGCCAGGGCCATCAAGGGGCTCTGGGCATTGCGGCAGGCCGGCTATCTCCGGCAGCCCGAGCGCAAGGAAACCCTGCCGGCAGCCGATTTTGTCGTGGCCAGCGAGTATGGGACCAAACCGGCGCCCTGCCTACGCTACGAAAAAATCCGTTCGATCCTGCATTACCTCAGCGCCGAGCTGATAACCGCCGGTTCATTGAACATGACCAAGATGACCGAGATGGAGCGGAAATGGCTCATGGACCGGGTGGTGGAAATCGTTTTCAACCATCCCGACATCTCGGTGGATCATTTGCAGTTCATCCGCGGCATCACCCTGGTGGAACCGGAATCGTGGAAGCGTTGTCAGGAATGGGACAGCATCTACTCGTTTTATGATCCCCACGACCAGCGCATCAAGATCCGCCAGGATCAGGCGGGCAACCTCAACCGTTTCGAGATGGTCTTCCTGGTGGCCTTGGGCCAGTCGCTGTTGGGCAATTATATTCAGGAGAAGCGAATCGAGGATCTGGCCCACGGCAGCGACGTGATGGGCCGGGTGTACCGGGTACGGGTCAGGGACAAGGAGCAGTTGGCGAGTTTCCTGGCGCCCGAGGACATCGACACCTATCTGCGGCTGTCCAGGATGTATCGGCTGCAATCGGATGAGCGCGTCTATACCCGAGTGATCAACCCCGGCGAAGGATTCACGCCTCCCGGCCTTTTTTTTGGCCTCTTCTATGCCTGGTATCTGGACAATCGCTTTGCCGCCAATATAGAGTATAAAATGTCCATCATGCGGAACACCATTTCCGACCTGATCCCCGAACAGGTCAGGATTGTCGACCGGAGGCGCCAGACGATCGATTTCTTTCGGGAACGGATCTTCCGGCAGCGCACCCCCACCTTATCCGGAGCAATCAGGTGAACACTTCTCTTCTCATTGCGATCTGTTGCCTGCTGACAGTCTACACTCTCTGCTCAATCCTCTACTATGTCCTCCGTCTGCGGCCCGGACGGGCAAGCCGAACCGCCGCCGTCGGCCCGGCCCCACCTTCGTCCGAGAACGGTTCGCTCCCAAAATCGAACGCCGGCGCAGCCTCCGGAATCGATCCTGTTCTGCAACGGGTAGTGGATGAGTGGCAATACACCTTCGACGCCATCGTCGATCCGTTGCTCGTCCTCGACTGCGACCTGAAGATCGTCAAGGGAAACCGGGCCGCCTACCAACTGCTGGCAATCGTCGGCGAATCCATCGAAGGGCAGTACTGCTACCGGTTGTTCGCGAGCAGAGACCAGATTTGCCCCGACTGTCCCACCCAGACGGTTCTCTCGGGGAAAAAACCCTATTGCCAGGAAATCGGCCATCGATATCTGGGCAAGACCTTCTCGGTCAGTTGCTCGCCTCTGCTCAATGGCGACCGAATTGTCGGCTATGTGCATTCACCCAAGGACATCAGCCACCAGCGCAGCCTGGAGAAGCGCCTGGTTCATGCCCACAAGCTGGAGTCCATCGCCACCCTGGCCGGAGGCATTGCCCACGATTTCAACAATATTCTAGGCGCAATCCTCGGCAATGCCGATCTGCTGCTCTATCGCCTCCGGGCCGAGGCCCAGGAAGGGTTCCAGTCTGGTCCGGTTGTGACCCAGAGCGAAATCACCGAGCACCTGCAGGCCATCAAAAAGGCCGGGGCCAGGGCCAAGGAATTGGTCGGGCAGATTCTTGCCTTCAGCCGCCAGTCGACCTATCAGCGGAACCCGCTGCTGCTCGCCCCGGTGATCAAGGAGTCCTGCCGGCTGCTGCGTTCCACCCTGCCTGCGACCATTGAGTTGAAGGTTGCCGTCCCCGAAGGGATTGGCATGGTGCATGCCGATCCAGGCCAGATCCAGCAGGTGGTCATGCATCTGTGCACCAATGCTGCCCAGTCGTTGGAAAACGAGACCGGGATGATCGAGGTCTCCCTGCGCGAAATCGATGCCGGAAGGGCCGAGCAGCTCCGCTACCCAGACCTTGCCTTGGGGCGTTACGTGGTGCTGACCATCGCCGACACCGGTCGGGGCATGTCGCCGGAGACGCTTGAACGCATCTTCGATCCCTTTTTCACCACCAAGGAGGTGGGGCAGGGGTCGGGCATGGGGCTGGCGGTGCTCCACGGCATCATCGTGGCCCATGACGGCGTGATCGATGTCGCCTCTGTGGTGGGCAAGGGAACGGTGTTCACCGTGTTCTTTCCGCGCATCCCCGATGAGGAAGGCGGCGAGGACAGGCAGGAAGACGATGTGCCGCACGGGACCGGCACCATTTTGTTTGTTGACGACGAGGAAGATATCGTGACCATGCGCACCCGCATGCTCTCGCTGCTGGGATACCGGGTATTGCCCGCGACCAGCCCCGAACAGGCTCTGAACATCCTTACCAAGGGAGAGGAGCAGGTCGATCTCTTGATAACCGACCATACCATGCCGAGGATGACCGGCCTGCAACTGGCGTCCCGGGTCCATGTGCTCCGGGCGGACCTGCCCGTCATCCTCTGCTCGGGTTACAGCGAGGCGTTGACCATGGAAGAAGCCCAGCAGTTCGGGGTGCGCCGGTTTCTGGCCAAACCAGTTGATATGCGGCTGTTGGCCTTTGCCATCCAGGAGATCCTGCCTGACCGGAAGGGAGAAAATTCATGAGAATTTTGGTTATAGACGACGACGAGCAAATGCGCACCCTGCTGCGCCAGGTGATGGAATGGGCCGGCTATGAGGTGATCGAGGCCGGCAACGGCCGGGAAGGGATACAGAAATACCGCAAACAGCCGGCGGATCTGGTGATTACCGATTTGATCATGCCCGAGAAGGAGGGACTGGAAACCATCAATTTGCTGAAAAAGGAATATCCCGATCTCAAGATCATCGCCATTTCCGGGGGGGGGCGCATCGGGCCCGAGGCCTATCTGCCGGCGGCGAAGGGACTGGGAGCCGACAGGGTCTTCAGCAAACCGTTTGATGTTCGTGAACTGGCCGAAACGGTCAAGGAGCTGCTCGGTCATGAGTGATATTCAAGCGCTGGTGGTCGATAACAGCCCGGTTATCCGCCGACTCTTGGAGTATGTCCTGGCGGCGGAGGGCTGTGTCGTACAGTTGGCCGGAAACGGACTGGAAGCGCTGGATCGCGTGGCCGAACACCGCCC
>WRFD01000081.1 GCA_009778955.1 Desulfobulbus sp.
CTGTCGAAGCAACCGCAAGGCTTTCCGTGGGCGAAGGCATGAACCTTGAATGAAAGCCGGATGCGTTAACAGCGCACGTCCGGTTTGACGAGCGGGATGCGGAAACGGAGCCCAAGGCCACCGCGCCGCATCTCGACTCTACCGGATTTCGACAGGAAGTGACGGACGACATGCCTGTGTTTAGCAAGGGCGAGTCTGAGGTAAGCGGCAGCCGGATAATGGCGGGGCTGGCCTTGATGCTGCGGCTTTGTTCTTTGTTTTTCGGCGTGTTTTACTGGGAGGGGGGGGCGATGCCCCCGGCGAGAGAACAAACCTTATTGTGCGCACCCAGGCCCCACCCTATGATCCCACGGAAATATTTACAAGATTTTCTCCTTGATGCACTCGTCGAAATGACCGCAAAGGAGTCTCGTCGATAGAAACGGCACGGGCGACCGGGTCGGTCGCCCCTACGCGCAACCGAATGGAATCGGGCGGTAGAATGCCGCCCTTGCGAAAAAAACATCGCAATCTTACTGATGTTCGGGCGCGGCCAATGACTATTTTACGGGTGTAGGGGCGGCGTTTTAGTGGCCCGGCATGCCGCCATGCGGGCCTTTCCTATCCCAGATACTTGACCCGCAGGTTTTTCTTGTCGGTCTTGCCCACGCTGGTCTTGTCGATGGATTCGATGAACCGAACCTTGATCAGCATTGCCTGCTTGGACAAAAGCCCCTTGGCGATGAACTGGTTGATATGGCTCACCAACTGCCGGGGCGTCGGACGCGCCGCATCCTTTTTCGTCACCACCAGAGCCAGGGGCCGCTCGCCCCATTTCTTGTCGATCATGCCGATCACCGCCGCTTCGGCCACTGCCGGGTGGAGGCCGAGCACATCCTCCAGTTCGAGTGAACTGAGCCATTCACCGCTGGTCTTGATCACATCCTTGATCCGGTCGGTGATGCTGACATAGCGCCGCGCATCGATATTGGCCACATCGCCGGTGTGCAGCCAGCAGCCTTTCCACAGATTTTCCGAATTGCGCTGGTCTTTGAGGTAGCCCTGGGTCAGCCAGGGCGCCCGGACCACCAGCTCACCGACCTGTTCGCCGTCATAAGGCACCTCGTTCATCTGCTCGTCCACCAAGCGCAACTGCACCAGCGGAATCGGCCGTCCGGTCTTGCAGCGCAGGGTCGCCTCCTCCTCTTGGTTCAGGTCGTCGCGGTCGACATGGGCAATGGTGAGGATCGGGCAGGTTTCGGACATGCCGTAACCGGTGAAGATGTCGATGCCACGGCTTAGCGCCTTCTGGCACATGGCCTTGGTCAGGGCCGAGCCGCCGATCATCACCTTCCAGCCGGACAGGTCGAGTTCCTCGAAACTGGGGTGATTGATCAGCATGTGCATGACTGTGGGCACGCAATGGGAAAAGGTCGCCCCTTCCCGGGCCACCAGTTGGAGGATCGGGCCGGGCGCGTATTTGCCGGGATACACCTGCTTGATGCCGAGCATCGTGGCGACATAGGGCATCCCCCAGGCGTGGACGTGGAACATGGGGGTCAGGGGCAGATAGACGTCCTGTTGATGCACTCTTCCCTGGCTTGCCGGGGTGCCGAGGGCGATCAGGTTGCCCAGGGTATGCAACACCAGTTGTCGGTGGCTGAAATAGACGCCCTTGGGCATGCCAGTGGTGCCGGTGGTGTAAAAGGTGGTGGCCCGGGTGTTTTCGTCGAAATCCTCGAAATCGAAATGTTCGCCGGCCCGGGCCAGCAAGTCTTCGTATTCTCCCGCCACGGGGAGTAGGGTCTTGGGCGGATGGTCGAGGTCAGTGAGCAGGACAAAGCGTTTGACCGTGTCGATGCGGCCCTTGATCTGTTCGATGATCGGCAGGAATTCGTCGTTGAGCAGGAGATAGTCGTCCTCGGCGTGGCCGATGGTGTAGAGGATCTGTTCCGGCGACAGCCGGACATTGATGGTGTGGAGGATCGCCCCCATCATCGGCACGGCGAAGAAGCACTCCAGATATCGATGGCTGTCCCAATCCATCACGCCCACGGTGTCGCCCGGTTTGACCCCCAGCGCGGTGAGGATGTTGGCCAGCCGGTGCACCCGTTTGCGGAAATCCCGGTAGGTGTAGCGCAACTGATCGCGATAAACGATCTCCTGGTCGGGATTGTCGACCGCCGGGGCAAACAGCAGATTCTTGATCAACAGAGGATAGGCGTAGGCCGAAGCAGTGCGCTGAATGAGGGTGGCGGTCATGAGGCGTCCTTTCCTTGAAAAACGGGCAAAAAGCAGGGGGTTATTTGGCGCTTACCAATACTGAACCGGCGGCCGCTTGTCAAACAGGTTTGACTCCATGACGCAGAAAGCGAGGCGGCGGCCACCATGACTTGGCGGCAAAATATCTGTTGACGGATCTTTTTTCTCTTACGATAGTGTCTGCCGTCAATGAATCCGCCCCATTGCGGTACCGGTCGGTTCGTGCCCGAGACCTTAGGCATCTTTCACTCCACCCGTTTTCTCTGCAAATAATTCATGGCTGTACTACACATTATCGCGGCAAGCATGCGCAAGTACGTGCGGGGTGTTGTCAGGGCGATCGTCTTGTTGCTCTTCAACCGGTACACCGCCTTTATCCTCGGGGTCTACGCCTACTCGTTGCTCATACTGCACCTAGGCGGATTGGGAGGCATGTTCGGCGCCATCGAGATCCGGTCGATGTGGCTGTTCCCCTTGGACCAGATTCGGGGGGTGTATCTCAAGAAGGAATACCTGGAGCTGCTGCTCCTGTTCTATTTATACTTTTATTTCAACGCTATCCTGCGTCCGACCCGCTGGCAGGCCTTGCTGGCGGCGCTGCCCCTGTTGTTGGCCTATCTTGGCCAGGACATTTATTTCCTGATGTACAGCAATGTCTTCAGGGCTGCGGAACTGGCCGATGCGCCCGAGCTGCTTCAGGTGTTGACCTGGCAGTATCTCCTGGCCCTGCTGCTTTTGGTAGGGCTGCCGCTGGGGTTCTTCCTCTGGTCGATCGACTATCGCAGGTATCTGGTTCTCGTGGCCGGAGCGCTACCGCCGGCGCTGCTGATTGCCGCCGCCGTCTATTATCCCGGGCAGTATATCGAGGTATACCTCAAGGTGGGCCAGGAGATTGTCCCTTGGTCCGATAAGGACACCGTTGAGAACAACGGCCGTTTCATGATGCTGCTCTACCGTGAGGCAGAGCGGCATCTTGCCCAGGCAAAGACCGAGCTGTTCCGCAACCGCGCCCAGTACGAAGAGCAAGTGAGGCAATTTGTCGCCTGGCTCAAGGAGAGCGACGGCCCCAAGCGCAATGTCCACCTGGTGGTGATGGAAAGTTTCCTCGATCCCACCCTGTTCAAGGCCGCCACCTACACCAAGGATCCGATCCACCTGAGTTTCAGGAAGCTGTTCGGCAAAAAGCTGGACCGTCTGGGGTTTTCGCTTTCACCCGTGGTGGGCGGCAGGACAGCCCAGGCGGAATTCGAGGTGCTGTGCGGCGTGCCGGCCTTCGATGAGATGAGCGGGACAGAGTTCAACAACTTCACCGGGGCCTCGGCCTATTGCCTTCCCGGCAAGCTGGAATTGGCCGGCTACCGGACCATGGCGTCCAACGCTTTTGATCCCAGCTTCTTCAATGCGCCCAACGCCTACCGGGGCATGGGCTTTGGCAAGATATTCTTTCCCCGCGAATTCGCCAGCGGCAATGATACCTATCTGAGCAAGGGCGACACCACCGGTGAGGGGGAATATATGTTCGACAGTGTCATCTTCTCACAGAATCTCGACTATGTCGCCAAGTTGCTGGGCGAGAAGGATGCGCCGCCCCTTTTCAACTACGTGCTGACCATCTACGGCCACTACCCTCATTACATGAACGAGGAGAAGCGGCCACGGGTGCTGAAGATGGTTTCTGATTTCGAGGATGAGCAGTTGGAGCGGGCAGCGAATCAAATGTATTACCGCACCCAGGCCGTGGCCGACTACGTCAACCGGTTGATCGAACTCGATCCCAAGAGCCTGATCATCCTGGTGAGCGACCATCTGCCTCCGGGGCAGCACGGGCGGAGGAGCTTTCAGAAACTGCGTTATCTCGACAACAGCAATGAAAGTCTGCACATGAACAGGATCATGATCATCGAGGAGGGCAAGCCGAAAAAATATGCCGTGATCCACCATTACGACGTCCCGGCCATAGTGTACAATTTCGTCTCCAGCGGGGCATACTGCAAGGTCAACACCTGCGGCTTCGTTGAGAACAAACTGCTCGACGATCGCATGCGGCGACACGACGACTACATGCGGATCATGGCGCATGCGGCCAAATGAGGGAGGAGGGGCACGGTATGGAGGCAACGAAGAAGAAACCGGTTTCCTTGGGTATTGCCTAGCTTGACACCTGTTCGGCAACCTCCGCACCGGCGACAACCAACGGATTCTGTTCCGTGAAAGACGGGGCTTGTCGCGCACCGGGTCAATTTTTTCTCTTCGCCTCAAAGACGAATGTGGGGGCAAAGCCGTTCTTGTTTAGGGCCTCTTCTTTCCCAACATATCGACATTACGGCAAATGTTCTTCTTTGTCTCGCTATTTTCTTTTCGTCCGGTTGCCTGTTCAGCAAGGAATCCACCCCACACTGTCATGTCGATTGGCTCCGCTGGCGACAAGCGACAAAGGGACGCCATGCCCGTCGACCAGCAGACTGCGCCTGGTTCTGTATTGTTCCCTGATCCGGCGGATTGGGGTCAACGGATTCCCGCGCCAGGGGCGCTTCGATATTCGCCTCGTCAGCCGCTTGCCAACACCAGGCTATCCCCTCCATCTCAACATATTCAGCCAAACCATGCAGCCACAGATTGCGAAAGACCCCGGCTCGCGCCCATTGCTGAAACTTGCTGTGGACTGCCGCTGACCCTAGCCCTGCGAATTTTTCCCGGGGCAGGGCGTTCCAGATGATCCCGGTCCGCAACACATACACTATGGCGGCAAAATACAGCCGGTCGGAATATTTGGGCTTCCGGCCGCCACCTGGCCGCCGCTTATAGATTTTGTCTTCTGCCCGTGGAGAGCGCGGGATCAAGGGCTCAACCAGCGCCCAAAAAGCATCGGAGATCTCCCAGGTCTTGACTCGTGCCATGCTTTGCTCCTCATGAGAATTTTTCCTAACATACCATGGCAGCCGGGAATAAAAAATATTATTTGCAGATAAGTTTTCAGCTTTTTTTATTTGTATAATATTTTTAATGAGTTTCTTTGGCGCAGCAGGCAAGAAAAGCGTATGCGATCCGTCAAGACGCAGGAAAAAGGAGGAGGACAAACGGGCTGTTTTCCCGGCTCGGCCAGGCAATGGAAGGGGGGAGGTTCAGGGGTTGACCTCAGGACAGCGGATGCCCTGATCTTCTTCCGAGAAAAAAGCGGCCAGGGCGCGCAGCAGGTACCAGCCATCGAGGTGGCCGACCGTCTCCCGGATCGAGTGCATGGCCAGTTGCGGCACCCCCACGTCGACCGTGGCAACGCCGATTCCGGCTGCGGTCAGGGGGCCGATGGTGGAGCCGCAGGACAGGTCGTTGCGCATGACGAACTGCTGGCAAGGCACCCCGGCCTTGTCGCAGAACCGGCGAAACAGAGCTCCTGTCAACCCGTTGGAGGCATACCGCTGATTGGCATTGGTCTTGATGACAGGGCCACCGCCCAGCCGAGGCAAATGTTCGGGATCGTGTTTGGCGGCAAAGTTGGGATGCACCGCGTGGGCATTGTCCGCCGAGACGAACAGCGATCCGGCGATCGCCTGCTGGCGCAGGTCGGCATCGGGGTATAGGCGCTCCAGTATGCTTTGCAGGAAAGGACCTTGGGCCCCGGCGGTGGACATGCTGCCCACCTCCTCGTGATCGTTGAGAATAACGAGCCGGTTCCGGTCTGTCCCGGATTGCACTAGGGCTTGGAGGAGGGCGTGGCAGGAGAGCAGATTGTCCAGCCGGGCGCCGGTGACGAATTCGCCCTGTAGGCCGACTCGACAAAGCAGTTGGGTATCGTACAGAAACAGATCAAAGGCCAGGATGGTCGCCTGGGCGGCCTCGGGGTTGCGGCCGGCAAGTTCGTCGCGCAGCAGCGCGTGGAAATCCGGCGGCATGGCGTCAGCCGACAGCGCCACCAGCGGCACCAGGTCGGTCTGCTTGTTGATGCTTTTGTTGTCGTTGGCCTCACGGTCAAGATGGATGGCCAGGCTGGGGATGACCGCCACAGGCCGCCGGCAGTCGATCAGGCTGCACCGCAAGGCGCCGTCGTTGTCGCTCCAGCTGACCCGCCCAGCGATGGACAGCGGCCGATCAAACCAGGGGGCGAGCAGGGCGCCGCCGTACACCTCGACCCCAATCTGGGCGCAGCCATGCCGCGTCTGGATGGGATTGGGTTTGATTTTCAGGCCCGGACTGTCGGTGTGAGCGCCAGCCATGCGGAGCGGGGTGCCGGTTTGCGGGTTGCGGCTCAGGGTGAAGGCGATCAGACAGGAGTCGTTACGGGTGAGGTAATAGGAGCCCGGAGCGAGGATGCCCCAGGTGTCAGTCTCGCGCAGACGCCGGAATCCGTGGTCTTGCAGCAAGGCCACGCTGTTTGCCACCGCATGGTAGGCAGTCGGCGACCGGTCGATATAGGAAAAGAGGTCGTCGAGATAATCGTTGGCTTGCATGGCTGGTGCCGTTGATTGAGCTGGGATGGCAGATCAGGCGAAAGCGTTCACCTTCATGCGTTGCTCGCTTGCTACGGTGGAACGGGAAGGAGAGGAAAGCGTCTGATCATCCTCCCAGCCGGTTGGCGCATCGTTGGTCTGCTGCTGGCCGGCATCATTGTTTTGTTGAGTCTGAAGTTCCTGGCGGGCTTGGTCTTCCGTGGCCGCGGCTTTGGCGGCAATGGCGCGGTCGGCCGCCGAAGGGTCGGCCGGGGCCAAGGCGGCGCGCTTGACGACTTCCATTTTCTGGATGGTCTTTTCTGGCGTGGACTCCTTGCCGATGTCGATTGACACCTCGCCGCCGATTGCGTACTCCTGTCCGTCGGGTCCTTGCTGATAGGTATAGCTGGCGCCTCCCCGGGCATACTGTCCCGCGTTGGTAAGATGCGCCATTTCATGCGCCTTCACCTCGCGGTCCCGGGCCTGCAGTTTCCGAAGCGTCTTCGTTTCCGCCTCGGTCAATTGCTGGGGATCGGTCGAAGCGCTTTCCTCCTGTGGCGATCCACCAGTCTTCGCGGTTCCGGTCGCCGATTGTTCCTCGTTGCCGCTGTCTTCATTTTTTCGTGATTTTTCAATGCTGTCCGGCGACAAGCTCACCAGGTCTTGGTACAAGTGGTACTTGTCAGCGGTTGCGCCACCTTGATCGCCGGGAACCACCATGAGGCGCACCGGTACGGAGCGCAACGAGTCTTCCGGCCGGCCGCTGCGGTCGTAGGTGCTGATCAGGGATGTGCTGGCGAAGGTGGTGGGCGTCAACATCGTCCGTAGAAAAAATAGTGTTGAGTAGTGATTTACTATACGCCATCATAACCCGTGGAGACAAGACGAATTTTCAGGGATTGAGAGGTTGCTTGATCGGGCGGAGGACGAAAACCCAAGGACATGGGCGGCCACGCCATGCAACCACGGGAAAATAGATTTCAGCAAGGAGGTGAGATTTTGTTTGATGTGGAAAGGCTGTTGGGGAAAATGGTCGGGGAAGTAATCGGCAAGAGCGGCTTAACGGGAGCAGGCAAAGCCTCGAAGCTGGGTGGACTAGGCGCGGATTCTGGTCTGATGGCGCTCATCGGGCTTGGCGTGGGCGCATACGAGATCTTGCAGTAGCCGCAAGTTTCCGGCGGGACAGCCAGGGTCAGCCACCGCCCCCGCAGCCAGGCGCCGGCGTGGGGCGCCCGGCAACGCCACCCCCACAGCCGGGAGCGGCTCAGGTCGCCCAGTCTCCTTCGCCCATACCCGGGGGAGGGCTGTCGAATGCGACCGCAGGTACGCCGCCAACCCCGTTGCCGGCTGGCGGGCCTGATGCCAGGGAACTGGCAACGCGCGTGATTCAGGTCATGGTGGCGGCCGCCCACGCTGACGGGGTCATGGACGCCGACGAGGGAAAAGCCGTGCTGGATCGCCTGCGGGGGGGGATTAACGCAGGAGGAGAAAATGTTTCTGCAGGACGAACTCCAGCGGCCCAAAAGCATTAAGGCTCTGACCGCGGGGATCGACGATCCGGCAGCGGCGAAAACCATGTACACGCTGGCCGTCGCCGCCATCACCATCGATACCGAGGCGGAACGAACCTGGCTCGACCGGCTGGCGGAACATCTCGGCTTCAGTCGGGAAATACAGTCGTTCATCGAAGAGCAGCGCTAAATGGCCATATCGACGGACAGGGCTGAGGCGCCCGCATCCTGCCCGTCGGCCACAATATTTTTATCGCTCAAAGATATTGGCCAGCCCGCCCAGAACCGAACCTTCGTCATTGCCGCCGGCCCCCGGCCTGGGATGCGGCTTCCCAGATGCGTCCGGACAGACGGGAGAAGGGCAGGGATTGCAGCCAGACATGTCCCGGCCAGCGCAGGGCGGCGAAAAAAAACCTCTCCGCCGAACATGACCACCTCGATTTTTTTTCTGAAAGGCGATCCCCAGCGAAACGCCCTTGGCTGTGCAGAGAAAGGCATCCTTCCGGCAGATGATCCGGCCATTGTATTTGGAGAGGTCCAGGGGAACGGTCTTGCCCGGATAGGGGGCGGCAAAGGCCGCCTTGCCCTTGTCGCTGCCGGTAAACATGGTGATGAACAAGCCTTCGCCGGTGATCAGCCTTTTGTCGGCGCCGAGCATCTTGTCTAAGAAGGAGCCGGAACTGCTGGATCGGGAGCCGTCGCCGAACACCGTCTCCATCGCCACTCGATCGTGCATGCACATCATCGCTCCTGCCTCGGAAATGACTCTCTCCTGGGGGGCCAGCTCGATTTCGACAAACTGCATCTCGTTGCCGAAAATGGCGTAATCGATTTCGGGCGCCTCCTTGCAAGAGGCCGGGGGCGGGGCAGGGGCGGCCTGGCCGCTCCGCAGTTCCGCCACGCTGTCTGCAGGCTGCCAATCGGCGAGACTGCCGCGCCAGACCAGGGCTGTCTCTTTGTATTGGTCTGAAGCCAGGCCGCTTATGATTTGCTGGAGAGTGAAAGCGCCCAGGGATTTGCCGTCTGCGGCAACAAACCAGTTTGGCATGGAGGACCTCCGGCCGGCTGTGAGGAGGTAGTGGAATGTTTTCTGTTGGTGCAATGGCGCTGGGATTGATTTGCGGCGCAAAAAAATATTATATTTCAGGGTAATTGCGCCATGTTGCGATCGAGGCGCCAAAGAATGCGCGGGCAAATGGACGAAGCGGAGCAAACCATTCCGCCTTCCTTTTCCACCTAGGGGCTTGCGGCTATCGGGCCTTGCTGGCCGGCATAGGGGAGTCTGTATTTTTATTCAATAAAATCAATAGATTAAACTGATTGTTGATTTTTGTGCGTACCTGTTTATAGTCCTTGCCAAGGACTCGGAAGAGCAGTATAGAGCACTGCTTTATTATGGCTGCTTTTTCCATGCAATAGCGCGCTGTTGATGCAGTTAGTCTTTTCCACACTTGAGGAACATACCCATGTTGTACCCGGACCTGTTCGGCAAAGATCCGCTCTTTCCAAAAAATTCTGATTTTGCTGTTGTGTTCAAGGACGACGCGGTCGGTCGGGGCGTCATGACCTATCGTGGCTTCAGCAAAGGCGAGGTCATCGCCAGGATGGCCGGGTACCTTGTCCATGAAATCCGGCAGCACACCCTGCAACTCACGCCAGATATCCATCTGTACGACCCCTATTTTTCAGGATTTTTTCTCCATTCTTGTTCGCCCAACATTTCGCTGAACATGGTGGATCTGATCGTTGTGGCCCGCAGGGAAATCCCGGCCAACAGCTTTCTGTATATGGATTACGCGGAAACCGAAGACGTGCTGTTCAAACAGTTTCCCTGCTCCTGTGGGGCCGATTGCTGCCGTGGTTGGATCGCGGGCCGCAAGGAGATGATCAACGGGGAGATCCTGCAGCCTGAATACCTGGCCCATCTTAACCAGAGCCTGCGTTGAAGCCGGGCGATTCTTGCCCTTGGTGGCAGCGGGACGACCTGGGCTACCGGGACGGCCACCTCTTTTTCGCCGGCCGTTCGATTCAGGCCTTGGCCGACCAGTTCGGTACGCCTACCTTCGTCTATTCCGCAGCCCGGATCCGGGCGAACCTCGAACGGTTGCACGGCGCGCTTGCCGCCGCCGGGATGGCCGACCGGTTTTCGCTTTACTATGCCATGAAGGCCAACCGGTTCGCGCCGCTGCTGACCTTTCTCAAACAGAGCGGCCTCTGCGGCATCGATGCCTGCTCGCCGGCGGAGGTGGAGCATGCGGTGAGCTGCGGTTTTTCA
>WRFD01000082.1 GCA_009778955.1 Desulfobulbus sp.
CCCATGCGGAGCGCGGTGCGGGCCGAGTCCATGGCCACGTTGCCGCCGCCGACCACCACCACGTTCCGCCCCGGCACCAGCGGAGTGTCGTAGCGTGGATCGTAGGCCTTCATCAGGTTGGCCCGGGTCAGGTATTCGTTGGCGGAATAGATCCCGATCAGATTCTCGCCGGGCACGTCCAGGAAGCGGGGCAGACCGGCCCCGACCCCTATAAAGACCGCATCAAAGCCCTCGTTCAAAAGCTCGCTTACGTCCACCGCCCGCCCGACCACGGTATTGCAGGCGATTTCCACCCCGAGTTTTTCCAGGACGCTGACCTCCGCCTCGACGATGGCCTTGGGCAGACGAAATTCAGGAATGCCGTAAATCAATACGCCGCCGGGTTTGTGGAAGGCTTCGAACAGGGTGACCGCATGACCCTTGAGCACCAGGTCGCCGGCTACGGTCAGGCCTGAGGGGCCGCTGCCAACCACTGCCACCCGCTTGCCGGTGGGCGGTTGTTTGGCCGGCAGCGAGCCGTCGCCATGGGACCGCTCCCAGTCGGCGAGAAAACGCTCCAGGTTGCCGATAGCCACGGGCTTCCCCTTCTTGCCGAGCACGCACTGGGCCTCGCATTGGATCTCCTGGGGGCAAACCCGGCCGCACACTGCGGGCAGGCCGTTTTTTCCCCAAATGAGCCGAATGCCTTCGGCAAACTGGCCTTGGGCAATGGACCGGATGAACCGGGGAATGGGTACGGCCACTGGGCAGCCCTCCATGCATTTAGGAATTTTGCACTGGATACAGCGGGATGCCTCGGCCTTGGCCATCTCTTCCGTGTAGCCGAGGGGCACTTCCAAAAAATTATGCCGGCGCACCTCGGCCGGTTGTTCGGGCATGGAATGCCGATCTATGGGTGTTTTTTGTGTTTGTGTTTCCTGCATAACAATATTCTCCAGCGGCCTTATGCCTGTTGCTGTTCCAGTTGTTTCGCTTGAGCTTCCATGCGGCAGCGATGCGCTTCCATGGCCTCGGTCTCCGCAGATTTGTAGGAGTTCAGGCGCTGGGCAAGACCGTTGAAATCGACCTTGTGGCCGTCGAATTCCGGCCCGTCGACACAGGCGAATTTGACCTCGTCGCCCACGGTGACGCGGCAGCCGCCGCACATGCCCGTGCCATCGACCATGACCGGGTTCAGGCTCACCAGGGTATGGATGCCTTCGGGGCGGGTCAGTTCGCTGACGGCCCGCATCATGGGGACCGGGCCGATAGCCACCACCAGGTTCGGCCTGTCGGCGGCCATGATCTCTTTCAGAGCATCGGTGACAAATCCCTTGCGACCGGTCGAGCCATCGTCGCTCATGGCGATCAGGGTGTCGGACAAGGCATCCATCCGGTCCTTGAGGATCAGGAAGTTCTCGCTGCGGGCGCCAAGAATGGTGGTGACCCGGTTGCCCGCCTTCTTCATGGCCCGGGCAATGGGATGGAGCACGGCGATCCCGGTGCCGCCGCCCACGCAGACCACATGACCGACCTGTTCAATGTCGGTCGGACGGCCAAGAGGGCCAATGAGGTCCATGTAGGCGTCACCCTCCTTGAGGGTGGCGAAAATGGCCGTAGATTTGCCGACGACCATGAAGATCACCGACACCGTGCCGGTTTCGGGGTTGGCGTCTGCCATGGTCAGGGGAATGCGTTCCCCGGTCTCCGTGGCCTTTAAAATGATGAACTGACCCGGTTTCGCCTTGCGTGCAACCCTGGGGGCTTCGATCTCGTGGAGAATCACCGAAGACGGAACCAGTTCCTCTTTGCGAATGATTTTGAACATGGGCACTCCTGCAACAATATGGTTAATTTTTCTTAGGCGGCGAAAAGGGCAGTGGATCTTGGAAAACTTCGAACTCAAGATGTTGCCCGGAGAAAACGCGGCCGGACGACCAATCTATCGGCACGGGGCAGTGCGCTGTCCGATGCTCCATCCTTATACCTCAGAAATTCGGGAAAGCAAGAGTTTGTACAAGTAATTGATCGACCAAAGTGGGCAAAACACCTGATCGCCGCACATGGTTTCTCTGGTGCCGGCAGGTGCTTTGTGGTAAGCAGTCACCAGTTTGCCAAATGCCGCCGCAACACCCATGGCAAAAGATTAATTCAACATTGTGAAGAATGATGAAACGCTGTCTGCTCTCAATCCTGCTCGTACTGCTGATGGTCCCCTGCGCCCAGGCCGCTGCGCGGGCCAAGGTGCAAACCCTTGCCCAGGAACCCTATGCCTCTGCCCTGCTGATCGAGGCCGACAGCGGTAAGGTCCTGTTCGAGGCCAATGCCGATGCCAAATTGTATCCGGCCAGCGTCCTCAAGTTGATGGATCTCTACGTGATCCTGCAGCGTATCGAACAAGGCGCACTGCGGCTGGACGAGATGGTGCAGGTGACGGTGGAAGCGGCGAAGACCGGTGGTTCCCAGGTGTACCTCGATTCCAAGGAACGGTTCTCAGTGGAGGATTTGCTCTATGCCCTGATGGTGCAGTCTGCCAACGATGCTGCCGTTGCCCTGGCTACCCATGTTGCCGGCTCTAAGGAAGGATTTGTGGCCCTCATGAACCAGAAGGCTCAGGAATTGGGCATGAAGAATACCAAATTCCATTCGGTGCATGGTCTGCCGCCCTCCGAGGGGCAGGAGGCCGACCTGACAACGGCCCGTGACATCGCCATTCTCTGTAGGGCTCTGGCCAAAAAACCAGAGGCCCTGAAGTATACCAGCACCCAGAGCAAGGGATTCCGGGAAGACAAGTTCATGATGCACAACCACAACAAGCTGCTCGGTCAGATTGCCGGCTGTGACGGATTCAAGACCGGATTCTACCAGGCAGCCGGTTTTTCGATCGCCGCGACTGCCCTGCGGGGAGGTGTGCGGATGATTGCGGTGGTCATGGCCAGCAAGGATCGCAAGGTTCGGGATGCCAAGGCCATTGAGTTGATCAATAAAGGGTTCACCATCATTCCCCCGAAGCCGGAATTGATGGGGGCCGCCCCCCTGACGAAGCCCGCCGCAGCGCCGCCGAAGCCGAACGCTGGCGGCATAACCTTCGCCACCCCTGCTGCCGACAGGACAGCCGTTTCCCCGGCAGAGGAAACAACTCCACCGGAACAATCAACCAAGGAGGTTGCCGACAGCGGCTGGGGCAAATTCTTCATCGGCTTGGGGATCGGGTTCATCCTTTTTCTCGTCCTGTTCGGGGCGGCTGTGGTGGTGATGAAACGCCGGACCGGCAGTGTCCGTTCCAGGTACCGCCACCGCGATTGAGCTGTTCTGTTTGTTTGCTGCCAAGCCCCTTTCGCTCTCTGGAGCGGAAGGGGCTTTTTTGTTCGTAGGTCTGTTCGACAGGATATTTGTTTTTGGTTAACCAATGATCGAACCGTCTGCCCGGAGGCCCTGGCTGGGTTATTTGCCCTCAAGGATGGCGCGGCTGCGTTTGACCGCGCACAGGTCGCCGCACATGGTGCAGACCTCCTGGTCGAGGGGTTGGGAAGAGGCGCGATAAGCCCGTGCTTTTTCCGGGTCCAGGGCCAGGTCGAACATCCGGTTCCAGTCCAGATCCTTGCGGGCCTGGCTCATGGCGTTGTCCCATGCCATGGCTCCCGGAATGCCCTTGGCGATGTCGGCGGCATGGGCGGCGATGCGTGAGGCGATAATCCCCTCTTTCATGTCGTCAGCATCCGGCAGTCGCAAATGTTCGGCCGGGGTGACGTAACACAAGAAATCGGCGCCCGAGGCGGCGGCCAGCGCTCCGCCGATGGCCGAGGTGATGTGATCGTAGCCAGGCGCCACATCGGTGACGATCGGCCCTAACACGTAGAACGGCGCCCCGTGGCAGAGCTTCTTTTCCAGCTGCATATTAGCCGCCACCTCGTTGAGCGGCACATGGCCCGGACCTTCGATCATGACCTGAACCTCGGCCTGCCAGCAGCGTTTGGTCAGCTCGCCCAGCACGATGAGTTCCTGGATCTGGGCCGCGTCGGTGGCGTCGCGCAGGCAGCCGGGACGCAGGCCATCGCCCAGGCTGAGGGTGACGTCGTGTTGCCGGCACAGATCGAGCAGCCGGTCGAAATGTTCGTAAAAGGGATTTTCCCGGTCATTGGTGGTCATCCAGTCGAGGAGCAGCGATCCACCCCGGCTGACCACATGGGTCAGGCGTGGGTTGACGCGCAACCGTTCCACCGCCGTCCGGGTCAGGCCGGCATGAATGGTCATGAAGTCGACCCCATCCTCAGCATGGATGCGGACCACATCGAAAAAATCGTCAACCGAGATGTTGGCCACCGCCTTGCCGTACCGGGCCACGGCATCGTAGATCGGCACCGTTCCGATCATCACCGGGCTGATTTCCACGGTGCGGCGGCGGAAGGTGCGGGTATCGCCAAAGGTGCTGAGATCCATGATCGCATCCGCCTTGAGTTCGATCGAACGGCGCACCTTGTTCAATTCAGCCTCGACATTGCAGCAATCCTCGGACACGCCGAGATTGACGTTGATTTTGGTGGCGAGGCCGGCGCCGATGCCCTTGGCGACCAGGGTTGCGTGGTTGCGGTTGGCCGGGATCACGATCTGCCCCTCGGCGATCCGGGCCAACAGGTCGGCTTGGTGGATTTTTTCGTCGGCAAGCACCTGTCGCATCTGCGGGGTGAGATCGCCCCGGCGGGCAGCAGTCATCTGGGTGGCGTGTGGCATATCGTTTCTCCTTAAAGAGATGTTAAGGGTTGATGGAAGCGAGGCAGGCTGCCTGCAGCCGCCGGATCGTGGCGGCGATGTCGGCGGCGCCAACGATTTCGGAGACCAGGCAGACCGTGGCGGCGCCCCGCGCCGCCACCTCGCCGAGGTTGTGCTCCTTGATGCCGCCAATGGCCACAAAGGGTAGGGGACAGGTGCGCGCCACATGGTCCAGGTATTCGAGTCCCACCGGGGAGCAGGCATCGTCTTTGGTCTGGGTGCTGAAAATGGGTCCGACCCCGATGTAGTCGGCGCCGGCCACGACTGCGGCGGCGGCCTGTGCCGGTTCGTGGGTGGAAAGCCCGATCAGTTTGTCGGGGCCGATCAGCCGCCGGACCTCGGGCACCGGAAAATCGTCCTGGCCGACATGCACGCCGTCGGCATCGACCAGTAGGGCGAGGGCCGGATAATCGTTGATAATGAACAGCACCCCGGCCTCGCGAGTCAGCGCCCGAATGGCCCGGCACTCGGCGAGCATCTCGGCAAAACTCTTAGCCGGCCGTTTTTCTCGGTACTGGATGAGGCGGATGCCGCCAGCGATCATCGCCTGCACCACTTCGATGTTGGTGCGGCCGGCGGAAAATTTTTCAGCGGTGATGCCGTAGATACCGGCGGGGAGTGCGGATTTAGCAGATGGGAAGGTCATGGAACCTCTCGGTGGCGCAGGACGATTGCGCTCATGTGATTAGCGATCGTGCCGACTTTGTGGGCAAAGAGCGGGGCGCAAGCAATGTCGGTGGCAAAATCGCCGACAATGAAGCAGGAACCGAGCCGTCGCGTACGGATGGAGGCCAGGTCGCTGCCGGCGATGCCGCAAGCCGAGACCACGATTCGGTCTGCGCCCAGGAGTTCCAGCAGCATTTTTTTGTCTTCCTGGCGGTCGAAGCCCTCGACGATTAGATCGCAGTCACCAAAGATCGATTGGCAGTTGGCGGCATCGATCCGGGCGGTCACGGCCTCGATGTGAAGGCCAGGCCGGATGCGGCGCAGGTTGAGCGCTAGCGCCTTGATCTTGGGTTGGCCGATTTGGTCGGCAAAATAAAACTGGCGGTTTAAATTGGAGTCTTCCACTCGGTCGAAGTCGACGATCTTCAGCGAGCCAATGCCGCTGCGCACCAGGTTGACCGCCACGTTGGAGCCGATGCCGCCAACACCGGCGATGCCGATTTTTGTGTTCGTCATCCGATCTGGTCCCAATCCTTGTAGACCGGTTGGTAGCCTCGGGCCACGATGGCTGCGGCCACCTCATCGACGCTGCGGTCATCGGTGATCTCGAACTGGGGCGTCTGTTCCACCTGAATTTCGGTGTAGCCGCCGACCCCGGTGCTGGAGCCGGCGGAGTAGCGGGTGGCGCCCAGCGGCAGGATGCAGTCGCGGAAGGCAGCGCTTTCCCGGGTGGAAATGGTCAGCCCCGCGCGGGGCAGGAAAATGCGCAGGGAGGACATGAATTGGACGAAAGTTTTGTCGTCCACCTGGAAATCGGGGTGGAAATTTCCTTCGGCCGCGTTGAATCGCGGCAGGGAGACCGACACCTCGGTCTCAAGATAGGCGGTTTCCAGGTAGCGGGCATGGAGACCGGTGAAAAACATCTCGCGGCGAGGTTCGGCCAGGCCGAGCAGCGGGCCGATATTGACCACCCGCATGCCGCCTTGGGCGGCCCGCTCCGGGGCGTTGAGCCGCCAGTGGTAATCTCTTTTCCGGCCGGCCGGATGGACCCGTTGGTAGACAGCCTGGTCGTAAGTTTCCTGAAACAGGGTCATCCCATCGACCCCGGCCTGCTGGAGCCGGCGATATTCTTCTCTCTTAAGCGGAAAGATTTCAATGGCCACCGAGGCGAAATACCGTTTCAGCAGGCGGGCTGTCTCGATCAGATACTCCATGGGGGTGAGATGCGGGGCTTCGCCGGTGAGAAACAGGATGTGCTGCATGCCAGTGGCGGCGATAGCGCGGGCCTCGGTCTCGATTTCCGTCAGACTAAGCCTGCGGCGCAGAATCGGGTTGTCGTGGTTGAAGCCGCAATAGGCGCAACGGTTAGTGCAATGGTTCGAGATGTAGAGCGGGATGAACATCTGGATGGTGCGGCCGAAATGCTGCACCGTCAACTGATGCGCCCTGCGAGCCATGGCTTCCAGATGGTTTGCTGCCGTGGGGCTGAGCAGAGTAAGAAAATCCATCGCGCCGGGTTTGTCCTTATCCAAGGCGCGTTCGACGTCGGCATCGGTTATCTGCGCAAAGAACCTGCCAGAGTCAAATTCCCGGTAATGGTTGATTGTTGCAAAAAAAGACATGGTCCGCTCCTTTACCAGGTTTAATCGTCGAGAAAGCCGGTGAGCGGCGACGAGGCGCGGGCCAGAGACGATTCTTCGGCCAGGCGGGCAAGATAGGCCATCCGGCCCGCCTTGACTGCCAGATCAAAGGCCCGGCCCATGGTTTCGGGGTCGGCGGCGGTGGCGATGGCGGTGTTGACCAGTACCGCGTCGGCCCCCATTTCCATGGCGGCGGCAGCCTGGGACGGCCGTCCGATGCCTGCATCGACCACGATGGGCACGGTGCAGTTTTCGATCAGCAGTTCGATCAGCGGTTTGGTTTCCAGCCCACGGTTGGTGCCAATGGGTGCGCCCAGCGGCATTACCGCCGCCGCGCCGGCGTTTTCCAGGCGCTTGGCCAGCGGCAGGTCGGGCAGGACATAGGGCAGGACCACAAACCCCTCCTTGGCCAGGTTTTCGGTAGCCTTCAGCGTCTCCCAATTATCCGGCATCAGATGTTTCATATCGGTGATCACCTCGATCTTGATGAAGTCTCCGCAGCCGGCTTCACGGGCGATGCGGGCGATGCGCACCGCCTGCTCGGCGGTCCGTGCTCCCGATGTGTTGGGCAGCAGGGTCACTGTCTTGGGAATATATTCAAGGATGTTTTCCTGCTTCGCAAGGGCGTCGATCCGTCGCAGGGCCACGGTGATCATCTGCGAGCCGCTGGCGGCCAGCATCTTGGGAATTTGGGCATTAGCGGCAAATTTGCCGGTTCCCGTGAACAGTCGGCTGGTGAAGCGCGCGCCTCCCAGTTGCAATGCATCATCATCGGTCGTCATTTATCAGCCTCCACCGACAAAATTGAGCAGTTCCAGCTTGTCGCCAGCTTGCAGCCGGGTCTCTGGCCACAGTTCTTGCTTGATAATCCGTTGGTTCAGTTCCACCACCAGCGAGTCGGCCTCCAATCCTTTGTGCGCCACCAACTCGATGATGGTGCGGACAGGGACGGCTTCCTGCATCCCGTTGACAAAGATGTCCATGTATTCATCCCCCCAAAAAAAAAGCCGCTTGCCTTCGAAGGGAAAGGCAAGCGGCTTGCAGACCAAAAAAATCGGGGAATATCCCGGATAATCTATGTCTTGTCCGCTTCCCTTCGCCGGTATTAACCGGATCAGGTTCATAGGGTTGGATGGTTTCCTCTCAGCAGGATTGCACCCCTAGCGATGGGATTGTTTATAAGCGAGACGCAATGGTTTGTCAACCACCAGGGTGGGGGGCAAGTCGATCTGAAAAATGGCGAAGCGGACAGAAATGCTAAAAGGCAGAGGCTGAGATGGGCGCGTCGCCTTGGCGATAAAACTTATGGGAACCGTAACGGCCTGTATAGGCCTTGCCCACGGCCCATCCAGGCATGACATCGACATGGTGGTAAAATGTTGAACCTTTGGTGAAATCCGGCGTGGTCATCGCTTTGAGGGCGACGCGCAGGCTCTCTTGGAGCGGATTGATCTCCATGGGGGCATAGTTTTTTTTCTGGAAGGTCCAACTAAATTGATTGGGAGCCAGGATGACGTCTGTCAGGCTTTTGTTTTCTTCCATGGCTCGGTTGAGGGTGACATGGGCAACGGCCAACTGGCCGATTTCCGGTTCGCTGCGGGATTCGTGGTAAATATTGAGACTAAGCCAGAACAGGCTTTCGACAAAACCGATGGGCATAAAATTATTCGACCGCCTCTACGGCCCTGATAGTCGGGAGTTCGCTTCTGACAAACTTCTCGATCCCCTCCTTCAGGGTGACACGGGACATGGGGCACCCCTGGCAGGCTCCGGTGAGCCGGACCTTGAGCACCTGATCCGAACTGATGTCGACGAACTCGACGTCGCCGCCATCCCGCTGCAAAGTCGGGCGGATTTGATCCAGTATTTTTTCAACAGTTTCTTGCAATTGTTGCATAAAAGACTCCTTGATCCCATTGCACTATCATCGTTGGAGTATTCGATACTATATCAACATAAGGACGATCAGACAAGGAAACAATTTCAATATTCGGTCGTTAAATTTATAATTATTTGAAATCAAACATAAAATTATGCATGAATCTGCATTGTCAGGTGTTGTGCAATTTGTTTGACAACGTATTGTTTTAACAAAGTTTTTCGTAAAAATTGCAATGGAAGGAGTAATTACAATTTATCCGGCAGGCGCGGGTTCGGGGCCATGGTTTTTGCATGATTGGCTTTTGCGCACTTGCCTGGGCGAACTCATTGCCGATTTGCTGACATTCAGGCGGGTTTTTTAGGTGACATTGAATCGTGGCTGAATTTTCCAGACAAGGCGCCGTCCGACCCTGATAACTGTTTACCCTTAATTCCCGGGGTATTTTCCTTCCACAAGTTTTGCCGGGATTGTTAGCCCGAGCGCCTTGGCAATGTCGTTCATAGATTTGACTGGCTCCTTGACAAGGATCTCGTGGCCATAGACCTGACACTTCAAATTCCGATAGACCAGGATCGCATTGCCGGCATTCAACCTGGCGGCCTTCAGCTTGTCATTGAGAAAGAGGTGCGCCAGCGATGCCAGGAAGGAAAGCATGAGGTGGCCGCGCAGGGTTTCTTCGCTGTGTGCTCGCAGCGGCAAGAGGTCGACATTGTTCTTGCTCACATCAAAAGATCTGTTCGACTGCTTGGCGTGTGTAGTAGAGGGGCAGCATCTCCGCTGGCTCTACCTTTTCGGAGCAAATCAGAACGAAAAAGCCCTGTTGCTGCGCCTGTGCGCACTTCTTCCATTCCTGGCGTCGCCTTTCATAATCAACAGCGACATAGGCATAGCCATGCGAGTCTCCAGCCAGGGGTATGGGGACCCGGGTTATGCCAACAAGCCTGCCGTCGTATTGGACCATGCTGCCCGCATCCAGCGTTTCAACGTGATGCTGCAACCAGTTGCTTGTACAACTTTCGGTTCGGCGCGAGCCTGGTCAGAAAGGGTATATGCGCAGCACCGAGCGCCGCAACGTTTTTCTCGGAAAAGTAACCGGCGTCCAGTATGGTCATGCCAACATCCACATGCAGGGCCTTTAACTCCAGCACTGTTGCCCACAAGGTGCTGACGTCCGGCATGTTGCCGGCGTTGTACCGGAAAAAGAGAGGCTTTCCGCTCCGCTTGTCCACAACCAGCACGAGCCTCATCTCTTCACAGATGACGCCATTGTGGTTGTTGACCGCCGTCAAGCAGGCATCGATACTGTTCGGCAACCCGGCACTGTCAATGAGTATGCCCACCTTGCCGCCTTTGGGGATCTCTGCTAGCAGATAGGCTGTAAAGAATCTCTGCAGTGCGCCGTGGAAAGGCGCGGCTGTTCAGTGGGTGCAAGTCCCACCCGGCAACTTTCGCTTTAGCCGGCAGCAACCGAAGCAACCGTGGAGGTGACGAAGCAGCTGAAACCTTCGGTGTAA
>WRFD01000083.1 GCA_009778955.1 Desulfobulbus sp.
CGGAGGATTTACAAACCGCACCGTGATGCGGGATATGCCTGAGCATACCACGCTGATTGGCCGAATCCGTAAAGACGCGAAACTTTATGCTCCGCCTGATGCCCCTGCGGCTTCACGAAGAGGAAGGCCGCGTTGGTACGGCTCTGTTTTGCCGACGTCGGAACAGATCCGGCAAGATGACTCCATCCCCTGGATGCAAGTTGAAGCATTTGCCGCAGGAACTCGCTGCCTCTTTGACGTAAAAAGCATTCCAGCCGCACGGTGGGCAGGCGCCGGCGACCGCACCGTACAAGCGCTGATCATCCGGCCTATCTGATCTGTACAGACCCGGCATTGCCTCTCTCGCGGTTCCTCCAGGCGTATCTGTGGCGATGGGAAATCGAAGTGAACTTCAGAGATGAAAAAAGTTTGCTGGGGGTCGGGCAAGCCCAGGTGCGCACGCAAGCTTCCGTGGAAAAAGTTCCCTCACTTATTGTGGCCGCCTATGCCATGCTCCTCCTGGCGGGTGCCTCCGCCAGCGACTCCTCGAAAATGCTCCCCAAGCCCAAATGGCAGCAATCCCAACCAGGGGAACGATGCTCTACTCGACAGCTGATAGGGCTCTTGCGATCTCAGCTATGGGAAAAAGCCATGATGATGAATTTAAGGCGCTCCGCCTCAACATGCTCCACAACCCGAACACAGGTAAATCTCAAAAACTCTTTGGCTTCCGCCGTTTGTTATGCCTAAAGTTTCTTTTGGTCCTTTTCTTTGGACAAGCCAGAAAAGAATGCACCTCCCGCAGCGAGACCGAACTATTGGGGCGAGGGCCGGGCGGTCAGGCGGAGGGGGCGGCCGGGGAATCGTCCCGCAGGGCTTGGATGGCCAAGGCGGCTGCGCCGAGTAGTGCGGTTTGCGGGTTGAGGATCACCCGGACTGGGATGTGGGCCAGCATCTGGCGGTAAACCCCTCGGGTAAAGACGGCCATGAACCGCGGCGCCTCGATCAATGGCAGTAGCCTTGCCGCCAGGCCGCCGCCGATGAAAACGCCGCCAAGGGCAAGGGTCTTGAGGGTGAGGTTAGCGGCTTCGTCGGCCAGGATGTCGAGGAAGAGGCGCAGGGCTTGCACCGCAGGTTCGCAGGGTTTTCCGTGCTGTACGGCATTGATGGCTGCCTGGACGATGGCCGGCGTTTTGTCGGCGGCCTGCGCCAGTTCGGCCTTTAGCCATTCCGGCGCTGGATGGTCGGCGGCGACAAAGGCGAACAGTTCGGGGATCGCCAGGCCGGAACAGACCTGTTCCACTGAAACGTGGCCGTGCCGTGCCGCCATGAAGCGCAACAGCTCTATTTGTTCGGCTGTCCTGGGCGCAAAGCTGGCGTGGCCGCCTTCCGAGGGAAAGGGCAGGAAAAGATCGCCATACGGCACGAGGAAGGCCTCGCCTAGACCGCTGCCCGGCGCCAGCACCGCCATGGCCGCTCCGGTGGAGGCCTGTCCGTCCGGGTTGAGCGGATGCAGGTCTGCGGGCCCAAGCCAGGGAATGCCGGCGGCAGTGGCCACCAGGTCGTTGATCAGCAGGACCTGGCCGCACCCGAGGCGGGCCTGTAAGGCCTCGCCCGCAATCGACCAGGAGAGGTTGGTCATGTGGACCGCGTTGTGCAGAACCGGCCCAGCCACACCCAGGCAGATGGCCGCTGGTGCGGTCTGATTGGTGAGGAAGGCGGCCAGCAGGTCGTCGAACCCGGCGAAGTCCCGGTTGCGGAAGGTCTGTTGCCGCAGCGGCGGGCCGGGCCAGGCTTCGGCCCGGTATAGCGCCAGGTTGGTCTTGGTGGCGCCGAGATCGCCGGCCAGGAGCAGGCCGCTGCCGCCGTTGGTTGCGGTCATCGTCTCTCACCCGTCCTTGAGCAACCGGATGTCCCAGGCCTCGGAACGGTTGTTGTTGGCCGGGTTGTCGACGATCTTGAACTCGAAGATCCGGTACGGTTCTTGGAAGAAATGGTCCGAGGAGAGCGTTGACTTCGACAGGTGGAAAAAGACCGTTTCCGAGTGGAGCACGCCCTCCTGCAGCCGGTAATAGCGGAAAAAGCCGAAGCCCCGGTCCTGGTTGAAATTGGCCACCGTGCCCCGCTGCCAGCGATCGCTGTTGTCGCCGTGGCTGCCAATGATCGGCAACAGGCCGGGCACCAGGAAACCGGAAATATAGGAATCGGCCACCTCTCGTAACTCCTTGCTGACATTGTGGAATCCGATCACCTCCACCCGGCAGCCCATGTTCTGCAGGGCAATGATCAGGCGAAGGAAATCGCCGTCGCCGGTGAGCAGGATGATCCGGTCGAGGTTGCGGGCCTGGAGCAGGGCGTCGATGGCCAAATCCATGTCGGCATTGGCCTTGGTGGTGATGTTGCCGTCCTCGTCTTTGAACCGGCGGACATATTTCTTGATGATCTTGAAGCCGCAGTTGCGCAGGATGTTGTGGTAGGCATAGACCTTCTGTCGGTACTCCGGATCGCGCTGGGTGCGTTCGTGATCTTCGGCCAGGTAGCAGTTGGCCCGCAGCAGTGCCGAATTTTTGCTGTTGGCCAGGCTGACGAGCACGTCGTAACGCATGCCGTAGCCGCCACTCATCTTGATGTTTTCGGCGTCAACGTAAATTGCTGTCTTGTGCATGGAGTAATATGTGCGTCGCAGTGATTCCAGGGGGGTGCAGGTCTGAGCTTATTCCCACTCGATGGTCGACGGTGGTTTGGAGGAGATGTCGTACACCACCCGGTTGACGCCGCGCACCTCGTTGATGATCCGGTTGGAGATGCGGCCCAGTAATTCATAGGGCAGGCGCGTCCAGTCAGCGGTCATGGCATCCTTGCTGTCCACGCAGCGCAGGGCGATGACGTGTTCGTAGGTGCGGCCGTCGCCCATGACGCCCACGGTCTGGATGGGCAGCAGCACGGCAAAGGACTGCCAAACCTTGCGGTACCAGCCGGCATCCTTCATCTCCTCCAGCACGATCACGTCGGCCTGCCGCAGGGTGGCCAGCCGCTCGGCTGTGATATCCCCCATGATCCGGACGGCCAGGCCCGGTCCGGGGAAAGGCTGCCGGTATATGGCTTCCTCGGGCAGGCCCAGTTCCAAGCCCAATTCGCGCACCTCGTCCTTGAACAGTTCGCGCAGGGGCTCAATCAGATCCAGCTGCATCCGTTCGGGCAGACCACCGACGTTGTGGTGCGATTTGATCGGCGCCTTGCCGCGGAACGCCACCGATTCAATCACATCCGGGTACAGGGTTCCCTGGGCCAGATAGCGGACCTGCCCAACCTTTCTGGCCTCGGCCTCGAAGATTTCGATGAAGCCGTTGCCGATCCGTTTGCGCTTTTCCTCGGGATCCTTGACCCCGGCCAGGGCCGCCAGAAAATACCCGGACCCATCGACATCGATGACCTTGAGCCGGGTCGTTTCACGGAAGAAGCGGAGCACGCTTTCCGATTCGCCAGCCCGCATCAGGCCGGTGTTGACGTAGATGCATGTCAACTGGTCGCCGATGGCCCGATGGACCAGGGCTGCGGTCACCGAGGAGTCCACTCCGCCTGACAGGGCGCAGATCACCCGGTCGGCGCCGACCTTGGCCTGGACTTCGGCCACGGTCGCATCGATGAAGGAATGCATGGTCCAGTCGGGCCGGCAGCCGCAGAGGCCGAAGATGAAGTTGCCCAGCACCTCGGCGCCGATCAGGGTGTGGGCGACCTCGGGGTGAAACTGGACGCCGACAAAGGGTTGTTCGGCATGGCGGATGGCCGCATAGGGCGAATGGGCGCTGGTGGCCGAGACCGCGAAGCCTGGGGCCAGTGCTTCGATGCGGTCGCCGTGGCTCATCCATACCCGGTGATGGGTTGGCGCCGTTTCCAGCCCGGCGAACAGGCCGCCGGCGTATTCGACATGGAGCTGCGCCTCGCCGAATTCCCGCTTCTCGGCCCGCTCCACCTTGCCGCCCAGTTGGATCGTCATCAGTTGGGCGCCATAACAGATACCCAGCACCGGCACACCGAGCCCGTAGATGCCGGGATCGCTGATCGGAGCATCATCGTCGTAGACGCTGGCCGGGCTGCCCGACAGGACAATGCCGGTGGGCTGCATGGCCGCCAGTTTGTCGAGGGGCAGAGTGTAGGGATGGATCTCGCTGTAGACTTTTTGTTCGCGGATACGGCGGGCGATCAACAAGGTGGTCTGTGAGCCAAAATCGAGGATGACGATTTTTTGTGTGGACATAGGTTGCCTTTCCTGGGTTTGGGAGCGGAGGACGGGAGATTACAACCCTTCCGTCCGGTAGTTCGGGGCCTCTTTGGTGATGATGACGTCGTGGACGTGCGACTCGCGCAGGCCGGCCGAAGAAATCTGGACAAAGCGGGCCTTCTGGTGCAGCTCCTCAATGGTGGCGGCGCCGGTGTAGCCCATGCCCGAGCGCAGACCGCCGAGCAGTTGGTAGATCATTTCAGAAATCGGACCGCGGTAGGGCACCTTGCCTTCGATGCCTTCGGGCACCAGCTTGCTGCCTCGGCTGTCCTGGAAATAACGGTCTCCGGAGCCGTCCTTCATGGCGCCGATGGAGCCCATTCCCCGGTATCCCTTGTATTTCCGCCCCTGATAGAGGAAGGTGTCCCCCGGTGTCTCGTCGGTTCCGGCAAAGAGCGAACCGATCATCACCGAGTGGGCGCCGATGCCGATGGCCTTGCAGATGTCGCCCGAGAACTTGATGCCGCCGTCGGCGATCACCGGGATGTTGCGTTTGGAGGCGGCCTCGACGCAGTTGCGCAACGCGGTCAGCTGGGGCACGCCGACCCCGGCCACGATTCGGGTGGTGCAGATTGAGCCCGGCCCGACCCCGACCTTGATGCCGCTGGCGCCGGCCTTGATCAGCTCCTCGGTGGCCTCGCCGGTGGCCACGTTGCCAGCGATGACCTGCAGGTCGGGGAAGTGGGCTTTGATCTCCCGCAGGGCGCAGAGGATGCCGGCGGAGTGGCCATGCGCCGAGTCGAGCACCACCACGTCGACCTTGGCTTTGACCAGGGCCTCGGTACGCGGCAGCAGATCAGGCCCGACCCCGAGGGCGGCGCCGGTCAGCAGCCGGCCCATGGAATCCTTGGCCGCGTTGGGATACTGTTTGATCTTTTCGATGTCCTTGATGGTGATCAGGCCCTTGAGCCCGCCCTTGTCGTCGACGATCAGCAGCTTTTCGATCCGGTGCTCGTGGAGCAGGGCTTTGCAGTGGGGCAAGTCGATGCCGATCGGCGCGGTCACCAGATTCTTGCTGGTCATGACATCGTTAACCCGGAGGCCGTCGTCGGAGACGAAGCGCAAGTCGCGGTTGGTGACGATGCCCACCAGCTTGCCGCCATCGATCACCGGCAGGCCGGAAATGCGATAGGAGCGCATGATCTGCTGCACTTCGGCTACGCACTGGTAGGGAGAAACGGTGATCGGGTCGGCGATCATGCCGGATTCCGATTTCTTCACCCGCTCCACTTCCTTGGCCTGTTGCTCGACGCTCATGTTCTTGTGGATGATGCCGATGCCGCCTTCCCGGGCCATGGCAATGGCGGTTTGGTGCTCGGTGACCGTGTCCATCGCGGCGCTGAGCAGCGGCGACTGCAGATCAATGGCGTCGGTGAGCCGGGTCGTAAGCGATACCTCCGACGGCAGGACCTCGGAAGCGCCCGGGACCAGAAGGACATCGTCAAAGGTAAGGGCCAGGGGGATGTCTTGCTGAAACATAGGGTCTCCTTGTTGACTGGAGTAAAAACCGGGCAGCCTGTTTTCAGCCGGCCCGTTGCGGTTCGTTGGCACGGTCCCGTGGTGTGGAGCAGGGGGCGGGGAACGAACCGCCGCTGGCCGCCTGTTTCCGAAAAAAAAGCAGAGGGACAGGCTGCTTTTCAGTGGATTTTAGCGGAATTACATGTGGTTGTCTGCTCGGCGCCCTAGCGGGCCTCTGACTGGCATAAAGTAGCATGTTCCGGTTAAAAAGAAAAGACGACCCGATGCACAGCGGCTCCACCCCAGCTGGCAGGGGGGGCAGGAAGCTTGCAAAACACCCATCCTGCTGCGAAGACGGCGTGGAGAAATAGGTGGATTTTTCCCAAGTTTCCTGCTTTAGTGATCTGCTTTTTCCTTCGGCGTCACAGGCCTGCCCGCGCCGGGCGTCGGCCGGCACAGTGTGTTGCCCGTTTCTTTGCGGCTTGTTTTTCGATGGCGAAAATTGTTGCGATCAACTCTTCCAATCCGCAGTCCCGGCTGATCAGCCAGGTTGTTGAGATTCTCCAGCACGGCGGCGTCGTCTGTTATCCTACCGACACCATGTACGGCATCGGCTGCGATATTTTCAATCAAAAAGCGGTCAAGAGGGTCTATCAGATCAAAAGGCGTCCCAAGGACAAGCCCTTCAGCTTCATGTGCGCCTCCCTCACCAACATCAGCCAGTATGGCCATGTCGGCAATACCGCCTACCGGCTGATGCGGAAAAACCTTCCCGGTCCGTACACCTTCGTTCTCTCCGGAACCAAGGTGGTTCCCAAAATCATGCTGACCCGGCAGAAAACCGTGGGCATCAGGGTCCCCGATCATCCGATCTGCCTGGCTCTGCTCGAGTCCCTGACCAACCCCTTGCTCAACACCTCCGCCTCGCTCGAGGAAGAGGATGAGCCAGTCAGCACCTGCTACGATGCCGACCGGATTTTCGGTCGTCAGGTGGACCTGATTATCGACGGCGGCGAGATCGTTCCCGCTCCTTCCACGGTCATTTCGTTGCTGACCGAGCAACCCGAAGTCCTCCGCATCGGCAAAGGGGACATTGAGCCGTTTGTTTAGACCGAGGTCCGTTCCCCCCCCAAAAAAAAAGCGCGAAATAAAAAAGACCGGATCCCGTGGGGTCCGGTCTTGTACCTGTAATGGGAACGGAGGCTATTCCACTTCTTCGTCGATCAGGACTTCCTTCAACGACTTGCTCATGGTGAAATGGAGCGTCTTGCGCGCCGGAATGTTCATCATCTTGCCAGTCTTCGGATTCTTCGTGGTCCGCGGCTTGCGGGTCCGCACGGAAAAACTGCCGAAGCCCCGAATCTCCACCCGCCGCTCTTCGGCCAGTGCCTGGGAGATCTCTTCGAGAATGATGTCAACAGCCTGTGCTATGTCCTGTTTGTAATAGTCACCAAGTTGCTCGGAAACTTGATTGATCAATTCACGCTTGAGCATGATCTGTATCCTTTCTTGATCGCCCGCGTCCGTCGGGTTCGGGCCTTAGCGAACACGGAGAGATGATTGGAGGGGGTGCCGGTTCTGCCCGCGCCGGAGACACGGGCGGGGCAACACCCCGTAAGGTTTCATCAAAGAAATGCTTCGGCGCTTATTTGTTGTTGTCCTCTCCGGCGGCCGCCTTCAGGAGGTCGCCGAAGGTGGAGGGAGCAGCGCTCTGGGCCTTCTGGAGGTATTCTTCCGGAATGGCGCCGTTGTTCTCCTCCTTTTCCTGCAGGGCCTTCACTGACAGGCCAATCTTGCGGTCGTCGGCGGACACATTGATGACCATGGCCTTCAGGGTGTCGTTGACATTGAACATGCCGACCGGTGTCTTGACCTTGTCTTTGGAAATTTCGGACACGTGCACCAGGCCTTCGATTCCTTCCTCCAGTTGGACGAAGACGCCGAAGTCGGTGACGTTTGTGATGGTGCCCTCAACGGTGGAACCGATCGGGTAGTTGCTGGCCGCAGCCTGCCACGGATCGGGCTCCAGTTGCTTGACGCCTAAGGAAAACCGTTCGTTTTCCTTGTCGATTTTCAGGACGACCGCCTGAATGGTCTCACCCTTGGAATACTTCTCGGACGGATGCTTGATCCGCTCGGTCCAGGAAAGGTCGGAGACGTGAATCAGACCGTCGATGCCCTCTTCGATACCAATGAATATGCCGAAATCGGTAATGTTTTTAATCTTGCCTTCAATGACCGAACCAACCGGATAGCTCTCCTCGACCACATCCCAAGGGTTGGGCTGCAACTGCTTCATCCCCAGGGAGATGCGCTTGGTTTCGGCTTCGACCTTGAGCACCTGCACCTCGATCTCCTCGCCGACCCCGACGATCTTGGACGGATGGCGCGGTTTTTTCGACCAGCTCATCTCGGAGATGTGCACCAGGCCCTCGACTCCCTCTTCCAGCTCGACGAACACGCCGTAATCGGTGATCGACACCACCTTGCCCTTGACTCTGGAGCCGGGAGGATACTGGGAGGGAACCCGATCCCACGGATCGGTCTTGAGCTGCTTGACGCCCAGAGAAACGCGGTCGGAGTTCTTGTCGTACTTGAGAATCTTGACCTCGATCTCCTCGCCGACGTTGTACAGTTTGGACGGATGCGAAACCCGGCCCCAAGAGAGGTCGGTAATATGGCAGAGACCGTCCATGCCGCCCAGGTCGATGAACAGACCGTAATCGGTGATATTGGTGATGGCGCCGCGGATGATCTGGCCTTCTTCCAGGGAAGTGCGCATCTGCTCGCGCAGGGCAGTTCGCTGATTTTCCAAGATGGACCGTCGGCTAATGACCACGTTGTTGCGTTTACGGTTGAACTTGAGGATCTTGAATTCAAAGGTCTGGCCGATGAGGGCGTCGAGATCTTTGACCGGCCGCAGGTCAATCTGCGAGTAGGGCAGGAAGGCGGGAACGCCGATATCGACGGACATGCCCCCCTTGACCCGGTTGTCGATACGGCCCTCGATGGTCCCGTCTTCTTCCTGGATCTTGGCAATCTGTTCCCATACTTTGATGGCAATGGCCTTTTCCCGGGAAAGCAGCAACCCGCCTTCCTCCTTGCGTTTTTCAATGAACACTTCGAATTGGTCGCCGATCTTGACGATCCGGTCCGGGTCTTCGTGGCGGAATTCGGCAAGCGGGATATAGCTTTCCGCCTTGTCGCCGACATCAATCAAGACAGCGTCGCTGCTCAACCCGACAACGGTGCCGAGGGCAACCTCGCCGACGTTGATGACCGTGTTGTTGTCTTCCTGCTCGAACAGTTCCGCAAAGCTCATTTCTTCGTTGCTGGGGTCAGCTGCCGCAAAAGCGGGTTGAGTTCCGTTTTTTGTCATGGAATTCCCTGTGATGACCGATGGCGGTCCCTGGCAAGTGGTTGATGATGGGGAAAAAGTTGATTTTCCCTGAGGATAAATAAAACAAACTTACTTAACAGAATTTTTTTTGGAAAACAACTGTTTCCTGTTGAAAAAAGGTATTTCTTGGCGGGAGTGGCAGAGGCTTGCTCAGCGTTTGCCGTAAACGCCCAACTCTTCGAGCATGGGGCCGAACAGTTCCTCGTAGGCCGGGATGCCCTTGCGCAGGATGACGTCGAGATGCCGCAGGTCGCCGACGTTGACGGTGAGGTTGGCGCTGTGCGCCAGGGCCTCGAGATTGTACAGGGTATGGAACTGGTCGCCGATGAGGATGTAGAAAACGTAGCGCCGCCGATCCATGGCCAGCTTGCGCATGTGAACGTGAAACGATGATTGTTCCAGCGCCCCTTCCAGGTCGGTCTGAAAGATGATGCAGGCAAAATTGACGAACTGCATCCCGTTCATGGCATCGGTCACAGAATTGACCAACACCACCTGGTACCCCACCGACTCCAGCGCCTCCTTGATGCCTTTGCGCTGTTCGTTGTCCTGGTGGAGAACCAGGGCCATGGGCACGTCTTCCACCTTGTCCGCATCCTGAAAAATGCCCATCTCCAGCCAGTCCAGCTTCGGTGGCGGCGGCGGCTGCACCTGGCGGGACTGACTTTGCGGAGTGTCGGCATTTTTATCCAAGGAAATGGCGCCGTGACACATGGGGCACTTGATGGTCAGCAGTTTGCCGGGGGACAGTTGAGCCAGGGCCTGCTCCAGGCGGGCGGTCTGATCGGGGGTGAGCTGAAGCAACTTCTTGCAGGAAGGGCAATGGGTCAGCATGATAAACAAGCCTCGGGCAATGGGAACGGTAGGTGTTGTCCGTCGTGTTGGGTTGTGATTGGCAAAGGTCCAGATAAGCCGGCGCCATCACCGCCTGTAGGGATCCTCTTCTTGCTGTTGCTCCATGCTCAGGCCGTCGATGGAGGAGGTCCGTTCTCCCCGGGCGGCTTTGATCGTATCCATGCCCCGTTTGATCTCGCTGCGATGGGAGGCGAAGAGCACGGCCGATTCCTCGGTGACCAGGCCGGATTCGAAGAGTTCCAGCAGGTGTTGGTCAAAGGTCCGCATGTCGCGCGCCGAACCGTCCCGGATGACGTTGTAGAAGGTCTTTTCTTCGGTCTCGCCGTTGATGATCAGGTCGCGGATCCGCATGCTGGTGCAGAGGATTTCCA
>WRFD01000084.1 GCA_009778955.1 Desulfobulbus sp.
CTTTTCGGAGCGGCATTGGTCCGCTTTTTCAGCAAACGTCCACGGAGGACAAACCAGCCAGCATACAACAGCAGGCCCAGAATCAGCAACCGTAACGGCATCATGCTGCCCTGCGCAACGTTGTGGTGGCCGTGTCGTGTTTCCTGTTCAGCATGATGTCATTATATCTCTGGAACGCATCAAATGTCTAACTGATTTGTCTTGCCTCGGCCTTTTTGGCGGGCTGCCAGCCGTCTTTCGGCCGCCCTTACCAGGCAATCCGCTCTATGAGCTGATCGGGGCGGGATCGTTGCAACTCGGCCAGCAGGGCGCCGATGGTCTTGCCGCTGGCGGGATGCAGGCGGCCTTCGGCTATTTCCGCCAAGGGAGTGAGCATGAACAGGCGTTGCGCCATGCGCGGATGGGGAACAACCAAGCGCTCGGTCGCCAGCAGCAGGTCATCGTACAGCAGCAGATCGAGATCAAGCGGGCGGTCTTGAGGGCTGGCAAGGGCGACAGGGCCGCGCCGCCGGCCATGTTTTGCCTCCACTGCGTGCAACAAGCGCAACAGGGCCTCCGGGGACAGGGTCGTGCGCACCAAAGCCGCGGCGTTGACAAACCAGTTGTCGCTGATCATGTCAAGCGGCTGGCTGCGATAGGGAGAAGACAAGGCGACGGGGGTGAGTACGGGGCAATCCCCCATCTCTCGCCAGGCTTTCGCGATAATGGCGAGGGATTGCCCCAGGTTGGATCCAAAACTAATGGCGGCTTCGTGGCCGCCGGCTCCAGCGTCGGCTCTGCGGGATTTCACATCGAAGGCGAAGCGGGGAAGCCCTAAAAAGTATTCAGCTCCAGCACATCGAACATGGAGTAGAGCCCGTTCGGCTTGCCGGTCACCCACGAGGCGGCCCGGATCGCACCCCGGGCGAAGTTGTCACGGCTGCTCGCCCGGTGGGTGATTTCCAGCCGTTCGCCCACGCTGGCAAAATAGACGGTGTGCTCTCCGACGATATCCCCGCCCCGGATGGTTTGAATGCCGATCTCCCGGTCAGTCCGCTCGCCAATGATGCCGTTGCGCTCCATTACGCCGGCCTCCGCCCAATCACGGCCGAGAGCGGCGGCGGCCAACTGTCCGAGCTTGAGCGCCGTGCCCGAAGGCGCGTCTTTTTTCATGCGATGGTGCGCCTCGACAATCTCAACGTCATAGGCGTCACCCAAAATGGACGCCGCTTTTTCCACCAGTTTGAAGAGGACATTGACCCCGACCGCCATGTTGGGCGACTGGACGCAGGGAAAATTCGCATCGGCCAGCGTCTTGAGGGTCGCCAGTTCGTCGGCGGACAGGCCGGTCGTGCCGATGACCATGGCGACCTTATGGTCGGCGGCCTGCCTGGCGAAATTGATGGACGCCTCGTGGAAGGTGAAATCAATGAGCACGTCGGCCCGGTCGATCACCGAGGCAAGCCCCTCGGTGATCATCACTCCGGTTTCCCCCACCCCGCTGACCATGCCCGCATCCTTGCCGATGGCTGTGCTGCCCGGCCGTTCGAAGGCGCCGCTCAACCGCAGCCCCGGATGGGCATGCACCATGTGGATGATTCGCTGCCCCATGCGGCCGGCTGCGCCAGCAACAATCACTCTAGTCATCGTTTTTCCCCCGAATATTGGTTACAGCAAACCCACGGCCGCCATGTCCTGCTTCAATCGCGCAAGGCTGGCCGCATCCATCTGGGTCATGGGCAGCCGGACCTCTTCCGAGCCGATCCGCCCCATCAAAGCCAGCCCCTTTTTGGCCGGTGCGGGGCTCGGGTAGCAGAACATGGCGCCCATCAAGGAAAACAGCTCGTAGTGGAGCGCCTTGGCCTTAGCCACATCAAACCGGCGCGCGGCCTCGATCATGGCTGCCGTCTTGCCCGGTTCCAGATTGGACACCACCGAAATCACCCCCTTGCCGCCGATCATCACCGTCGGCATGGCGGTAAAATCGTCGCCGGACAAGACGATGAAATTCTCGGGGCACAGCTGGATGATCTCGCTGATCTGATTGAGATTGCCGCTGGCCTCCTTGATGCCTATCACATTGGGCAGGGCCGCCAACCGGGCTACGGTCGCAGGCAGCATGTTGGTCACCGTGCGACCCGGCACGTTGTAGAGGATCATCGGGATGTCAACGGCCTCGAGAATCGCCTTGAAGTGTTGGAACAAGCCCTCCTGGCTCGGCTTGTTGTAGTAGGGCACGACCGACAGCACCGCGTCGGCCCCACTGGCCTTGGCCGACTCGGTCAGCTCGATCGCCTCCAGCGTGCTGTTGGCGCCGGTCCCGGCAATGACGGGCACTCGTCCCTTGACGGTCTTGACGGTCAACTCGATCACCCGCTTGTGCTCATCGAAATCCAAGGTGGCAGATTCCCCGGTGGTGCCGCAGGGAACGATCCCGTGAATGCCGCCGGCGATCTGAAATTCGATCAGATCAATCAATCCCTGCTCGTCGATCGTGCCGTCACGCATGGGTGTGACCATTGCGGTAATGGCGCCCTCAAATCGTTTCATAGTTTCCCCCTTCTTTGTAAAGGTTCCATACGGATATCCAGGCAGATCCGGACGGAGCGCACCCTTGTGCGTCAATCATCCGTACCTGCCCGTTGTTCGACAAGCGCTTCGGCGGTGAGTTCGCCCCTATAGATTACATGGGCTGGTCCTTTAAGCAATACCTGATACGCATCTTCTCCCTGCTTTTTGGTGAAATGCACGGTCAGAGCAACTCCCCCCGAGGTAAGGATTTCCACCGGTGAGGCGGCGTATCCCTTGGCAGCGGCAACCAGCGCCGCAGCGACCACGCCGGTGCCGCAGGCCATGGTCTCGTCCTCGACGCCGCGCTCATAGGTCCTGATCCGAAAGTCGTTCACGTCCCGGCCGACAAAGTCGACATTGGCGCCTGCCGGCGCAAAAGCGGGATGGAACCTGATCTGTCGACCCAGACCGGCCACGTCGACCGCATAGAGGTCGTCGACGAAAATCACCGCATGGGGCACGCCGGTATCCACGCTGTGCACCATGAGCATCTGGCCAGTTATCTCAATCTGCCGGTCGAAGCGGAACGAGTGGGGCGGCGTCATGCGGACGGTCACCTGGGTGTCGGCTACCGTCGCATCGACAATACCGGCCAGAGTTTCAAACCGCATCCGCGCCGCCGCGATCCCCTGCATGTATGCGAACCGGGCCACGCACCGCGCTCCGTTGCCGCACATCTCCGCCTCGGAACCGTCGGCATTGAAAAAGCGCCACTTGAAATCCGCCTGGTCCGAACGTTCGAGCAGAAACAACCCATCCGCGCCCACCGAGAACTTCCTCCGGCAGACCAAACGAGCAAATTCGGCCATCTGGTCCGGCCGGATAACCGGCTTGCGGTGGTCGATGACGATAAAATCGTTGCCCGCTCCGCTCATTTTCCAGAAAGAAATCGGCCAAGGAATGTTTTTCATCGTATAAGCCTACTCCCGAAGCTCCGCCTCACCTGTCGATCCGGATTTCCGCCGAGCGATCGCTTTCGTTGGGCGGGATGCGGGTATCGATGCTGGAAACCGAGTAAAAAAGCGTCATGCCGGGCGCCTTAGCGTCGATGAACATGTTGTAGGGCAGCTCGACCTCTCCGACCAGGGTCGCATTGCTCTCTCCCGCAGTCCGGCGATAGACCCGGTAGCCCGCCAGATCCTTGCCAGCAGGCTGGTCCCAAAAAATCTTCACCCCAACTTCGGTCCTGAGTCCCTCGACCCGGACAGGCGGCGACGGTGCGGTTTGGTCAAGGGGCCGGGCCTCGGCGGCGACGCTCAAGCCACTGTAGACCGACCCGTACGGGTAGGTGCTGATGGCCTGCACCTGGTAGGCGTAGACCCTGCCGTACTCGACGGCGGCGTCCGTATACGGGGGAGCTGCCATGGGCTCGCCGACCTTGGCCACAGCGCCGCCATCGACGCCGCGGTACACCTGGTACCGCAGCACCCCGGCCTGAGCCCCCGTGGCGGCGTCAACCGGGCGCCACTGCACCGTATCGCCGCCATCGCCGCTGACAACGCTGACTCCGTCCGGAGCGGCGGGCGGCGTCTGCCAGAAAAAACGCACCTCGTTGGAATCCTGGGACTCGATCCACAGGCCGGCTTTACTGCGCACCTTGAAAAAGTAAAGATAGCCCGGCCGCAACCCCCTGACCTCGCAGGTCGCGGTTCGATCCTCGTCCGAAGCCAGCAGGCCGCCGGGCACGGTCATCCATGCGGCGTAGGGAACGGGGCAGGTCGGGCAGTATCCATCGACCGGCTCCTCGGCCCGGTACACCTGAAATTCGCTGATTTCCTCGACAGAATCGCCGGTCATCGTTTTCTTGGGAAAGGTCCAGGAAAGCGTCGCTCCCTTTTCGTCGAGATCCACCCGGAGATCATTGATCGCCACCGGCAGAACATGCAGGGGCGGAACGGGCGCATCCTTGTATCCGCAGCCGCCAAGGACCAGCAGGACAAGGGCGAGAATCGGCAAAACCGACCGTTGGCTGCCGCATCCGTTCATGAGGCCATCCCCAGCAGGCGTTCCACTTGGGCCAGGGCTTCCTCGACTCTGGCCCGGCCGGTTCCTCCGGCGGACAGTCGGCTGCTCACCGAGCCGTCCACCGACAGGACAGCAAACACATCGGCATCAATCAACCCTGAAAATTGCCGTAACTCAGCCAAGGTAAGATCGATCAACTCGCAACTCCGCTCCTGACAGAAGGCAACTATCCTGCCCACCACGCCGTGGGCCTGGCGGAAAGGCATGTTGCGCCGGACCAGATAGTCGGCCAGGTCGGTGGCGGTCATGAAGCCTCCGGCGGTGGCCGCTCGCAGCCGCTCGGTCTTGAACTCGGCATGACCGAGCAGTTCGGCGGTGATCGCCAGGCTGGCCTTGACCGTGTCCAGGGCATCGAAGACCTGTTCCTTGTCTTCCTGCAGGTCGCGGTTATAGGTCAGGGGCAGACCCTTGACGGTCATGAGCAAGGCCATCAAGGCGCCAGCGACCCGACCGGTCTTGCCGCGGATCAACTCCGGAATATCGGGATTCTTCTTCTGCGGCATGATCGACGAGCCGGTGGTGTAGCGGTCGCCGATGCGCACGAAGTCGAACTCCTTGGTGGACCAGAGCACCCGCTCTTCGGCAAGCCGGCTGAGGTGCACCTGGATCAGACTGAGGCAAAAGAGCATCTCCAGGGCGAAATCGCGGTCGCCGGTGGTGTCCATCGAATTGGCGGTGATCGCGACGAATCCCAGCTCCTCGGCAACCGAATGGCGGTCGATGGGCAGGCCGGTGCCGGCCATGGCCGCCGCGCCCAGAGGCATAACGTTAATCCGTTGCCGGCAGCCGGCCAGCCGGTCGCGGTCACGCTGGAACATCTCGACATAGGCCAACAGGTGATGCGTCAGCAGAACCGGCTGCGCCCGCTGGAGGTGGGTGTAGCCGGGCATGACCGCGCCCAGGTATTTCCGGGCCTGCCGGGCAAAGGCTTTTTGTGTTTCGGCAAGCAGCCCATCCAGGGAGTCGGCCTCGTCGCGGAGGTACAGGCGGAAATCGAGGTTGACCTGGTCATTGCGGCTGCGGGCGGTGTGCAGCTTGGCGCCGGCCAGTCCTATCCGGTCGGTCAGGGCCTTTTCAATGTTCATATGGACGTCTTCCAGCTCGGGCTTGAAGACAAACTCGCCCCGGTCGATCTCGGCCTCGATTTCGGTCAGGCCCTGAAGGATGGCATCCCGCTCCTCCTCGGTGATCAGTTCCTGCCGGGCCAGCATCCGGGCATGTGCCCTAGAACCCATGATGTCGTGGCGGTAGAGCCGGGCATCATACTGGATCGAGGCGGAAAAGGCCTCCACCGAGGCAGCGGTGGCCTCGGCGAAACCGCCGCCCCACATCTTGTCTGACGCCCTGATCGACTCGGCCATCATTTCATCCGCTGGTGGGCCTGGATGCGCAGGCGCAGGGCATTAAGCCGGATGAAGCCGGTGGCGTCGGCCTGGTTGTAGACCTCGTCTTCCTCGAAGGTGGCAAATGACTCGGAATACAGGGAATTCGAAGATTTCCGGCCCACGGGAACACAGTTGCCCTTGTAGAGCTTGAGCCGAACAATGCCGTTGACCGTGGCCTGGGCATCGTCCATGGTGCGCTGAAGCAGCCGCATCTCCGGAGAGAACCAGAAGCCATTGTAGATGAGCTGCGAATAGCGGGGCACCAGAGAATCGCGAATGCCCAGCACTTCCCGATCCAAGGTGATGGTTTCCAGATCCCGGTGCGCGGCCCGCAGGATGGTGCCGCCGGGGGTTTCGTAGACACCGCGCGACTTCATGCCGACAAAGCGGTTTTCGACCATGTCGAGGCGGCCGATGCCGTTGGCCCCGCCCAAGGTGTTGAGCCTGGTCATCAGCGCCACCGGGGAGAGCCGCTCGCCATCAATGGCAAGGGGTGTGCCCTGCTCGAAATCGATCTCGACATAGGTGGCCTTGTCCGGCGCTTTTTCCGGGGAGACCGTCAGCTTGAACATGTCCTCGTCAGGTTCGTTCCACGGATCCTCCAGGATGCCGCCTTCGAAGCTGATATGGAGCAGGTTCTCGTCCGAACTGTAGGGATTTTTCTTGGTCACCGGCACCGGAATGTCGTGCTCCTTGGCAAAGGCGACCAGCTTCTGCCGGGAGTTGAGGTCCCAGATCCGCCAGGGGGCGATGATGCCCAGCTTCGGGTTGAGCGCCATGTAGCTCAACTCGAAGCGGACCTGGTCGTTCCCCTTGCCGGTGGCGCCATGGCTGACCGCATCCGCCCCTTCCAGAGCGGCGAGCCGCACCTGTTCCTTGGCGATCAGCGGCCGGGCCAGCGAGGTGCCCAGCAGGTATGAGCCTTCGTAAATGGCGTTGGCGCGAAATGCCGGAAAAATATAGTCGCGAACAAATTCCTCGCGCAGATCGGAGACGATCACCTTCTCCCCGCCGGTGGCCAAGCCCTTGGCCCGGACCGCATCCCAATCTTCCTTCTGACCTATATCGGCGCAATAGGCAATAATCGGGCAGCCGTATTCGTTGGCCAGCCATTTCAGGATAACTGAGGTGTCCAATCCGCCGGAATAGGCGAGAACGATTTTTTTTACGCTCATAGACTTGCCCTGCCACAGGCCGCTCGGCCTAACAACGGTTGAAGGTTATGCGGCCTTGCCCTTGAGGATGAAATGCTCCAGAATGGCCGCATGGATGTGCATTTTGTTTTCCGCCTGCTCGAAGATCACGCTCTGCGGCCCCTCCAGAACCTCGTCGGTGACTTCTTCCCCGCGATGGGCGGGCAGGCAATGCATGACCATCGCATTGCGGTCCGCCATGGCCAGCAGGGCCGCGTCCAACTGATATTTCTGAAACAGGCCGAGCCGCTGTTCCTGTTCCGCTTCCTGTCCCATGGAAGCCCAGACATCGACATTAACCACCTCGGCGCCGCGGATGGCCTCGGTTGGATCGCGCAGAACGATGATCGGCATGGCGCCGCGCGACCGTGCCTTGGCGAGGATGGTCTCGTTGGGGTCAAAGCCGTCCGGACAGGCCAGGGTCAGCGGAAAGCCGAAAACCGAGGCGGCCTCGATCCAGGAGTTGGCCATGTTGTTGCCGTCTCCGATCCAGACGGTCCTAACGCCGTCCAGCGTGCCCTTCACCTCGAGCACGGTCATCAGGTCGCTGAGAACCTGACAGGGATGATGGAGATCGGTCAGGGCGTTGACCACCGGGACCGTGGCATACCGGGCCAGCTCCTCCACCACGTCCTGGCCGAAGGTGCGGACCACAATGGCATCGACATAACGGGAGAGCACCCGGGCTGTATCTTTGAGCGGCTCGCCGCGCCCCAACTGGGACTCCCTGGCGGGCATGAAGATCACCTGGCCGCCCAGACCGTACATGCCGGACTCGAAGGACACCCGCGTGCGGGTCGATGGTTTTTCAAACAGGAGACAGATAGTGCGGCCGGCAAGGGGCGCAAGGCGGATGCCCCGCTTGCGGTCGGCTTTCAGCGCGAGGGCCCGGTCGATCAAGGAACGCAATGCTTCCCGCGAAAAGTCGCCCAACGCCAACAGATGGTTGTTCATAGCGCTATTCCAAGGTAATCCGGGAGTGGCGGCGAAAAAACTCGGGGACCAGTGCATCGGGCCTTTCGAAACGCCACGCCACTCCTTGAGAAAAATCAATTCATACAAGAAATCAGGATCGTTGCAAAGGAATTTTGCGGACAAGCCGCGCAGGAAAGACGACGGCAAAAAAGGGTCAGCCTATTGAAGCGGCCGCTTGCTCAAAGAACAGGGCGGTGATGAGTATCTTGAGGCCGATGCCGATCAGGATGGCGCCTCCCGCCGCCTCGACCCATCGGCCCCAGCGCCGACCGGCCTGGGCGCCGAGAAAGAGCCCCAGAATCGTAAAGGCCGAGGCGACCAGGCCGATCACCAGCGAGGGAATCCAGATGACCACGTCGAGCATGGCCAGGGTCAGACCGACCGCCAAGGCGTCGATGCTGGTGGCCACCGCCAGAGCCACCAGGGTCAGACCCCGGCTCGGGTCGGCGGACCGCGCGCCCTTTTCCTCGCCCTTCAGTGCCTCGTACGCCATCCGGCCACCGATGCAGGCCAGGAGGGCAAAGGCGATCCAATGGCTCCAGGCGGCGACAAAGGCGTGCACCGTGCGCCCGGCCAGCCAGCCGATCACCGGCATGATCGCCTGGAAGAGGCCGAAGTGAAAGGCCAGGCGGAAACAGGCCCGGAAGGTCAGAGGATGCAGGACGGCGCCGGCGGCCAGGGAAACGGCAAAGGCATCCATGGCCAAGGCCACGGCCACGGCTATTAGGGAAACGGCATCCACGGAGGTGGCGGACGATCGGCCGACCTAGGCCAGCCGGTCGAGCACCAGACAGAGCTTGTCGATCAGCGCATCGATCTCGGCCGTGCTCACGATCAAGGGCGGCACAAACCTCAAAACACTGTTGCCGGCAAAGTTGATCAGCGCCCCTTCCTCGAACATCCGTTGGACGATATCCATGCCTCGCTCAACCCCTTGGTCGGTCAACACCAGCCCGAGCAGCAGCCCCCGGCCGCGCGCCCCGGAGGCCCATTGGGGATAGCGGGTCGCCACGGCCTGCAGCTTGCCGATGAAATAGGCGCTTTTTTCGCGGACCGACTCCATGAATCCGTCCGCCAGCATGAGGTTGAGCACCTCGACCGCGGCCGAGGCGGCCACGGGATTGCCGCCGAAGGTGGAGGCATGGGCGCCCACGGTTAGCGAGGCGGCGATGCTCTCGGTGGTCAGCATGGCGCCGATGGGCAAGCCGTTGCCCATGGCCTTGGCCAGGGTCATGATGTCCGGCCTCACTCCCAGTTGTTCATAGGCGAACAGGGTGCCGGTCCGGCCGAGGCCGGTCTGGACCTCGTCGAAGATCAGCAAGAGACCGTGCCGGTCGCAGATGTCGCGAATCGCCCGGATATACTCGGGCGCCAGGGGCCTAACCCCGCTTTCGCCCTGCAGGGGCTCGCAGAGAATAGCGCAGGTCCTGGACGAGACCAGGGCCTCAATGGCGCGCGGGTCGCCAAACTCGGCGTGGACGAATCCCTGGGGCAGGGGCTCGAATCCCTTATGGAAACGGGGCTGACCGGTGGCGGCCACGGTGGCGAGCGTCCGGCCGTGGAACGAGCCGGCCAGCGCGATGATCTCGTACCGCCCCTCATCGCTGTGAATCCGGGCCAGCTTGATCGCCGCCTCGTTGGCCTCGGCCCCGGAATTGCACATGAACACCCGGTCGGCAAAGCTGTTGTTGACGAGCAGCTCAGCCAGCCGGATCTGTGGCGGGGTGTGGAAAAGATTTGAGACGTGGACCAACTCGCCGGCCTGGCGGCAAATGGCCTCGGTGACCGCCGGGTGGCAGTGCCCCAGTGAACAGACCGCGATACCGGCCAGGAAATCGAGATATTCCTTGCCGTCCGCATCCCAGAGACGGCAGCCGCTGCCCTTGACCATGGCCGCCGGAAACCGGCTGTAGGTTCCGATGAACATCTTATTGCCTCTTGCCGCCCATTCTGTGTTTTTCATGCCACCAGCTCCGTCCCGATTCCTTTCCGGGTAAAAATTTCCAATAAAATAGCATGCTCCTGGCGGCCGTCGATGATGTGCGCCTTGGCAACACCTCCATCCAGAGCCGCCTTGCAGCAGTTGACTTTGGGAATCATCCCGCCCTTGATCACCCCGGCCGCGATCAAATCGTCGATCTGGTCGCGATAAATGGTGGAAATCAGCTCGCCGTTCTGATTCTTCACGCCCTCGACATCGGTGAGCAACA
>WRFD01000085.1 GCA_009778955.1 Desulfobulbus sp.
CTAAAAAACCTTCCCTGGTTCGCGACTAATTCCTATCCAATTCGCAAACCAGATGCTCAGGCAAAAAATATCCACCCTAAATCACCCCACTTCCAAAAAGTGAGACGCTTAGAATAAAGGGTTGCCGGCTGGATGCGCAATACTTTTTAGCGTTTTTCGCTCGATTTTCTCGTCGCACGCTTACGCTTCCTTGAGGCAACGGAGGGCGAAAATACAAGAACCCCCGGTGAATGTCAACGCCTTTTTTCGATTTGATTGTCTTTGCCTGAGCTTTGTTTTCAACGGGTCGAATTTGTTTTGTTTTTTAATTGCTTTCTGATGTTGCTTTGTCGTACGATGCCAGAGCCGTGTCGCACGGGGGCTGCTATTTTGTTGTATCCATCGCGCCGTAAAACCCCAGCTGTTCAGGGCGAGGATATAAGGCGCATTCCGTTAAGATTGTTGCTATTTTCTGCAATTTTGCGTGCAATGTTGCGCATAATCTGAAAACATTAACCGTCTTGGCATGCGAACCTATACCTTTAAGCTGTATCGCTCAAAGCGAAACGAACACCTGAGCCGGAAAATCAGCTTCACTTCGTCGCCGATGAAGATATTCAACCCCTCCAGGTCAGATCGGGTAAAAGCGCCGGCCTGGATTTCGGCTTGAAGTCATTCCTTACTGGTTCCGATGAGACGCGCAAAGATTCTCCCCTGCATCTCCATCAGGCTGCCAAAGAAATCCGGAAGATATCCGATCTCGGGCACAGTTCCTCCCTGGGCATCCCGGACTGGATGATGCGCAAACATGGCGGCCAGATGGTGAAGATCGATCGATTCTACCCTTCGAGCAAACGATGTTCTGTCCCAACCTGTCTGCAGAGACTGCCCGAACTTCCGTTGCAGGCTCGTTCCTGGGTCTGTCCAGAATGCGGTGCGCACCATGACCGCGATCTGAACGCTGCCCGTAATATTCACTGGACCGGGGCATCGGCGAGTGAGGGAAAAGCTGTAAGATTGGACTTGTCCGGCTGGCTTTGTTGATCTCAGAATCCCCTTCCTTCAGGCGGGGGAGCATGTCAAGTCTTTTTATGTACGAGGCGTACGGTCGATATTTCACATGGACCCACAGCAACAGACTGTTTTCAGGGAGATACCCAGTGTGAATGACTGCATAGGGTGGCTCACCGCATCCGGCGCCCTCAGCGACATTCCCTTGCAGCGGCTTAAATTTTGTGTCCGCCACTTTCTGGATAGTGTTCGACAGTCGATCCAGACCAATCGGGAAACCAGGGACTTGTTGTCCGACCGACAACGGCTGCTGGACGAATTAGCCCACTTTGTCCGGCAGCATCATCGTCCTGGCTTGCGACACGTCATCAACGGCACCGGCGTGATCGTGCATACCAATCTGGGCCGCTCGCTTCTGCCCATGACGGCAATGGAGGCGTTACATGCGGCCGGTGCGAGATATGCGAATCTGGAGTTAGATCTGGATGCAGGCAAGCGAGGGTCTCGCTGCCACCATGTCGAAGGATTGCTTTGCGAGCTGACCGGCGCTGAGTCGGCGCTGGTGGTCAACAACAATGCGGCTGCGGTCCTGCTTGCCCTAGAGGCCCTGGCCAGCGGCAAAGAGGCGATCGTCTCCCGCGGTCAATTGGTGGAAATTGGCGGATCCTTCCGCATTCCCGATATCATGCGGCGAAGCGGCGCCCGCCTGGTTGAGGTCGGCACGACCAACCGGACCCATTTGCGCGACTACCAGCAGGCAATCACCAGCAACACAGGTTTGCTGCTCCGGGTCCATTGCAGCAATTACCGAATCATCGGCTTTGCCAGCGAGGTGAGCAATGCCGACTTGGCCCAGCTTGGGAAAAAACATGACATCCCGGTCATGGAGGATCTCGGCTCCGGTTGTCTGATCGACTTAAGCCGATTCGGTCTGGCCAAGGAACCAACGGTCCAGGATGCGGTTGCGGCTGGAGTGGACATCGTGACCTTCAGCGGGGATAAGCTGTTGGGTGGTCCACAGGCCGGAATTTTGGTCGGGCGGAAACAGCACCTCGATCAAATCAAAAACAACCCGCTGAACCGGGCCTTGCGCATCGACAAGCTGACTTTGGCCGCGCTGGAAGCGGTGCTCAGGCTGTATCTCGATGAAGGGCAGGCGCTGCGGGAAATCCCCACCCTGGCGATGATCGCGCTTCCCGAGGCGGTCCTGGCGGAACGCGCCCGGGCACTTTGCGAGCAATGTTGCGCTCTGCTGGCGGATTATGCTGTTTGTACCGTCCGGAGCGTCTGGTCTCAGGTCGGCGGCGGGGCAATGCCAGAGCAGAATTTGGCCAGTTGGGCCGTTGTCGTGGAACCCATTGCCATGAAGATCAACCACTTGGCGAACCGGCTGCGGCAAGCGTCCACCCCGGTTGTCGGCAGAGTGGAAGACGACCGGCTACTGTTCGATCTCCGGACGATCGCCGCTGACGAAACCGATTCCCTGCTCGCCAGCCTTCAGACGGCTTTGCAACCGGGCAGAGGCGAGCGGTCCTGAAACCTTGCGTAATTCTTTGTCATTTCTCTGCAACCCGCACCTCTTGACGAACCAACATGCTCTCCCTGAGTGATTTATATATCCTGCACCGGCCCATGGCCGAAGAAGCGCAACGGCTTCTGCCCGTACCCGCCACCGCCACCTTTGCCGCTGTTGCCGCCGACGGTTCACTCCATCCTCTGGATCGGACCCCTGCGACGCAAGCGGGTCTGTCATCCCCACCGGAAAAGGCCGTCTCACGCGAACCCGGCATGCTGGGCGATCAATTGATTCTCCCCTTGGAGCTGCCTTCGGGAGAGTGCGCCGCAATGGTGATCGGCGATGTCGATCCCGCGTTATTGCGGAAGATGTCGACCCGGTGGCTGCGGGAGGTGCGGGCGACTTTGCTGCAGGAACTTGAGTTGGTGCGTTGGGGCTATATCGACCCCGAGGCCGACCTGTACAACAGGTGCGCGGTCATAGCCTTTTTGCAAGAAGGCGCTGGCAGCGGGCCGTTTTTTTTCCTTCTGCTGAACACGGCCTTTTACCGGCGGACAGCGGCAGGCAATATCCAAAAGCTGCGGGAAATCGCCGACCTGCTGCAAGCACTGACCCGGATGCACTGTTTTTCGTTCAGCTACGGCGTGTTCGGGGTGCTGCTGCCTGCGGAAAACCGGGAGCAGGCCATGAAAAAGACCCATTATCTACAACGTCAGTTGAAGCAGGAGGGGCTGAACAGGGTGCAGATCGGTTTTGCCCAGGTGAGCGACGTCGGCCAGTCCGCCGCCAACATGCTGAACCGCCTCTGGCGCGCCCTGGCCCTGGCCGAAAAACGCGGTCCTTTTGGTTTGTGCGATATCGATACCATCGACGAGTGCTTCCCCCATCCGTTCCAGTTGCGACAGCCCGCGGTGCTGGCCCGGTTGAAGAGGCGCTGGCGGGGGCTCTCCCGGTTTACGCTCGCGTTGCTGGCCCAGCAGGACACAAGCGGGCAACCGGCAACGATTGAGGCCTGGCCGGACGCCATGTCTCTGGATAGAGCGCCTGTCAGCCAAGGCAATTTCCTCGGCGCCGAGGAGCATCTGGCCCTGTTCATTCTGCCGGAGGTCGACGCGACTGAGGCTGAACGGGAGGTTGATGCAATCAAGGCATATTTCCGCAAGAATTGCGGTGGGGATTCACTCGCCGCCGGGATCGCGTCCTGGCCCTGTCTGGACTACGCCAAGAGCGACATCCCCGGCAACTGCCTCAAGGCACTCATGCACGGTTCTTTTCTCGGCCCGGAAACGACCACGGTTTTTGACCATGTCAGCGTAAATGTCAGCGGCGATTTCTTCTTCGAGGAAGGTGATTATCGGGCCGCCATTCGAGAATATCGACGAGGTCTCCGTTTACAGCCCGGCGATCCGAACTTGATCAACAGCCTGGGAGTGGCGCTGGTGGAATGCGGCCAGGAACGGCAGGCGGCAACCTGTTTTCAGGAAGTATTGGCCAAGGAACCGGCCAATTACATGGCCCTGGTCAACCTCGGGCATGTGCAGCAAACTCTGGGGCAGCGGGAAAAGGCCCTAGAGTGTTTCCGGCAGGCCTATCAGGTGCTGGATCAAAGCGAGACCTCCCCGCAGGAGTTGCTCCTGCCCCTGGGCAAACTGTACGCCCAACTGGGCGACCATGCCCAGGCCCTGGAAATTTTCGAGCATTGGCGGGGGTATCCCGGCAGCGACCGGGAGTTTCTCCTGTTCCGTCTGCTGGGCCAGGCCTATTGGGAAAACGGACGGAGCGAGGAGGCGGTCAGGGCCTGTCAGCGGGCCTTGCAGCTTTTCCCCCAAGACAGCATCTCGCTCAGCACCCTGGGGCTACTGTATGTGGAGCAAGGAGAGGGCAACGACATCGGCTTGACGCTGTGCCGCAAGGCGCTGGCGCTGGACAATTTCAACCCGGATCACTGGTATCGGCAGGGCCGCGCCTTGCTGCATGCGGGGGATCACGCCGAGGCCGGCGCTGCGGTCAGGCAATGCCTGCAACTGCGGCGCGACCATGTCGAGGGACTGCTGCTGGCCGGCCGGCTCAAGGTGATGGGCAAGAAACGGATCCGAGCGAAACAATATTTCAGTCAGGCACTGGCCGCAAAGGCCTGCACGCAGTCCCAGGCGGATCGGGCCCGGGCGGCCATCGCCGAATTGGCAACTTCCTGAGTCCGGTCCCGGTCTTGAGGTCACACGGTCTTGCAAGAAAAGCGCAGGACACGCATGAAATGCTTCAACATCAACGGATATTTCTGCTAACCTGCAACAGGAACTATTTGCCGGTTTTCAGCGAACAATGCATGAGGAGCAGCGCACATGGCCCAAATTGACGCTTTTTTCAAGTTGATGAATGATGAAGGCGCATCCGATCTCCATTTAATGTCCGGGCAGCAACCAATTCTGCGCATCCGGGGCGATATGGAGCGCGTGAAATTCAAGGTGCTTGACGGCGAATACTTAAAAAGTATGCTCTATGAGATTTGTCCGGAAGATAAGATCAAGATTTTCGAGGAATGCGGTGACCTCGATTTCGGTTACGAGATTCCGGGACTGGCCCGCTACCGTTGCAATTTCTTTCAGCAAAAATATGGCATCGGCGCGGTGTTTCGCGAGATTCCCAGTGAAATCATGACCTGCGAGCAGCTCGGGTTGCCCAAGGTGGTGTCACGGCTGTCCTCCCTGCCCAAGGGGCTGGTGCTGGTCACCGGGCCGACCGGTTCGGGTAAATCGACCACGCTCGCCGCGATCGTCGACGAATGCAACCGGACCAGGAAAGACCACATCCTCACCATCGAAGATCCCATCGAGTTTGTGCATAAAAGCCAGAATTGCGTGATCAACCACCGGGAGGTGGGCACCCATACCAAAAACTTCGCCGCCGCCCTGCGCGGCGCCCTCCGCGAGGACCCGGACATCATTCTCGTCGGCGAAATGCGCGATCTGGAGACCGTTTCCCTGGCCATGGAGGCGGCCATGACCGGGCACCTGGTGTTTGGCACCCTGCATACCATCAATGCCATGAAGACCGTGGACCGCGTGGTGGAAATCTTTCCGGCCAATCAGCAGGGACAGGTGCGTTCCACCTTGGCCGACGCCCTGCGGGCCGTGATCTCGCAGACTTTGTTCAAGCGAACCGACATCAAGGGGCGGGTGGCCGCCCTGGAAATCCTGATCTGTACGGCAGCGGCCCGTAACCTGATCCGCGAAGGCAAGACCTATCAGATCCCGTCGATCATGCAGACCGGCAAGAAGTATGGCATGCAGACCCTGGACGATGCGATTTTCGAACTGCTGGAAAAAAAGAAGATCAGCGCCGAGGACGCCTACACCAACAGTTACGAGAAGTCGCGGTTTTTGAAGTATCTGCGCCATCAGCCCTCGGATTTCACCGAGACCTGAGCGAAAAGAGCAGGTAGAGGACTAGATGCCGTACTGGCCCAGACAGGTGGCCAGCACCTTGCGTTGCGCTTGGTTGAGGTTGACGAACCGGGCGCAGTTGTTGCGGACCGTGGTTTTGAAGCCGTTGTTTACCAGGGTCTGCTTGGTGGTGGCGACTATTTCCGCAGGGATCTGTTCCAAGGAAGAGCCGTCGTTGCAGTTGTAGAGGTCCAGTTGGAGAAAACGGCGGGCAGGGGGCAGGGCGTTGTAATCCAGATTGAAGCAGAGGCCGCCTTCGCTCATGTTTTTTATCCGGGCGTATTGGTTCGTGGCCGGAATGCGGACAAGGAAGAAGGGCGGCATCCGTTTCCTTGAAAGATGCCGTTGTTCCACACCGATGGCGACGAAAGCAAACGGCTGGACGATCTGTTGATGGCAATCGGCGCAGGCGTACGACCGGGCGGCTGGCAGGGCGGCAAGCCAGGAGTTCGATGATCGGGCGATCAGGTTTTTGCCGCCGCAGGCCGGACATTTTCTGCCGAATGCCACCATCGTTGCCCCCCCTCCCCTTGATTCCACATCATTTTTTTATTTTAACTCCATAATATACCGCATCGCTTCCTGCCTTGCAAGTTTCACCTGCCAGAGGCTTCGTCCTTGCCAGCATTTTCAAACCGCAGGTTTTCTCCTTTCAAGGTGGTGACCCGCATCTCTTGGCCGTTGGTGCGGGCGATCACGATTCCTGCCTGGGCGGCGACTAAAACCGGGGTCTTTCGTTGCCGCCACCGGATGAGATGCTCCCCGGCCGGATGGGTAGCCTGAGCTCGACGGACGGCCGAAACCACAGTCAGGACCGGGGCGACCGCATCTATGAACGATGCTTCAACCGAGGCGCGGCGCCAGCAAGACGTCGGATCTTAGAACGATCCCTGCCCGAATCAGCCTGTTTCCGCTTGCATTGCCGATATCTCCCGAAAAAAGAAAGCCGCGCGTCTTGCACTGAAGCCGCACCACCAGAATCCGATCATTGACCGACCCGGCCGCAGCCTGCCACGGCACATCGATCATGCCGAGACAGGCCATCTTTGCCTCCTGCCCCTCATACAGCACATGTCCTTGGCCCTGGCAATCCGCACCGTGCCGCCCTGGACACGGATTATCCGCATCATGGCCTCGTAATCCGGCTTCTCGCCCTGATCGCCGTTGACGATTGCCCACTGCGGCCGGAACCGGACGGCGACAAAGGGCAGGCCGTTGTAATGGTCCTTGATGGGGGCGGGTGATGATTAGTCCGTCAAGCCGCCAGATCCGCTGTCGCCAAAGAAAGGGGACGATCAGGCTTTGGCCGGGGGTCGAACTGTTCGGTCTGGCAATCGCCGCCGTCGGGCAATTGCGCCAGGGTGCATGTCCCCTGGCCGACGTCGAGGAAACTGACCACCATCTTTTGCCGCGTCTCGCGCAGCCGGAGTGAACGGGTTAACGATCAGGCCAGCGCCAGGGTCAGGCCCAGGGCCAACACCAGTTGCCGGGAGGTTTTTCCCGGCCGGAGCAGGAGCAGCAGGATGAGAAAGCACAACACGATTTCCTCCGCATTGAGGGTGATTGCCCACGCCGAGGCGGGAGAAAATCGGGCGACGACCTCGCTCAACCAAATTGTCAGCTCGATGGCTGGCTGGCCGACTTGGCGCAGGAGGAAGGCCGAGTCCGGAAAGGTTGGAAATCAGAGGCAGAGCCAGCAGATCGCAAGGCAGGGCCCACAGGCAGAGCAGCGGTTCTATCGCCAGGCTCATGACCGGGTCCGATCAGGGAAACGCGGGGCGATATGGTGCGGGTCGTCGACGGGTTGCAGCGCCCCGTGGATATGCGCCAGACCGGCCAGGAAAAAGGCGAAGAGCGCCACCAGCGGCCACAGGCGGCGGATAAACAAAAAAGTGAGCGACGGCACGGCCACAGCGGCCAGCCGCTCCGGGCTAACCGGGCCACCAGGCGGCAAGATGAAAAGCAACGCTGATCCCCGCAATGAAACAGACTGTGGCGCTGACCAGCAGGTTGCCGGTGCAACGGCGGATCAGGGCTTCCATTGGGATAAGGACATCCCAGGGAGCAGGGGGACGATGGCCGCCAGGTGCCGGCGGACCACGCCCCGGTTGCCCACAACACAGGCCCGGGCCGCCTCGGACATTGAGCGCCGCCGCTCCCTGTCGGTGAGTATACGGTGTATCTGGTTATGCAGGCTGTCGCCCGAATCGACTTGGCTGGCGCCGCCGCAACGGATCAATTCCGCGGCAATCTCGGCAAAATCCTCCATGTGCGGACCGAAAAGGACGGGAACCGCGGTCGCGGCCGGCTCAATCGGATTGTGGCCGCCCGAGGCCACCAGGCTGCCGCCGACAAAGGCCACGTCGGCCATGGCATAGCATCCGGCCAATTCGCCGATGGTATCGAGGATGAGCAGCGGCCCCCGATCCTGGCGATCGAGGCTCCAGCGGCGGCAGGCCAGGCCGTGCTGGCCGGCGAGTTCGACGATTTCCACGGCTCGCTCGATATTGCGCGGGGCCATCACCAATTGGAGATCCGTGATCTGTTCAAGCAGTTGCCGGTACACCCGGAAAAGGATAGCTTCCTCGCCGCGATGGGTCGAACCGCACACCCAGAGGGGCGGAGCCACGGCAAAGCCGTAGTGTTCCTTCTGGATGGCAAGCGCCCCGTGGTTGACCGCTGCCCCGCTCAACAGGCTGGTGTCGAACTTGAGGTTGCCCAAGGTGGCGACCTTGTCCGGCTCCACGCCCAAGGCGGCCATCTGGTCCGCATCGGCGGCGGTTTGCATGGCAAGCAGGGAAAACGAACGGAACATCGGCAGAAAGAAACGGGAAAACCGGCAATAGCGGGTCATGGAGGCTGCCGAGATCCGGCCATTGACCAGGACCGTGGGGATGTGTTGGCGGCGGAGGCAACGCAGCCAATGCCACCAGAAATCGGTTTCCACCAGCAGAAAAAGGTCGGGTCGGATCACCTGCACGAAGTATGGCGCCACCCAACCCAGGTCCACAGGCGCGGCCAAGATGAGATCGACGTGGGGCGTCAGCAGCTTGCGGGCCACCTCGTCCCCGGCCCTGGTGGTGACGGAAAAGAGAATCCGCGCCTGGGGATGGGCGGCCCGCAGGCCGTGCACCAAGGGAACGGCCGAGGTGACTTCGCCCACTGACAGGGCATGTATCCACACGGTCGGGCCTTTGGCGGGGGGAAGGCTGGCCACCTGAGCGGCTAAACCCCATCCCAGCCTGTTGCCGATCCGACCGCAATATTTCTTCCGGCAGGCCAGGACAACGAGAACCGGCAGCAGAGCGAGGGTCAGGACCGTAGTGAGTAAGGGGTAGAGCGGCAGCATCGACAGTGCGTATCCTTCCAATGGGATTGGCGCATATTTTTTATTGATACCAGTATGTTGCCCTGCTGTCCAAGGAGAAGCTCCTGAGAGATTGAGTTGATCGGCGCACAGGGTTCTGTTCGTAAGTTTGCAGAGGAAAGAGAATGATTGTGAAGCAAATCATTTGACAGCATTTCTACATTCTGTTTATTGTTCATTATTGTGAATTTTGTTCTTGAAAGGGAGGACGATTTCCCTGTTCCGTGCCGGCGCGAACGAAATTTTTCCGTCATTTCGACGAGTGTAGCGAGGAGAACTCAATACTGTCCAGTTAAGGACTTGCATGTATGATATTGGGTATTGGCAATCCCTGCATGGTCGATTCAGCGCATCCTGCTCTGGATTCATTGAGGATTTGGTTGCGTAATTGGCGGACCCGGCGGATGGAGACCGACTCACTGCGCTCATCATGGCAATAGATGGCCAAAAGGATGGAGGTGATCAAGCCGGCAAGCATCTGGATCATGAGGCCATTGCTTCTTGAGATGATAGACTTTGAGACGCCTCTTCCACCAGGCAAAAAATCTTTCCATCGCCAGCGCAGCTTGTAGATGCGCGCAATCTGTTCGGCGCCAAGATCAAAGCGGCTGGCGGCAATCCAGCAGGATGCGCCCTTGGCCTTATGCCCGACGAGCCGCAGCGGGGTTGGGGTCTGATCGACGCAAGCCTTGTCAGCAGAACCTTGGCGTCAGAAAAAACAATACTCCCAGAGGCCACGGGATAGGACTCTTAACTTTGTGTTTCAGGTTGCGGAAGAAGAGCTTGTAGGCCCGGTCGACGCGCTCGGCAATATCTTGCATCGCCTGGGAGCCGAGCTTGTTCCAGAAGGCGAACCGCTTGGTCTTCTTGAGCCGGGTGATATGCAGCTTTGCTCTATTTGCGCTGATGCCCTTGCCAAACAATTTGTAGTGCCGCCGATGCAAGGCGATGAGATGGTTATAGATCATCCCGGCGACATTGATTTTCCGGC
>WRFD01000086.1 GCA_009778955.1 Desulfobulbus sp.
CGAATTGGAATAAGAAGGGAACGGTGAGGGGACAGGCCGGACGGCGGCAATGGCGCTGCCATACGCAACGGCCGAGGCCGCCTGGAGCTGAGGTGCGATCTGATCTGTCAGGGCGCAATGACCGCCTGGGGGTGGAGCAAGCGGGCGATACTGACCAGGGTATCGGCAAAGGTGAGCGGCGAGGGACTGCAAACCACATCCGGATCCAGGAGATGCACCCGTCCGGTACGGACCGCTTCGATGGCGGGATATTTTTGCCAGCGCCACTTTTCTTCAGCGCCGACGCCGTGTTCGGTCCCCATGACCGCGATGATGATCAGATCCGGATTAAGCGTCATGACCTGCTCCATCTTCACCGCCCCGGAACGCAGATCGCCGGCGACGTTGATCCCTCCGGACAACTCGATGTAATCGTTGGTAAACGAACTTTTAACCGAGGAAAACAGAGGCTGGGCCCCGACCTGGAGGAAGACCTTGGGCCGAGGTTGGCCGGCAACGGCCCGGCGTACCGCCTCCACCTTGCGCCTGGCCTGGGCCACGATCGCTTCGGCCTGCGCCTTTTTGCCCAGCACCTGTCCAAGTCGCAGGAACTGGGCGCATATATCGGTGAAGGCGGCCGGCTGCCGGAAAATTTCCACCTGGTAGCCCAAGCGTTGCAATTTCTCAACCTGCGGTGGCGGGGTCAGATTGCTGGCCAGGATCAACTGGGGCCGCAGGGCAACGATCTTCTCGATGCTCAGCTCCTGCACCGAGCCGACCTTGACCGCATCGCGGGCCGCTGCCGGCCGGTGGCAGTAGATGGTGTTGCCGACCAGGCCGTCGCCCGCTCCGAGCAGGTACATGTTTTCGGTGAGCAGGGGGCTGAGGGAAACGATGCGCTCATACGGCTGCCCCGGTCGCGGGGCGGTCCGCGCTGTTTGGCCGGCGACCGCGACAAGCAAGAGTGTCGGCAACAGCCAGGCGGCAACAGCCCGGATTCGCCATGCGGCTAGGCCACATGCCGCTTCCGGACGACTCTGCTTCATATGGAGGACCAAATGGGAAAAAAGAGGGCAGGAAAAACGAAAGAACCATCCACGATCAGATGATATCGTCGTCGCTCAGATCTTCGTCCTCGTCGATTTCACCGTCGAGTTCATCCTCGCCATCGTCAATATCGTCAACATACTCATCGCTTTCTTCGAATTCATCCTCACTGTCCGGTGAAATTTCCGGTGTCGAACTGTCATCCAAGGCGCGGGCAGCCTTCGGGATTTTCGATTCCGGCAGGACGAATTCCCGAATTTTTTCCACCTCGTCGGGCAGGAGGAGGTCGTTCTTGCAAATCAGGCACCCTTTGATGTGTTGATCGACAAACTGCATCATCCGGGCCGGCGCCATGGTTTCCTGCTTGACGCGGAGATACCAGTCCTTGATCAGGCGTATCAGTTGTTCACATTCCATTGACTATCGGGACGTTGCTTTTTCGTCGCTTTTCGGGTTTTCCACCGGCACTCCTTCCGCGTAAGGAACAAGAAAGAGTTGTTTTTCCGAAGGACAACCGGTAAATGTTCACGGGAAAAGGAAGTGGAAAGGGCGCTGGTGGCTCTCCCGGACTTCAAATCCGGTGTGCCGGGTGAATAGCCCGGCAGGTGGGTTCGATTCCCATGCACTTCCGCCATTCTTCCTGTTCCCGAAAAGTATCCACAGCACTCTCCGGCATTTTCCGCCCGGAAATTACTCATCCGGCGGACCCCGTATTCTACCCTATCCCGGCAAACGAAAAAAGAGGGAAAGCGTGTTTACGAAAAAACGTTTTATATTTCATCTGATTGTCGATACGGCCCTGACACGCAGGCCTGCCTCTGACCAATAAAATCGATCGCGCCCCACGCAAACAAGAAAGCCGCTGTGGGCGATATCCAGCGAGGCGGACGACCGTTGTTTTGCCCGAGCCTCCGGCCTGCGTCCCCCGGACTCACGGATTGCGCTGTGATGCCGCCGTGCACTCAGCCCAGGCCATCCTTTATCCGGAGAAAGCAACAGCTTCCCTTGATCTGTTGATCAGAATTAAGGCATAATATAGTTGGTGCTGTTTTTCTGCCCGTGCACGACTTTCGCGTTGATCCATCATCCCCACCATGGCGAACGGGATGATATGAGGCGTTTCGGCCCTGATGTCGGCGCCTGTTTGCACGTGGCGCTCCCAGTCATCAATCCCCATCACCGCAGGAGCCACTATGCAACAATTTGGTTCGACAACGATTTCGCACCCATCGGTTGTTCCGTCTGGCCCCCAGTCAAATCTATTGGACACCGTGCTCGCCTTTGCCGTTGTCCGCTCCTTCCAGAAGGACGAATCCATCTTGACGCCTGGTTCGGCAACCGATGCCGTCTTTTATCTGATCGAAGGAGCGGTGGAGGTTGGCTATACGGAACGAGCCGATACCCGAATCACGGTTGCCTTGATCGGTGCGGGTGATTTTTTTGGAGAGATAGGTTTCTTCGACGGCGAATCACGGGTGCGGGACATCCGGGCCGTGGGAGAAGCCCGCATCGCCATCTTCAGTTCCGAAGTGATGGCTACCCTGCGGGCGCAGCAACCTGAACTCTTTACCGATTTCATCCTGCTGCTCACCAAAAAAATCTGCGACAAATTCCGCCGGATTGCCGGAGAGAGAGAACCGATCGCAGGATATGCCGGCTCCCTTTCCACCCGGCACGCCAGCCGCTATACCGAGGCCAAGCCGTTACCTGCCCCCTTGGTGCGCTCCGCCCACTGGCACGATATAGTCAGCCGGATGGAGGCCTTCAAATCCGAACTGTTCAACCTTTCTCACCGGCTTCAAAAAACTGACGCGGAGGGCAAAGAGGATCTGGAAAGCGAACTTCGTTGCCACGATATCCTCGGCGAACTCAACGCTTCCCTGTCCGAGTTTGACCAGATCATGGGCGGCAGCGGCTATGAAGAGGTCATGTGGGGGTACGTGTTCAAAGAGATCTTTCCCTACCTCATGCGCAGCCGCTTTGCCGAACGCGCCTATTTCAAGCCTAAAGGCTATGCCGGCGATTTCCTCATGATGGAGCACATCTACCAGGACATCCCCAAGGGTGAAGGCAAACTCGGCGAAATCATCGACGCCTTCTGCCTGCAGCGCCCAGGCTCCCAGGCCATTCGAGGACGACGCATCCTGCTGCGGGATGCGCTCGCGCGTCTCAGCCACGCCAATGCAGCCCGCGGCGCCACCACCCGGATCATGAACCTCGCCTGCGGCCCCAACCGGGAACTCTTCGATTTTCTGAGCGACTGCGAATACAGCGACACCATCGAGGCCCTCTGCGTCGACATCGATTCCGAAGCTCTGCAATACACCAATCAATACGTCAATATCTTTCCTCACCGCGCCTCGATCCGGCTGATGAGCGAAAATGTCATCAAATGGGCCATGGGGCGGGCCAATCATCATATCGAACCACTCGACATTATCTACTCGGCAGGGCTCTGCGACTACCTCGATCCACGCCTGTTCCGGGCCTTGATCACCCAATGCCATCGTTATCTCAAGCCTGGCGGCACGCTGCTGCTCGGCAATTTCACCCTGTATTCCGACTCGCTCTTTCTCGACAAACTACTGAAATGGGAGCTCATCTACCGGAACGAAGAAGATCTGAGAGAGATTTTTGCTCCAACTCCCTTTGGTGAGAACATCACGGTCATCGTTGAACAGGCGCATGTCAACCTGTTCGCGATGGCCACCAAGAATTGAACGAGCGATGGAGCTGCCAGCGGCCAGCGCATCGGCAGACTGCGTCCAAGAACTCCATGCCCTCTTCCTACAGAGGACCGAGGTGTGTCTGTGGCTGGGCATCGTGTTCTTTGCCGTGTTCTCGATTCTCGATTACTTCCATAGCCGTCTCGTCTTCGGACTGTTCCTGACCTACCGCCTCTGCTATATCTGGTTCCTTGCCGCCCTCCTCCTGTTTCTCCGGACCGCAACGGGCACGAGGCATGCCCGTTGCGTCATGTTTGCCGCCCTGCTGTCCGGCACCTTGGCCATCTCCCTGATGACCGTCGAGCAAGGCGGATTTGTTTCCGGATACTATGCCGGCATCCTCCTGATGATCGGCGGCGGATTTTCCGTCCTGCCCCTGAGCGCCGCCCAGGCGCTGATCCTGGGCGGCGCCATGTACCTGGTGTATGTTCTCACGGTGATCATTGGCATCTCCCCCATCGATGAGCAACAACTGGCAGCATTGATCAGCAACAGCATTTTCTTTTTTTCCCTGGTCATCGTCACCTCTATTCAATGCTACGACGAAATCCAGACAACCATCAGCTCGCTCCGCGCCCAAAAAAGCCTTCAAACCCTTCATGCCGAGTTCAAGCAATACACCGATGATCTGGAGGCCCTGGTGCAGCGGCGGATGGAAATGCTGGAGGAGTCCGATCTCAAATTCCACGACCTCTACAACACGATCCCGGACCTGGTGATCCTGATCAACCTGGAGGGGATCATCTGCATGGTCAATCAACACGGCGCCTCCCTGCTCGAGCGGACTCCGGAAGCATTGGAGGGCACGCCGCTTTCTGACCACGTCCACCCGCAGTTCCGCCCTGTCCTCGCTCAGGAGATCTTTGCCCGCCTGCACCGGAGGGAATTGGTGCAGGGCCTGCAATTGCAGCTGCGACCTCCGTCAGGCCGCGCCATTGAGGTGGAAGTAAGCGGAAGCCGGGTTGAACTTGCCGAGCAAGTCGAACTCTACCAGCTCATTATCCGCGATATTTCCCAAACCAAGCAGATCAAACGCCAGGTGATCGAATCCGGCCAACTGCTCGACACCTCCCGAAAGGCGGCCATCTTCGGCCTGGCCCGCCTGGCTGAATGCCGCGACGACAACACCGGCGCCCATCTGCTCCGCATCCGGGAATACACCCGAATCCTCGCCACGGAACTGGCTGGAAACCCGGAGCTTCGCCATACTGTCACCGACCAATTCATCGAGAACCTCTGTTTGTCGTCGGTGCTCCACGACATTGGCAAGGTCGGCATTCCCGATACTATCCTGCTGAAGCCCGGCATCCTTTCCCCCGAGGAATTCGAAACCATGAAACTCCATTGCCAGTACGGCAGCAATGCCCTCGCTTCAGCGGAGTATGACGAGGATGATCCCGGTTTTCTCCGCATGGGCGAGGAAATCGCACTCTACCATCACGAGCGCTGGGACGGGACCGGCTATCCCGAGGGACTCTCGGGGATAACCATCCCCCTGGCGGCCCGGATCGTGGCAGTTGCCGACGTCTACGATGCCCTGACCACACGTCGCAGCTACAAGCCCGCCTTCCACCACGAGCGGGCGCGAACGCTCATTATCCAGGAAAGCGGCCACCAGTTCGACCCGATGGTCATCAACGCCTTTCTGCGCCGAGAAGACGACTTCAAAGCCGCCAGACGCGATCTCCTGATGCAGGCTGGACCGCCACTTTAACGAAAAACGCCATGCACACACTTGAACAGTTCACCCAAGAGTCCCGGCAACTGCATCGCCAGCGGGCCGCCTTCATTCTCTGGGCCGGCATAATCGTCATCCTTCTCTTCTCGCTCCTGGACTTTTTCCTGTGGCCAGCCCATTTTCACGAATTGTTTTGCGACCGGATCGTCGCTATCGGAATCTGCGGCATCCTGCTCGTCATCAACGACTACGACCGTGCTTTCCGCCTGTCCCTGGTCATCGGCTTTTCTGGATACCTAACTGTCGGCGTCGTCATTCTTCTGTCCGTCTTCCGCTCGGGAGGACTGACATCACCCCATTACATCGGTCTGATCGTCGCCATCGTGCTCTACACGGCGCTCGCCCACCTGACCGTCGGTCAAACCCTGGTGAGCGGCTTGTCGCTCACTGCTCTCTATGCCCTTTCGATCTGGCTGGCGGAGCCGTTGTCCCGTGATCAGGGTATGCTTCTTTTCAACAACCTGTTTTTCATCGTCTGCTTCGTCCTCATCGCCGCTACCCAAAGCTGGACCGACACCGCCGCTCGTGGGCGGGAATATCAACTGCGGGTGTCAGAAAGCAAGACGGCCGAGGACCTGGCGCACCAGGCGGACAAGCTGGAGAAGGAGGTCCAACGGCGCGTCAAAGCCCAAAAGGTGAGCGAGAACCAATACCAAGCCTTGTACGAGGCGATAGCCGACGATGTCGTCTTGCTGACGCCCCAAGGCAAGATCATACAGGCCAACAATTCCTATATCCGCCATTTTTCCGGCAGAGCCATCCAGCCTGGCGCCCTGTTTTTCGATGTTGTCTGCCAGGAGGATCAACAAGTGATGCGGGATGCCTTGGCCGATCTGGTCGCCACGGACAAGGCCTTGACGCACCTTCGCCTCACCCTGGTCTCGATTCAGGGGCAAGCCCGGGAAACCGAAATCAGCGGCGCCCTGCTCCGTCGGGGCGAGAAAATTCTCGGCGCGCAACTGGTCATTCGCGACATCACGATCCGCAACACCTTGGAAGCGCAGCTTATCGCCTCGTTGCGCAAGGTCAGGCAAACCGAGAATGCCACCATCATGGCCCTGGCCAAACTCTCAGAATACCGCGACATTACGCCCGGTCAGCATCTGGAGCGGATTCGGGAATATTGCGTCACCCTGGCCACTGAGTTGGCCCGGCGCCACCAATTCGCAGCCATCCTCACTCCCGCCTATATCCAGAATATCTATCAAGCGGCCATCCTCCACGACATCGGCAAGGTAGCGGTGTCAGACGCCATCCTCGCCAAGACCGGCCATCTTAACCGTCTGGAGGAAGAAGAGATGCGCAATCATACCTTAAGTGGGGGCGATGTGATCAAGGTCATGGAACAGGAGGCCATGGGAAGCGGTTTTCTTGCCCTGGCCAGAAATATCGCCTATTTTCACCATGAGCGCTGGGATGGCCAGGGGTACCCCTACGGCTTGCAAAAGACCGAAATCCCCCTTGAGGCCCGCATCATGGCCCTGGCCGATGCCTACGAGGAATGGACAGCAACGCTTGATCCCAACAATCGACTATCCCACGAGCAAGCGGCAGGGGAGATTGTCAGGAATTCAAGCCATCAGTTCGATCCGATCATCGTGGATGCCTTCGTGGTCTTAAACGAGACCTTCGACAAAATCAGGCGCGAGATGGCCGAGCCGGCTTAACCAACAAATATCGCTCCGATATTTCGCCACCTCAATGCCCCTTGCGACAGTCGGCAATTCCCCAATATTTCGCTTGCCGTTCGCTGGTATATACACTAAAACCATACAGAAACAGTGAATCAGCGCACCTGGAGGAAAACCGTTTTTCCGGTGCGGGCCTTTTGCCTATCCGCAAGTGGATGGCGGTTTCCCAACGGAGGAATACTTACTGTATGAAAGAAAATACGATGCGTGCACCGCTCCTCAAGGCGGGAATTGTTCTTCTGGTTTTCGTTCTGCTGGCCTACCTGACCAGCGCATCCCCTGAAGCAGGCCTGTTCAGCGCCATCGGACAGATCATCATCGGGGCTTTCCGGCTGGTGCAGTGGGCCATTGCCATGGTCATTGGCCTGGCATTCTGCATCGCCTTTCTCATCGGCATCTTTCTTTTCGCCGTCTCCCTGGTCAACAGGGAAACGGCCGCCTCCATGTATCAGGCTGTCACCAAGAGCGTATGCGCCTTGTGCCAGCCGATCTGCGCCCGGTTTTCCTCCCGCTTCGGCCAATGCAAGGAAACATCAGCATCCTGCTCGGCTTCGCCGTCCCTTGTGACAGCGGCGGCAGTTGCCCCTGATACGAGCTTCAAGGAAGAGCTGCAATCCATTGTCGCCGGTGAAGTGCGCAAGGTAGCCGAAAGCCAACAGGTGCTGAACGATCAATTTGCCGCGCTCGCCGGCAAGATCCAGGCCATGGAGGATAAAAGCGCCGACTTTGCCTCGGCCGGTCAACTGGGCGCCATTGCTTCCGAATTGACCGCCTCCGGCAAAACCCTTGAGACCGTTCAAGCACAGGTCGCCACCTTGGAAGACAAGATCGGCGAGACCGTGCAGCAGCTTCAGACCACCACCCCTGAAAAAATGTTGGGCGATATTCCGGCCCGGTTGCAGAAACTTGAGCAACCCAAGGAGGAGCAGCCCGCCTTCTTCGATCCCGCACCGCTGATCACATCCATCGAGAACTTGCAGATGGAAATTGAAGAGCTGAAAAAGAAAAAAAGTTCCAGCAGCCCGGCCAAAACCAAGAAAAAAGCGTGAGCCGGACGTCTTTCACGCGCCCCTGTCCGCTAAAGCCGCCCCGTCCATGACGGGGCGGCTTTTTTATTGCGTTTTGCTCGCATCCTGCCGGGGCAGCAGTTCCTTGAAGTACTCGATCGAGGGGAACGCGCAGGAATAGCTGACTCGCTGACGGCTGCTTGGACGGGCGACAAACAGCGGATAGGCCAGCCCGTATTCTGCTGCGGCGGCCAACACCTTCTCGGTGTCGTCCACCAGCAGGGTGCGGCTTTTGTCGAAATGCAGCAATCGCTCCAGCCGAGGCCAGAACTCGGCCTCCTCCTTGGCCCGCCCGATCTCCTCGGCGCAGACCACGCGGTCAAACCAGGCGCCGATGGCCGTTTTCTCCAGCTTGACGGCCAGCGTGCCCGGATGGGCATTGGTGATCAGGTAGAGCTTCTTGCGACCCCACGAACAATATTCCAAAAATTCAATAACATATGGGTGCACGCAGATCAGGTGGTTGATCCGCAGCTTCAACTCCAGCAGATCAAGCCCCAATTCGCGGGACCAATAGCTCAGGTCAGACCAATCAAGGGTGTGTCGCACCCGGTGATACCTCTCCAACAACTGCTCCTTGGCCGTCTCGATCGGGATGTCGTGCAGAAGGCTGTAATGTTCGGGCACATACTGTTCCCAGAAATAATCGTCGAAATGCTTGTCCAGCAGGGTTCCGTCCATATCCAGGAGCACGGTTTCGATCCTGTGCCAAGGGAGTTGCGGGACGATCTTCTCGCACGGGGCGGCATTCATGGCGGCCATAAGGATCATCCTTGCAGAAAAGCCAGCGTCGATTGAATGCCGGCAAAGACGTTGTCCCGGATGGCGAGCGGCACAACCAGACGTTGGTCGGGTGTCAGCCGGACGGAAGCGGCGGCGCGCCCCCTCTTTTTTTCCACTTTCTGTTGCAGCAGCCCGAAGATGCGCGATGGATCAAAGGGCGGGTCGGGCACGAAGGAATAGACCAGTGCATTGGGTCCCTGTTCGAGCTTGACGATGCCAAGCGACCGCAGCCGCTGCTTGAGGCCGATGATGGCGGCCAGGTTCACGGCTTCTGGCGGCAGCGGGCCGTAGCGGTCGATCAACTCGGCGCACAGATCGTCCAATTCCTCCTCAGTCCCGCAACCGACCATGGCCAGGCGGCGATAGGCATGGTATCGCTGGCTCGCATCCGGGATGTAGCTGTCCGGCAGGAAGGCCGCTACCTTGAGCTTGATTTCAGGATCGAATGCATCCGCCGGCAGCGTCGCCTCCCCGGACAAAGCCTTGCTTTTCAAATCGGCCACCGTGGCCTGCAGCAGCTCCAGATACAGATCATACCCCACGGCAGCGATGTGGCCCGATTGCGACACCCCCAACAGGTTGCCGCCGCCCCGGATCTGCAGGTCGTTCATGGCCAGCTTGAATCCTCCGCCCAGCTCCGAACAGTCCATCAGGGCGCGCAGGCGTTGCTGGGCATCGGCTGTCAGGTGGTCAAGGGATGTCACCAGTAAATAGGCATAGGCTTGACGCGAGGAGCGCCCGACCCGGCCGCGCAGTTGATAGATGTCGGCCAGCCCGAGATGGTCGGCACGATTGATGATGATGGTGTTGGCGTTGGGAATGTCCAGCCCCGACTCGATGATGGTGGTGCAGACCAGGACATCCAGTTCGTGGTTGATGAACCGCACCATAATCTCTTCCAGATGCTGGCCCGGCATCTGGCCATGGGCGACGCCGATCCGCGCCTGAGGCGCCAGGGCGGCGATGGTGTCGGCCATTCGATGGATGGACTGCACCCGGTTGTGGACGAAAAAAAGCTGGCCTCCCCGTTCCATCTCCCTGGTCACCGCTTCGCGGATCACCAGAGGGTCATGCTTGGCCAGGAAGGTCTTGACAGAACGCCGCTGCTGCGGCGGCGTCGAGATGACGGAAAGATCGCGGATGCCCAACAGCGACATTTGCAGGGTTCGCGGAATCGGCGTGGCGGTCAGGGTGAGCACGTCCACCGTTGCCTTGATCTTCTTGATCCTCTCCTTGTGGGCCACCCCAAAACGGTGTTCCTCGTCG
>WRFD01000087.1 GCA_009778955.1 Desulfobulbus sp.
CAGGGCGATGGCGGCTGCGGCAATGAAGAACGCCTGCCGCCAGAGCGCCGGCTGCCCGGCAAGCATGCCGAAGGCGGCGCCGTTGTTGGTCAAATGGGTCAGGCTGAACAGGCCGGGGATGATCTCTAAGCTCTCGTACAGGGCGAAATGAGCGATGATCCAGGCCTTGCTCGCCAGGTCGATACAGACCACCGCCAGGATGATCAGGAAAAAGACAAACATCACCGCCGCCCCTTCAGGCTGTCAGTTGGCGAACCACTGCAGCACAGCGGGTGCAGAGGCTGGGGTGGGCCGCATCCTCACCGACCGTGGCTGAAATGGTCCAGCACCGCTCGCACTTGGCGCCAGGCGCCGGCCCGACCGCGATCTCGATGCCCGCAAGCCCCTCGGCCTCCACAAAGACCATACCGCCCTCTTGCCCGTCCGCCAGGCTCAGGCCGGAAACGATGCACAACTCCCGCAGTTGTTCCGCGCTGCCAGCCACGAACTCCGCCCACTCTCCATTGGCCCGCAGGACCACCACGGCATCGAGCGCCAGCCCGATCACCTTGTCCTGACGCGCCCCCTCCAGCACCTTGGTGATGGCGCCGCGCAGGGCCAACAGCCGGTTCCATCGCTCGTCAAAGGCCGCATCCTGCCTGACGTCGTCCACCTCGGCAAAATCGGTAAAAAAGATGCTGCGTTCAAGCGGCCCATCCTGTTCCAACCGGTACAGATGCTCCCAGGCCTCGGCGGCCGTGAAGCAGAGAACCGGCGACATCAGCCGCAACAGGCCGTCGAGAATCCGGTGGATCACCGTCTGGGCGGCGCGCCGTTCCGGGCCGCCCGGCAACGAGCAGTACAACCGGTCCTTGAGCACGTCCATATAGAGACTGGAGATGGTGGTGCCGCAGAAATTGTGCAGCCCGTGGTAGACGGCATGAAACTCGTAGCGCTCGTAAGCGCGGATGATGCGCTCGTTCAGTTCGGCAAATCGGGCCAAAGCCCACCGGTCGATCTCGTGGAGATCCGAAAGCGCAACACTGTCCTTTACCGGATCGAAATCGTAGAGGTTGCTTAAAAGAAAGCGCAGGGTATTGCGCATTTTGCGGTAGGCGTCGGAGACGTGTTTTAAGATTTCATCCGAAACCTTGACGTCGTCCTGGTAGTTCTCGCTGGCCACCCACAACCGCAACACCTCGGCGCCGTACTGGTCGATCACCTCCTGGGGCGCCACCACGTTGCCCACCGATTTGGACATTTTCTTACCCAACCCGTCGACCACATAGCCATGGGTGAGCACGCCCAGGTAGGGCGCGCGGCCCCTGGCGCCCACCGCGGTGAGCAGGGAGGACTGGAACCAGCCCCGGTGCTGGTCGCTGCCTTCCAGATAGAGATCCGCCGGGGCCCGCAATTCCGACCGATTTTCGATTACCGCCGCGTGGCTCACGCCGGAATCGAACCAGACGTCGAGGATGTCCGACTCCTTGGCGAACTCGTGACCGCCGCAGCCGCAGGCCACGCCCTCGGGGATGAAATCGGCGGCCTGGTGCTTGAACCAGGCATCGGCGCCCTCCTGCATGAACAACTGGTCGATCCGGTCGCAGACCGCCTGGTTTTTGATGATCTCGCCGCAGGCGGTGCAGGTCAGCACGGTGATGGGCACGCCCCAGGCGCGTTGCCGCGACAGGCACCAATCCGGCCGGGCCTCGATCATGCCGTAGATCCGCTGCTGCCCCCAGGACGGCGTCCATTTGACTTCGTTGATCGCAGCCAGTGATTTGGCGCGCAGATCGGGCTTGTCCATGGAAATGAACCACTGGGCCGTGGCCCGGTACATCACCGGTTCCTTGCAGCGCCAGCAATGGGGATAGCTGTGGCGGATCGACGCCTCCTTAATCAAAAAACCTTCGGCGGCCAGGTCGGCGATGATCCGCCGGTTGACCTGGGGAATCCGCTCTCCCTGGTAGCGCCCGGCTTCGGCGGTGTAGCAGCCGGCGTCATCCACTGGTGAAAGAATATCCAAGCCGTAACGTAGGCCGGTGAGGTAGTCGTCGGCGCCGTGGCCGGGCGCGGTATGGACGCAGCCGGTGCCCGAATCGGCGGTAACGTAATCGGCCAGCACCATCAGGGAATCGCGCTCCATGAAGGGATGGCGGCAGCGCTTGCCCGTAAGGAGGGTTGCGGAAAAGGTGGCGAGGATCGCATACTGTTCGATGCCGAACTGCTCCATGCAGGCGACCGCCAGTTCCTTGGCCAAAATCCAGGTCTCGTCGCCGACCGCCACCGCCGCGTATTCGAAATCGGGGTGGAAGGCGATGGCCAGGTTGGCCGGCAGGGTCCAGGGAGTGGTGGTCCAGATGAGCACCGCGACTTTGCGGCCCGCCAGTTCCGGCGCCAACGGGCCGAGGTCGTCAATCACCGGAAACTTGACGTAGACCGAGGGCGAGGCGTGATCAGCATAGTCGACCTCTGCCTCGGCCAGGGCCGTGCCGCAGGTCGCGCACCAGTAGACCGGCTTCTTGGAACGGACCACTGCGCCGGAGAGGAGAAATTTGTTGAACTCACGGGCGATGGTCGCCTCGTAGGGGTAGTTCATGGTCAGATAGGGATGGTCCCAGTCGCCGATGACTCCCAGGCGCTTGAACTGCTCCTTCTGCTTCTTGATCCATTTTTCGGCGTAACTGCGGCAGGCCGAGCGTTTGCCCAAGGTGGAGATGGTCTCTTTCTTTTCCCCCAGCTCCAGGTCGACATTGTGCTCGATCGGCAGGCCGTGGCAGTCCCAACCGGGAATGTAGGGCGCGTTGAAGCCGGCCATCCGCTTGGACCGGAGGATGATGTCCTTGAGCACCTTGTTGAAGGCCGTGCCCAAATGGATGTTGCCGTTGGCATAGGGCGGGCCGTCATGGAGCACGAACAGGGGGCGACCGGCGGTGGCTGCCTGCACTTTTCCGTACAGATTATCCTTGTCCCAACGCTTGAGCGCCATGGGCTCGCGCTGGGTCAGGTTGGCCTTCATCTTGAATTGCGTCTGCGGCAGGTTCAGTGTTTCCCTGTAGTCCATTGTCGTTCCTGATTGAGCGAAAGAAAAAAGGCATCGTGGCGAAACTGATTGCAAAATGATAGATTTTACCAATCCCGCATGAGAGTGCAAGGGAAAAGGCGGCAGGACCGGTGGCGGCATGGCGCGGGAAATCGGGACAGGATGGATGCGGGGCAGGAACGGGGAAAAAGGGGGAAGCCGAAAAAAGCCGGCCGGCATCTTGTCTTTTTTTGCCGCCGGTGTATTGTCGAAAGATTGCGGGGACGGCTTTTGGAGGTCCCGTCAACCGATTTTCAACCACATGGAGTTGCATCGTGACCGTCGAGCCCATCCCTTCTCTCTGTACGATCTGCAACCTTCAAGAAGCGCAAGCCGGCGCCGTTCAGAAACTTTGCCCCTCCTGCACCGCCCTCGCCCGTGCCGTTCAGGAACAACCGGAGGTGGTGAAGCGGCTATGGCTTCGCCATCAGAACGAGCCGATCCTTCCCGAGGCGATCCCGCAGTCGATCGAAGGCGAGGGCGAACTGCCGGATGTGCTCGACGGCAAGCGGTACCGGACCGTCGACCGCGATCGCAACAAGTGGTATCTTTCGGTGAGCGAGGTCAACGGCAAGCCGGTCGAAATTTTCGCCTCAACCGCCTTTGACCGCGACCACGAACTCCAGGCCCGCATCGCCAACCTGACCACCATCACCAGGCTGATCTCGCTATTGCTCCGGCATATCTTTCTCGGCGAAGCGCTCACCTTCGACAAATGCCTCAAGCAGATCCAGCGCAGTTCCCGCCAGAAAAACGACCTGCCCGACATGCTGTACGGCGTGCTGAGCCGTTACCATCCCAGGAAAACGGGCCAGGCGTAGGACGCTTCCCCAGCCCCGCATCCGGAGACAGATCAATTCGCCATCAATATTGCGATATTAAACTTGTCGCCGCGAGAAGCCTCCCGCCGTTTCTGTCATTGCGAGAAGCGAAGCGACGCGGCAATCAAGAGAAATATGCGCAAGGTTGGATTGCTTCGCTGCGCTCGCAATGACGAAGGCCATTATGGAAATTTTGAAAATCGCATTACAATTTTTCCATGAATTTTTTGGTCTCGATGATGAAGCGCTCATGCCGGCCCCGGCCGATTTCGCCTCTCTCGTCCTGGGCCACCAGTTCGAACACCAACCGGCGGCGATCCACCTCGACCAGGGTTGACTCGCAGCTGACCTTCATCCCGACCGGCGTCGCCTTGGTGTGGGCGATATCGACCTTGATTCCCACCGTGCCGAATCCTTCGGGCAGATAGGGAAGCACCGAGACCAGACAGGTCTTTTCCATCAGGGCGACCATTGCCGGAGTCGCAAACACCTCAACCAAACCGCTGCCGTAATGGGCGGCGGTCGTCTCAACGGTGACCACCACATCTTCCTTGTTTTTGACTCCTGCGGGAACCTGAATTTCCATGCCTGCTCTCCTTGCCGTTGCCCGGCGCAGCCGGGCGGCTTTTCCGCCCGGACCGCAGCAGCGGACGCAAATGAATTGAAAAGGGGCTAAAATCCCTCACTCGCCAGCGGGCAAGGGGGCGCAAAACTCACTTAATTTTCTTGGTCGAAAAACAGAGGGGGTGAAATGACGAACCGCTTGGCATGAAGGCGATTCACCCGTGCTGATATGCGCGACAGAACCGACTCAGGCGACCAGATCCAGTTGCTGCATGGTGCCCGCTCCGCCATTCTCGAACAGAAAAAGACCGGTGGCGCGGACCTGCCCTTGGAGGGTGTTGCTGTCGTCCTTGACGCTGAAGGGAGTGTCGATGCGGCCGAGGTAGATGGCGCCGATGCCTTGATCCTTCAAGCTTAGCAATTGATCCTCGCCCGATGCGGTCTTGATCCAGATCCGCAGCCGGGAAAAGATGGCGTCGTTCTCGTCGATCCAGCCGTTGTGGTCGGTGTCGTAGGCGGCCAACTCGGCAAAACCGTCGCCGGTTTTGGCGCCGAACAACTCGCCTCCGTCATTGATCACGCCGTCATTGTTGATGTCAAGGGCCAGAAAGCCGGAACCAGGGCCGACAAAGGCAATCTGGTTGTCGACCCCGTCGGCGTCGATGTCGAAACTGAAGGTCTTTTGGGTCAATTGGGCGGCAGTGCCGCCAAAATTGATCACCAGCGGATCCTTGAGCGCGGCCTGGCCGATTTGCAACACTTCGTCCATCGTCGAGGTGAAGCTCCGGCTCATGTTCAATTGGATGCCGATTTCGATCTGCTGGCCGTCGGCGGTGATCACCGTGCCCTGGGCATTGAAGGTGGTGGATTCCGATTCGTGGTAGGTTTCATGGCGCTCGTAGCGCAACGCCCATCCCGGAGGCAACTGCACGCCCTGCCCTCCCTCCTGGACCGGGGTCTGACCCTGGCCGGTCTGCTGCGCGGCCTGCGCTACGGCCTGCTGCGCGGCCCACGCCTCGGTCGCCCTGGATTTCTGGCCGGTGAGTCTTTCGAACAACGCTATGAGAATGAGCAGATTCAGGTCGGCAATCGGCTGGTCCAACAGCTTTGAATCACCGATCTTGGCTGATTCCGCAGCCACAGAGGCCCGCTGCAGTTTGGCCGCGTCGGACAGCGACACCTTGGTTGCCTCCTGGATAAGTTTGTCAGCCTGCTGTTTGAGGGTGTCGTCGGCATCGTCCCGGCGCTCAGTGCGGACGGCCGCCTTGTCGGGGCGCCACACGGTGAGCGATTCCTGGCTTTCGGAATAATCGGCGGCGGTTCGTGAACTGGCCAGTTGAATAGCGGATTCTGCGATCTTCATGATTCCTTCCCTGGTTTCATTGACGATGATGGCGGAACAAGGCGCTGACTCTCATCCATGAGCAGACACATCTCTCTTATCGTCGTATCGGCCAGCCGCATCGAAACCTTTAGCGGAATACAGGCATCTTGTGGAAAAAAAGATTATATGCTATAGTAGGCAGGATTTGAAGAACGATAAGAGGCAGGCGGGTCAACTGCAGGAAAGCGGCTTTTCGCCGGCAACTGGCTCCCGTAACGGAGCCTCGCAACCCCCATTCCCCCGACCGTCAACCGAGGTCACGCAGATCGTCCGTCACCGATCCGCCAGTATACTTTGCACCATGGCCGCACACAGCTTACCTTCCGATCAGGGCGACGCCCCGGCAACCGAAGCCGCCACCTTCAGTTCCCTCTATTCTTTTTTGGCGCTCACCATGCGCTATCCCGACCCCGCCTTTTGCAACGAACCGTTTTTCGACGCCTTTGAGTCGCTGCTCGCCTCCCTCGACTGGTCGGCCGAGCTTGCGGAACTACGGACATGGCGGGAAAAAACCGCCGATCCCCTCGACGATCTGCGCACCGCCTACACCAGCCTGTTCATCACCGCTGCACCGGGAACCACCATTCCTCCCTATGCCTCGGTCTACCTTGATGGCGATGGCTCTCTCCATGGCCGGACCACCGAACGGACCAGAGATTTTTACCGCGAACGGGGTTTTGATCTGCGCTCAGAGACCGAACCCGCGGATCACATTCAGTTTGAACTCGAATTTTTGGCTGCATTGGCCGGTGAAGCCATGTTTGACGACGAAGAACTTTTTCTTCAAACCCTTTTTCGGCCGTGGTTTGTACGGTTTCAGGAAAAAAGCATGCAAGAAGCTCGGCATCCTTTTTATCGGGTGTCGATACAGTTAATCGATTTCTTCACCAAGGAGGAACAGTAAATGGCAATGAACCTTACCAGGCGGACCTTTCTCAAGGCCGCCTCGATTGCCGCTGCGTCCGTGCCGCTGTCCAAAGTGACGGCCAAGGCGGAGTCAGGAGTTGTCAAGGCGCCCCTGGTTGCTCCAGGGAGCTTCAAGAACACCCAAACCGCGGTCGGCGGGGTGTGCGAGATGTGCTTCTGGCGGTGCCAGTTGGTCGGCAGGATCCGCGACGGCCGTCTGATCAAGCTCGAAGGCAACCCGAAATCAATCGACAACGGCGTCTCCATCTGCGCCCGCGGCAATGCCGGCATCAAACTGCTCTATGATCCGGACCGCCTCAAATACCCGCTGAAGAACGTGGGCAAGCGGGGCGCGCCCAAATGGCAGCGCATCTCCTGGGAAGAGGCCCTCGACACCTGCGGCAGCAAACTGAAGGCCGTTGCCGACCAGTACGGCACCAAGGGCATCTCCATGTTTCCCCACGGCTCCACCTCCACCTATCCCATGGATTTTTTCGAAAACACCGTGGGAACCCACAACATCTCCGAGGCATCGTTCTACCAATGCCGCGGCAGCCGCGATGCTGCCTATCTCCTCACCATTGACCTTCCCCCCGACGAAAACGTCGACATGGCCAACGCCAAGGTCATTTTCCTGGTCGGCTGCCATTTCGGCGAGAATATCCACGTGTCCCATATCAAACAATACCTCAAGGGACTGGAGAACGGCGCCAAGCTGGTCGTGGTCGACCCCCGCTATTCGGCCTCTGCGGCCAAATCGCACATCTGGGTCCAAATCCGTCCCGGGACCGACACCGCCTTCCTGCTGGCGATCATGAACTATCTGATCGAGAACAAGAAGTACAACGCCTCTTTCGTTGAAAATTCTGGCGAAGGCTTCGGCAAGATGGCCGAGGGCATCAAGCAGTGGACCTTGGAGAAAGCGGCCAAGGAATGCGACGTGCCCGCCGCCCAGATCAAGGAAGTGGCCGAATTGCTGGCCGCCAATATGCCCCATGTCTCCGTCCATCCTGGCCGCCACGTTTCCTGGTACGGCAATGACTTCCAGCGTCAGCGCGCCCTGGCCTGCCTCACCGGGCTGCTCGGCGCCTTCGGCGTCAAGGGCGGCTTCGTCGAACCCGTTGACGTGGAAGGACTGGACAATTACTCCTGGCCGAAAGGCGAAAACCATGACAAGAGCCTCCATAAACTGGCCAACGTCCACCATTTTTCTCCCCCCGGCACCCCGACCGACATGATCCGCGACACCGCCATTACCGGCAAGCCATACCCGATCAAGGGTTGCGTCATCTGGGGCCAGAACCCGATCCATACCATTCCCAACCAGGAAAAGACGATCAAGATGCTGGAGCAGATGGACTTCGTCATGTGCGTCGACCTCTTGCCCACCGACATCACCATGTTCGCCGACATCCTGCTGCCCGACTGCTCGTATCTGGAACGCTGCGACCTGATCAAGACCGGCACCCAGTGGAACCTGGCCGAGGAGCACAAGCAGTACATCGCGCCCCGCATGCCTCTGGTGGCGCCCGGATTCGAGCGCAAAGAAAGCGTCTACATCACCAACGAAATCGCCAAGCGCATGGGTTACGGCGAGAAGATCCCGATCCAGACCCAGGAAGAAGGTGTCAACAAAATGCTGGCCGGGGTCCAACTGTCGCTCGACAAGATCAAGGCCGAAGGCGGCATCCACATCCAGCCCGGCGAGAGTCCGTACGGCGACATGGACCTGACCGTGAATTTTTACAGCAAGGAAATGGAAGACCACGGCTATCCGGGCATCCCCACCTACATCCCGGTGGAACAGCCGCCCGAGGGATACTTTCGCCTGCTCTACGGCCGTTCGCCGCTCCACACCTTCAACCGCAGCCAGAACAACGTGTGGCTGATGGCGGAGAATGGCGCCAACCCGGTCTGGCTCAACGACAAACAGGCCGCCAAGCTGGGACTCAAGGAAGGCGACACCGTGGCCCTGATCAACCAGGACGGCGTCAAGTCGCGCACCACCACCAAGGTCAAGGTCACGCCGGGCATCCGTCAGGATTGCGTCTACATGTACCATGGCTTCGGTTCGATGAACCCCGAGCTGACCGTTGGTTACAACAAGGGCGTCGACGACCAGAGCCTGATCACCAAGGTGGCGGTGGATCCGGAAACCGGCGCCCTTGGCATGCGCAACAACTTTGTCAAACTTGTGAAAGTCAGCTGATCGGCGGATCTCGTCCCGTAGAGTCAGACACGATTACCCCTGAAGGAGAGTCTCTATGCAATATGGCATGATTATAGATGTCGACAGGTGCGTGGGCTGCCATGCCTGCGTTATCGCCTGTAAGGCCGAGTGGGAAGTGCCCGCTCAATACAGCCGCAACTGGGTGCATCGCCTGGGACCGGAGATCACCTCGACTGGCATGGCCGCCACCTATTATCCCGGTCTGTGCAACCACTGCAATACCCCGTCCTGCGTGCCGGCTTGCCCGGCCGAAAAGGTCAACGCCACTTTCAAGGACAAAAAGAGCGGCAAGACCGTGACCATGGAAATCGCGGCCACCTGGAAGGATCCGTTCAACGGCACGGTTCAGGTCGATCGCGCACGCTGCATCGGCTGCGGCGCCTGCCGCGACGCCTGCCCCTACGGCGCCCGTTATGTTGACGAAGCGCTCAAGGACGATGGCAGCCTCGGCAAGGTGGACAAGTGCACCTACTGCATGCCTCGCGTTGCCGAGGGGCTGGAGCCGGCCTGCGTGCTGACCTGCCTGGCCCGGGCCCGGATCTTTGGCGATCTCGACGATCCCAAGTCGGATGTGGCGCAGTATGTGAAAAAAGGCGCGGCTGGCCTGACCTCCAAAGCGGTCCAGATCGGCCCCCACGGCATGTACTTTGGCAGCAAGAAGGGCGACATGGAACTGCTGATGAAAGAGGCTCCGCAGGAGATGCCCAAGGTGTCCCTGCGCCGCAGTCTCCTGACCCAGATGTCGCTGACCGCGAAGAATCAGGTCAAGGACATCGGGTTGCTGGGCATGGCCGGCGCACTGCTGGTCAAGTCCCTCCAGGATGATGAAAAGTAAGTAAAATTCACCTTTTTTCTGAGGCTTCGACCCCCTGTCGCCCCTAAGGACGGCAGGGGATTTTTTTTGGGGGAAAGGCGCCGAATCGATAACGGAAGCAGGGCCGACAAGCACTGGATTTTTTTCAACAGTCTGCTACAATACGGCAGCCAGACAAAAAAACGTGCAACACCCTTTTGTTCCGGTCCGCGACAGCCGAAAGACGACTATGGCAAATACATCCCATCCCCCTCCCGAACCAGACGAAGCACAGGAATCGATTGCATCGGCTCCCCCCGGTCGTTCGCCGTCGTCTCTCCCGCAGCCGGAATGGCTGCATGCCAGCCAACCGGTCTTCGTGGTCGAGGATTCTTTCTACCGCTCACGGACGCCACCCAGGCCGGTCCATTGGTCCATTGCCTGGTCGGACCTGATGATGACCATGTTCATCCTCTTCCTCACCCTTTTTGCCCACCTGCGCACCCATCAGGAGATTGTGTCCCACGGCAAAGC